>CAIMBM010000279.1 GCA_903839205.1 uncultured Holophagaceae bacterium | reverse complement strand
TGCGGACGGTGTTCCTCGCCACGTTCTCCACCTGCATCCCCGCGGCCATCCTCCCGGTCTGGCTGTACCGCGCGGCGATCCCGGCGGTTCCGGTCTGGGAGAAGGTGCTGCTTTCCTTCGTCTACGGGGCGGTCTGGCTGGGGATCATCCAGCCCACGGTGGATGTGATCGTGCTGAGGTTCCTGCGGAGGCGCCACACCGCGACGTCCTCGAGGTGAGCAGAGTCCTCGCCGGGCGCCCGCTGCGATTGGTTCAGGTTCGCGGGACCGCCTGGTTCAGTCGTCCCCGGGCTGGCCTTCGGCGGCGGTCTCCTCCGCGCCCTCGGTCTCCGGGATGTCGTTGCCCTGGGCATCCTTCTTGAGGGCCTTCTTCTGCAGTTTCTCTTCCTTCTTCTTGATGCGGGCCAGATCCTTCTGGCGCTTCTCGAAGTTGTAGTTGGGCTTTCTGGCCATGGCAATTCCGATCACAAAACGGGGTGAAGCCGACTCAGCCCTTGTGGCAGTCTAGCGCTTCGCGCGCCGAAGCGCCTGGATCAGGTCGTCCAGGCGCTGAAGAAAGGTCGACCGGTCCCTGGCGCTGAAGGGGGCAGGTCCACCTCCCATCTCACCCATGGCCCGCAGATGGGCCATCAGTTCGCGGCTGGCCAGCGCACCGCCGATGGACTCCGGCGAGTAGACCCGGCCCTTGGCATCCAGAGCTCGGGCCCCCTTCTCGAGGCAGCGGGCCGCCAGGGGGATGTCCGCCGTGACCGCGATGTCGCGGCCCGTGATCTGCGCCACGATCCAGTCGTCGGCGCCGTCGAACTGGCCCCTTGCCACCACCACCGACTCGAACAGCGGATTCCGGGGGAGCCGCAGGGGGGAATTCGAGACCAGCAGGACCCGCAGCCCGAAGCGGGTCGCCACCCGGAAGACCTCCTCCTTCACTGGGCATGCGTCTGCGTCCACGAAGATCCGTGTCTCCGCAGGCGCTTCCTTGGGACTCCCGGGGGCCTCGGACATCAGGGTTTGCGCTGCCCGGGCTTGGCCGGGACTTCCCGGCGCCGCCGCTCGGGCTTCCTGGTCTTGGGGGGCGGCTTGGTGGCGCTGGCATAGAGGCTTTCCAGCCGGATGGCCTTGGTGGAGGTGTCCGCGGCCTTGTGGATCTCCCTCAGCACCGAGGCCACCAGGTCGAGGTCCGCCCCCTCGCCCTTGAGCAGTTCCTGGAAGGCGGTGGATTTCAATGCCTCCAGCCGCTTCGACTGCCGCTTCCCCGCCGCCCAGTTCAGCAGCTTGGAAAAGAGTTCGTAGCCGAGTTTCAGTTCCGGGGTGGGCAGCGCCATGGGGACAGGGTAACCGGGGGAGGTGGGCGGATCAGGGGGCAGGGTGGACCGGTGAGGCCGCTTCGGCACCGACCACCGTGGTCCAGGGGCGCACGCGCCAGCGGAGCACCAGCCCGTGAAGGACGTAGGGGTCGGCCTCGGCGAATCGGCTCGCCACCTCGGGGGAATCCCCCTGGAACAGCAGCACGGCGCCATCCACCGGATCCGCCAGGGCCCCGCCCAGCACCAGCTCACCCCGCTCCTGGGCCTGCCAGGCCAGGTCCAGATGCTCGTCCCGCCACTCGGTCCTGCGGGCCAGGTAGTCGGGGCTGAGGTCATAGAGCAGCAGGTAGTGCATGGGGTCTCCGGAAAGGTGCAAGGTTGGTGATCGGGACCGGCCCTGCCTTGACGAGGGTCAGGCCTCTCCCTCGGAAGGGGCCCCGGGGGCGTCCAGGCGACGGTCGGCCTCGCTGACGCTATTCACACTCTCCGCCTCGTACCCCGCGGCTTCGGAAATCCGCTCGACCTGAAGGCGGCTCAGGGGGATCTTCACGACGCGGATGATGCGGCCCACACCCTTGAGCTTCAGGGCTGCCTTGATTCGCAGCAGGTCCTTGAAGCCCTCCTGGTTGGAGGCGTGCAGCGCGGAGATGTCGGTGACCACGTCGAAGCCCCGGGCCAGGTTGGCCACCTCGGCCAGGATAAGTTCCATGGCCTTTTCGCGCTCGGGTCCTTCGAGGTAGCCGGCCAGGGTGATGTAGAGCCGGTTCCGCTGGAGGTCGGAGTGGACTTCAAACATGCCCGGGACCTCAGCCCCGGAACGGGGCGGGGGGATTGGTCTCCCAGGCCCCGCCCACCAGGGTGGTTCGCACCGGGACGCCCGGGGCCTTGACGCCCCGGTGGCTCATGCAGGTGTGGATGGCGACGAGTTGGACGCCCCAGGCGGAAGGGCGCAGGTGGGCCAGCAGGGCGTCGGCGATCTGCCGGGCCATGCGTTCCTGCACCTGCAGGCGCCAGGCATAGGCCTGCACCACGCGCACAAGCTTGCTGAGTCCCACGGTGCCGCCGGCTCCGGGCAGGTAGCCGACGGTGGCGTGGCCCTCGAAGGGGGCCAGGTGGTGCTCGCAGGTGCTGACGAAGGGAATGCGGTCCAGGATGACCGGGACCGGCGCCAGCTCGCCGGGCAGGGGCTTCAGTTCGGCGGCCAGGTCCATCCCGTATCCCGCCAGCCGCTCGCGCCAGAAGTCCGTCACGCGGGCGGGCGTGTCCCTCAGCTCAGGCCCCTCCGGGTCCAGCCCGAAGCTGAGCAGCAGGTTGCGGACCGCCGCCTCGGACGCGGCTCGATCGAGGGAAATGACGGACGGGTCGGGCATGATCTCGCCAGTCTACGCCCTTGACCGCTGGAACCGTGAAAGGCTCAGGCCAGGAGGTCCACGGTCCCGGTGCCCTGGGTGGCGGGGATGGTCGACCCGGTGTCGTAGGTCCGGAGGACCCGCTGGGCGGGGGGGCCGGGCTGGGTGAAGGCCTCGGGACCGGGTCCGCCCGCGCGGGGCTGGAGGTTCTCCAGGCGCAGCACGGCGGTGGCATCCCGGACCAGCCCCGTCCCCTGGACGGTGCTGGACGTCCCGGGGGTGGCGGCCTGGGCGACGACTCCGGCGCCGAAGCGCAAGGCGGTCTCCATGGCAAAATCGGGGCTCAGGCTGGTCCCGAAGGCGTCCTGGCCGGCCGGGAGGTCCGCGAGGCTGGGGGGGCTGAGGTCCGTGGCGGATGGGGCCGAGGAAGGAGCCGCCTGGGCCTGGGGCGCCGCAGGGTTGGCCGTGGCCTCCGTCGAGGGGGCCGAGGCGGCCGGAGCCTGGGGGGGAGCCAGGGCCGACAGCAGGGAGGTCGCGATGTCCTGGGTCAGGCCGCCACTGCCGGCGGCAGGTTCGGACACGGGGTAGAGGGCCGCGGACTGGAGGGCCTGGTGGAACAGGTGCTGGGCCAGGGTCTGGGCGGAAGCGGCCGCGGAGCCGGAGGCTTTGCCCGTCTGGCTCACCTGGATCACGGAGGTCTGGGCGGGCTGGAAGGGACTCAGGGCGCTCAGAGCGGCCGGAATGATGGGATTGATGGCAATTGGTTCCATGACACCTACAAGGATAGGCATTTTCAGCTCGGGTGCGGTCATCGGCCGGGGCGCACCCTGTGGGATCATGGGAGATTCGGGAGGCAGGATGAGCGAGAAGGTCAGCTATGCGTCCAGTGGCGTGGACATCAACCGCCAGGACGAGGCGCTCCGCCGCATCAAGCCCCACGTGAAGGCCACCCGCACGCCCGGGGTCCGCAGCGACATCGGCCTCTTCGGGGGCCTCTTCGATGCCCGGTTCTCGGAGACCAAACCCATCCTTGTCAGCAGCATGGATGGCGTCGGCACCAAGATGAAGGTGGCCCGGCGGGCGGGCATCTGGGACACGGTGGGCCAGGACCTGGTGAACCACTGCCTCAATGACATCCTGGTGCAGGGCGCGCGACCCCTCTTCTTCCTGGACTACATTGCCGCCCAGCGGCTGGAGCCGGAGGTCATCGAGCAGATCGTCAAAGGCATGGCCACGGCCTGCACCCAGTCGGGCTGCGCCCTCATCGGCGGCGAACTGGCGGAGATGCCGGGCGTCTACGCCGAAGGGGAGGTGGATGTGGCGGGCACCATCGTGGGCGTGGTGGACGAGGCGGACCTGCTGCCCCGGCTCGACGCCATGGGTGAGGGTGACGTGCTGATCGGCCTGTCCAGCTCGGGCCTGCACACCAACGGCTATTCGCTGGCCCGCAAGGTTTGCTTCGACCTGGAGAAGTTGGGCGTGGACGACCCCCTGCCCGGAACCTCCCAGACCGTGGCCCAGGCCCTGCTGGCCATCCACCGCAGCTACCTGAAGCCGGTGCTGCCCCTGGTGCGGGCCCACAAGCTGGTGGCCATGGCCCACATCACCGGGGGCGGCCTCACGGACAACCTGCCCCGGGTGCTCCCCAAGTCCCTCGACGCCGAGATCGCCACCACCAGCTGGGAGGTTCCAGCCCTGTTCACCTTCCTCATGGAGAAGGGCGGGCTGGGGATCGACGATGCCCGCCAGGCCCTGAACCTGGGGGTGGGCATGGTGCTCGTCGCGAAGGCCGACCGGGCTGACGAAGTGCTCGCCGACCTCCATGCGGCCGAAGAGCCCGCCTGGGTGCTGGGACGCCTGACCCCGGGATCCGGCGTTGTCCGCTACCGCTAGGCCCCAGGGCCGCCTGGGGTTCCTGGATCCCCTCCGGGGCATCCTGGTGCTCTGCGTGGCGGTCTACCACCTCAGCGTGTGGTTCGAGTTGTCGCGCTCGGGCTCCGGCATGAACATGGCCACCGCGAAGCTGGGGAACTACGGTGTCTCGGCCTTCTTCCTGCTGAGCGGCTTCCTGCTGTTCCGGACCTCGACCTGGTCCCGCATCAGGACCGAGGGCTTCGGCCGGTTCTGGCTGCGGCGCTTCCTCCGGCTGGCCCCGGTGTTCTACCTGGGCTGCGCCATGAATGTCGTCTTCCACCTGGGCATGGGCCCCGATGCCACCTGGCTGCACGTCCTCGAGAACGTCACCTTCACCTTCGGGGCCATCCATCCCAACCTTGCCCTGGTGACCGGGGGCTGGTACGTGGGCCTGGTGGCCCTTCTCTACTTCGTCTACCCGGCTCTGGCCTGGGCGCGGGAGCGGGGCGGGCTCTGGTTCCTGGGGACCCTGGCCCTGGGGCTCTGGCTCTGGAGCCTGCCCTCCACCTTGCACGGCGTCATGGGGCAGGCCCCCTGGAACCGCTTCCACGCCTATGTGCTGGCCCCCCAACCAGGTCTTCCTCCTGGCCTGGGGCGGACTGCTGGCGGACCTCCATGCCAGGACCGGGAAGCGCCTGGAGCCCAAGGTCGCCCTGCTCCTGGCCCTGCCCCTGCTCTGGCTGCTGCTGCGCCCCGCGCCCCAGTTCTTCGACCACCTGACGGCCCTGACGGGGTGGCTCCGGTACCGCTACCTGCTGCTCATCACGATCCTGGTGGCCCTGGCCGCCTTCACCCGGAACGGTGAGCCCGGGCGCATCGGGAGGCTGCTCTCTCGGTTGGGCGACTGGAGCTACGGCCTCTACCTGCTCCACCCCTTCGCCATGAGGCTGGTGGCGCCCCACCTCTCCGGCGGGCTGGGCTTCAGCCTCTCCCTGGGCCTGGCGATCCTCGGCGCGGCCCTGGCGCACCGCTGGATCGAGGAGCCCATGACCAGGCTGGGACAGCCTCGGCGGCCCTCCGGTCAGGTCCCCTCGATGCGCGCGTAGAAGCTGGTCCGGCGCAGGTTCTCCTCCACCTTGAAGGCCTGCTGCATGGGCGGGAAGGCGCGCTGCTCGCAGTCCGTGCGCTCGCAGAGGCGGCAGGTGACGCCGATGGGAACCGGGGGCTGGTCCAGGCGCAGGCCGTCAGAGTAGATGAGCTCCTTGGCATGGCCCATCTCGCAGCCGAGCCCCACGGCCTGCATGGCGTGCTGGCCCCGGTAGCCGCCCGTGTCCTTCTGCAGGGTGCGGGCGATGCAGAAGTACTTCCGGCCGTCCGGCATCTCGCTGATCTGGGTGCGGATCAGGCCGGGCGTGAGGAAGGCCGCGTGGGCGTTCCAGCGGGGGCAGGCGCCGGAAAAGCGCGCGAAGCGGATGCCCGAGGCGGAGAAGCTCTTGGAGATATTCCCGGCGATGTCCAGGCGCAGGAAGTGGAAGGGGACCCCCTCGGCCCCGGGGCGGCGCAGGGTCGTGAGGCGGTGGCAGACCTGCTCGAAACTGGCCTGGAAGCGTCGCGCCAGGATGTCGATGTCATAGCGCTCGGCCTTGGCCGCCCGGAAGAACCGCTCGTAGGGCATGAGCACGGCGCTGGCGAAGTAGTTGGCCAGGGCCACCCGGGCCAGGGCCAGGGAGGCGCTGGTGCGCAGCAGGGGATGGGTGGCGAGCCGGTCCAGGAGGTCGCTGTGCTCGAGGAGGGCCAGCTGGTGGGCCAGCTGGAAAGTGCGGCTGCGCTGGGGCAGCAGTTCGGACAGGCTCAGGACCCGGCGTTCCGGGTCGAAGCGGCGCAGCAGGCCGGGGCCATCCGAGGTCCGGTGGATCCGGACCCGGATCCCGCGGATCTCGAAGGCCGACACGAGGCCGGGATAGGTGTGGTCCACGTCCAGGGCCATGCTGTCGCAGAAGGCTTCCGCGGCGGCTTCCAGTTCGGGGAAATGGTTCATCCGCTGCTGGATGAAGTCCCCGACCTCTTCCGAAGGCAGCCGGGTGGCCTCTGGGTCGAAGCCCTGGCCATCGCTGAGTTTCGTCGACAGGGTGCCGAGGCTGTCCTGGGCATGCTGGTAGGCCCGGTACAGCTCGAAGACGCCCCGGGCCAGGTCGGGACTGTTCTGGACCAGCTCGCGCACATCCTGGGCCTGGAGACCCAGGGCCTCGAACAGCGGATCGCCGAAGACCTCCATGAGGTCGTCGGACAGGCGCTGGTCCTCCTCGGGCGCCAGGGCCTTGAGGTCCAGCTTGAACTGCTGGGCGAGGCGGATCAGCAGGGGCGCCGTGAGGGGCCGCTTGTTCCCCTCGATGAGGTTCAGGTAGCTGGGGCTGATGCCCAGGGCCTCGGCCAGCTGGACCTGGCTCAGGCCCTCCTGCCGGCGGAGGACGCGGATCTTGGCGCCCAGGCGGGCGGCGGGCTTGGTGGGGGCGGCGGATGGCATGGGACCTCGTTTACAACACTTTACAAATTCTATGGAGATAATTGACTGAAATTTTCAATTCAACCCCTATCAAATCAGCGGTTCATTGACTTCATTCAGAATAGGTCAATCTTTGACATAGCGCCACCCCAAACCCCCTTTTCGAGGTGTTCCATGACCCCCCGCTTTCCCATCCCCCCCATCGAAGACGATTTCTCAGCCCACCGCTGGGAAGGCATCACCCGCCCCTACAGCGCCGAGACCGTGAAGAAGCTCCGCGGCAGCATCCGCATCGAGCACACCCTCGCCCAGATGGGCGCCCGCAAGCTCTGGAAGCTCCTCCAGAACGAGGAGCCCACCCGGGCCCTGGGGGCCCTCAGCGGCGGCCAGGCGGTCCAGATGGCCAAGGCCGGCCTCAAGGCCATCTACTGCTCCGGCTGGCAGGTGGCCGCGGACGCCAACCTGTCGGGCCAGACCTACCCGGACCAGAGCCTCTACCCTGCCAATTCTGTACCCGCCCTGGTGAAGCGCCTGAACGGCGCCCTCCAGCGGGCCGACCAGATCGAGCACGGCGAGGGTGGCGTGAGCCGGGACTGGTTCCTGCCCATCGTGGCGGACGCCGAGGCCGGCTTCGGCGGCCCCCTGAACGCCTACGAGCTGATGAAGGGCATGATCGAGGCCGGGGCCGCGGGCGTCCACTTCGAGGACCAGCTCTCCAGCGAGAAGAAGTGCGGGCACCTCGGGGGCAAGGTGCTCATCCCCACGGGCCACTTCATCCGCACCCTGGTGGCGGCCCGCCTGGCGGCGGATGTCATGGACGTGCCCAGCCTCATCATCGCCCGCACGGACGCGGATTCCGCCCGGCTCATCACCTCGGACATCGACGAGCGGGACCGGCCCTTCCTCACGGGCGAGCGCACGCCCGAGGGCTTCCACCGCATCACAGGCGGCGTTCAGATGGCCATCGCCCGGGCGAAGGCCTACGCCCCCTACGCCGACCTGATCTGGTGCGAAACCTCCACGCCGGACCTGCAGGAGGCCCGGGAATTCGCCGAAGGCGTCCACGCCGAGTTCCCCGGCAAGCTGCTGGCCTACAACTGCTCCCCCTCGTTCAACTGGAAGAAGAGGCTGTCCGACGAGGAGATCGCCACCTTCCAGAAGGAACTCGGCGCCCTGGGCTACAGGTTCCAGTTCATCACCCTGGCGGGCTTCCACAGCCTCAACCACGGCATGTTCGAGCTGGCCAACGCCTACCGCACGGAACACATGACGGCCTATTCCCGGCTGCAGGAAGCCGAGTTCGCCTCCGAGGAGAAGGGCTACACCGCCACCAAGCACCAGCGCGAGGTGGGCACCGGCTACTTCGACGAGGTGGCCCAGGCCATCAGCGGCGGACTGGCCTCCACCCTGGCCCTGGCCGGCTCCACCGAGGCCCAGCAATTCCACTAGGTCCGGGCCGGGAAGATGCGGGCCGCGGCTGCTCCCCTAGGGAGCTTCCGCGGCCTTCTTCTTGTCCGCCAGGGTCTTGTCATTGATGACGTTGCCGGGTGCGGCGGGTTTTTTCGCCGCGGCGTGGGCGTAGGTTTTGCCGGTGTGATGGTAGGTCAGGTACTCGCCGAAGAACACGGCCATGAGGTCGGCGTGGTCCTTGAAGTAGGCGAAGCCGTGCTCATCCCCATCCATGAGATCCAGGGACACGCCCGGCAGGCCCCTCAGGGCCTCGGCATTCTCGAAGGCGGCCTTGTCGCCGCGGGAGGCGAGCACCAGGGTCGAGGCCTTTCCTTCCGCCACGGCTTGTTTCAGCTTTTCCAGGGCGCCGTCGCCGAACGCCGCGATGCCCGCGGGACTGAGGCTGAGCACGGCCACCGGCTTCACCCCAGGGGCGGCGAGCAGGACCGAGAGCGCGCCCACGCTGGCGCCCGCCAGGCCGAGGCGGCGGCCATCCACCCCTGGCTGGGCCCGCAGCCAGGTGGCCGCCTGGGCGAGATCGGCGGGAATCAGGTCGAAGCCCACCGCTCTGGCGGAGGCCATGAAATCAGCGGAAACCGGCACCTCGACGCCGCCCTTGAGGGTGCTGGCGCCGTGGCCGCGCAGGTCCAGGGCCAGGGTCCCGATGCCGCGGGCCGCCAGGCGCTCGGCCAGGGGCTGCCATCCCGTGCGGTCCGCATGGAACTGGTGGGCCAGGATCACGACGGGCACCTTGCCCTTCGCCGCGGGAAGGCTGAGGGTGCCCTTGACCACGAAGCCGTCCGCGCTGGTGATCGCCATCTCGGTGGAAGTGAGCGCGTCGGCGGGTGCGGCGATCAGGGCCAGGGATGCCAAGGGGGCCAGCAGGTGGGGCATGCGCATGGGGACCTCGGATGTGCCTTCACTCTAGGAGCCTGTCCAGGCAATTGGAAGGCCCCGCATTCGAATACTTGGAGGGTTCCCTGGCGGGCCGGGAACCCTGCAACGGTCCTTCCCCTGTTGTATAAAGGAAAGTTGTCCAACCCAGAGGTGCCCATGTCCGCCCAGACCCCCGATGCCATCCTGCAGGAGACGAAGCGGCGCATGCATGCCTCCGTGGAGGCTCTGAAGAAGGAGATGGCGACCATCCGCACGGGCCGCGCCAATGCCAGCCTGCTCGACAACGTGCACGTGGACTACTACGGATCGGTGGTGCCCCTGAACCAGATGGGCACCGTGTCCGTTCCCGAGGCCGGAATGCTGGTGGTGACGCCCTTCGACAAGAGCGCCATCAAGGCCGTGGAGACTGCCATCCTCAAGTCGGACCTGGGCATCAATCCCTCCAACGACGGCAACGTGATCCGCCTGCCCATCCCCATGCTCACGGAGGAGCGCCGCAGGGAACTGGTGAAGGTGCTTCACCGCCTGGGAGAGGAGATCAAGACTGGCGTGCGCAACATCCGCCGGGACGCCAACGAGGACGTGAAGAAACTCGAGAAGGCCAAGGAGGCCCACATCTCCGAGGACGCGGCCAAGAAGCTCCTGGAAGACATCCAGAAGCTGACGGACGCCCACACCAAGGAGATCGACGAGGCCATGAAGCACAAGGAAGCGGAGATATTAAAGGTTTGAGGCTGTGCCCAGCCTGCCAGCACTCCTCCTCCTCATGCTGGCGGCCCTGCTCGCGGGCTTCATCGACGCCATGGTGGGCGGGGGCGGGCTGATCACGGTGCCGGCCCTGATGATCGCGCTGCCCCCGGGCACCCCCCTGCCGACGCTCCTCGGCACGAACAAGGTGGTCGCCTGCACGGGCACAACCATGGCGGCGGGGGAATTCCTGCGGTCGGGGACCCTGTCCTGGCGGGAGATGGTGGGGCCCGTGCTGGCCTCGGGCCTCGG
>CAIMBM010000278.1 GCA_903839205.1 uncultured Holophagaceae bacterium | reverse complement strand
GTCCGTGGCGGGCGGAGCGGCAAATGTTGCGGCCAACGTCGCTGCGCTAGGTGCAACGCCCTTGCTGGTGGGCATGGGCCCTCCGGCTGATCGATCAGGATAGCAAGAAGGCGCCTTTCGGCGCCTTCTACGCAGGGTTAGGACAGACCACTACTTCTTGGCAGCGGGCTTTTTCGCCTTGGGTTTTTCCTCGGGTTCGGGTTCGGTCTTGGCGGCCTTGGGAGCCTTCTTTGGTTTTTCCTCGACTTCGGCTTCAGCCTTGGGCGCGGCCTTCTTAGGAGCGGTCTTCTTTACAGGCTTTTCCTCTGCCAGGTGATCGTGGTCACAGTCGGGGCCGTGGACATGCTCGGCGGAGGCCACCGCGGCGGGTTCTCCGCCCTCCTGGCCTTCGAGGTCGCCCCCCTCCAGTCCGCCCGCATCGAAGCGGTTGACGGGGATCCCGGCCTCCCGCTTGCGTTCCAGTTCGACCAGGGCCTCGAAGGCAGCCTTGTCCAGCAATTCCTCGGTGACCTTGGCGGTGGCCAGCAGGCGGTCGAAGATGCGGTCGGTCCGCAGACGGCCCTTGATCTCCGTGGCGTTGCCCCGGCGCTCCATCTCGGCCTTGAAGGCCTCGAAAGGCTGCTGGACCTGGTTTTCCGCCATGAACGTGCGGATCTCGGCGTCGATGTCCGCCTCGGGAACCTCGATGGCCTCCGTGTTTCCGATGGCCTGCAGCAGGTAGCCGCTGCGGACGGCCCGTTCGGCATCGTTCAGGCGGTACTGGCGGTAGGCCTGCCAGTTCACTTTCTTGGGATCCATGCCCTGGCGGGCCACATGCTGGGCGAAGTCCTGGCAGTAGTCATCCAGCTGCAGGCTCACCATGGAGCGGGGCACCTCGAAGGGCGCCGCCTCCAGCAGCGTGTCGAGCATGGTGGCGTGGAGGCGGGCCACCGCATCCCGCTCGGTGGCCTCTTCTAGGTCCTTCCTGACAGCCTCCTTCAGGGCCTCGAGGTTCTCGAAGGCGCCCAGGTCCTTGGCGAACTCGTCGCCCAGGACCGGCACTTCCTTGCGCCGCAGGTCCTTGACCAGGATGTCGTAGGCCAGGGTCTTGCCGGCCAGGACGGTGTTGGCATCATCGGCGGGGTGGGTCAGGGTGAAGGTCTTCTTCTCGTCGACCTTGAGGCCCACCAGCTGGGCATCGAAGGGCCGGGTGGGGTCGATTTCCAGCACCTGGTCCTGGTAGGTCTTCGCCTTGAGTCCATGGGGTTTCACCCGGATGTCGCAGGTGGCGACGAGTCCGGCCGCCACGACCCCATCCTCCACCGGCAGGTGCTTGACGGCCCGCTGGCGCAGTCCTTCAAGGTGCTCCTGGACCGTGGCATCGTCGATGGCCCGCTTCTTCTTGGTCAGGACGATGCCCTTGTAGTCCGGCAGGACGACTTCGGGAGCCACGTCGAAGAGGGCGCGGAAGACCGCGTCAGTGCCTTCCTTCAGCTCCAGCTTCTCGATGGAGGGTTGGGAGATGGGCAGGGGCACCGGCTTCCTGGGCGGCCTTCCAGAAGTGCTTTTCCACCAGTTGCTGGGCCACGTCTGACTGGATTTCGCGGGCGTACTTCTGCATGAGGACCGGCCGGGGGGCCTTGCCGGGCCGGAAGCCGGGGATGCGGACCTTCGGCGTGATCTTCGCCACCACATCGCTGAAGGTCGCGCTCACCTCCGAGGCGGGCACCGTCACTTCGACGGCCTTGCGGGTGGGGGACTGGTGGTGGAGGGTGGCGGGCATGGATGCTCCGTGTGGCGTAGGGATGTGTCTTGGGGATCGTTCGGCTTTGGTTGGAGGGGGTAGCGGCTTTCTTCGTGACGAGGGCACTTCCTGTGCCCTCGCCCTGCGGGCGGCAATCGCCTGGCGGCGATTCCGTCCTATTCGCCAATCCTGGCGAATGGTGCCCTCGCCCTTCGGGCGGCAATGGCCGCGTTGCGGCCATTCCGTCCTATTTCGCAATCCTGCGAAATGGTGCGAACGGTCGGACTCGAACCGACACGGTGTGAACCGCTGGAACCTAAATCCAGTGCGTCTACCAGTTCCGCCACGCTCGCAAAAGCCGAATTGTCAAACCGGTGGTGCGCCCAGAGCGACTCGAACGCCCGACCCTCAGGTTCGAAGCCTGATGCTCTATCCAGCTGAGCTATGGGCGCGCACCGAATCCAACAGTCTACCTGGAACAGCCGGTGGCATCGACCCCTGGTTTGGCTGGATAGAGCGCCGGATGCTGAAAGCTCTATCCAGCTTCGCCCGTGGCCTATCGGACGCGCCGTCGGGCGCGTCCTCCCGCTCGCCTCGCTCGCGGAGGCCGGAGCCGGGCGCGCACTGGGCCGACCGCCGGATCGCGGAATGGCCTGCGGGGCAGGCCAATGAAGCGAGGATCCGGCGAGGAGGGCATGGGGGTCTACCTTGAAGGGCCGGTGGCTTCGACCCCTGGTTTGCCTGGATGGGGCCCTGGGTCAGGGAGCTGCCTCCGCCAGGCACCAGGCATCTTCGGCACCGTTCTGCCGGAGCCGGGCCAGCGCCAGGTCATCCAGTCCCATGTCCAGCGCGGCGTCGAATTCGGTCCCCAGGTCACAGGGGACCAGGCCGGGATCGTCCGTGCCGAGGGCGCAGCGGACGCCGGCGACCAGCATGCGGGGCAGGGGGTGGGGCGCCACATCCGGGGCGAGGGCGCCGTTGGAACTGGGGCAGACATCCACCGGGATGCGGCGTTCCGCCAGGAGGGCGAGGGTGGCGTCATTGGCCCTGAGGCCGTGGACGATGCGGGACACGCCCCCTTCAAGCACCGCCTCCCGGACATTCGAACCGGGTCCGTTCTCCCCGGCGTGGGCCGCGATGCGCAGACCCGCGGCCCGGGCCCGGTCGAAGACCGGGGCCCAGTCCCGGAAGGGGCAGCGCTCCAGGCCCCCCGTGGAAAATCCCTTCACGAAGGCCGGCAGTTCCGGCAGGACCAGGTCGAGCACCGCCTGGCCGTGCCTCGGCCCCAGGTGGTTGACGGCGTCCAGCACCACGCAGCCCCGCAGCCCCCAGGTCCGGGCCTCGGCAAGACCGTCCTCCAGGCCGCGCCAGAAGGCTTCCAGCGGGATCTGTCCGCGATGGACCACGAGGAAGTGGGGCGAGGCCCAGAGATCGAAACCCGTGCCACCGGCCGCCTGGGTCCGCCGAGCCACGGCCAGGAGGGCCTCGCGCACGGCCTCGCGACTGTCGAGCAGTGCCGCCCCGTAGAGGAACGCCTCGATGAACCCGTCGAAGGGGACTGCCCGTCCGGCCCACAGGGTCTCGAGGCTGGCCGGCAGACCCAGCCCCCGCCGCCTGGCCTCGTCCCGTACCCAGGCTGGATCCAGGGCGCCTTCCAGGTGCGTATGCCGATCGACGAGCGGAACAGGGGAGGGGCTCACCCGGACATTATGCCCGCCCTCGCCGGATCCCCACTCGCCAGGCTGCCTTGGGCTGCCTGTCGCGTGATCCGGCGGGGTTCGCTACTCGTCGTAATCGTCCATGCGCAGATCGCCGGGATCGAAGCCTTCGCCCCGCCCCCGCTCGATGGCCACTCCGCTCTCGCTGAAGCTCTCCTCCAGATTCTCGGCCTCGGGCTCGGCGCTGAAGTCGTCCTCGATCACGTGGACGCTCTTCTCCTTCTTCACCGCCTTTGGTTTGGCGGGTGCGGCCTTCTGGTTGGCCCCGCATTTGGGGCAGATGGCCTCCGGTTTGCCGAAGTCATAGAACTTCGCCGAGCACTGGAAACATGTGAACTTCTTGCCAAGATCTGCCATTGCCCGTCCTCGTCCAAGCCCAAAGGAACAAGGTTCTACCAGAAACAGGTCGGGTTGTCACCTTTCGCAGGAAAGTTCCTAGGCCCAGGGGGCGGCGCCCAATTTGGCGGCATCGCCATCGCACAGCTGATGGATGACGATGCTGGTGAAAATCCGGTATTGAACCTCGACCTCCTCCCCGAAGCGTTCCACGAAGGTGGCCCGGCTGCGTTCCAGTTCGTCCCGGAGCTGTCCGTAGAGATTCCCCTGGCTCCGGGCCTGGGAAACCTTGGCCGGGAAGTAGAGTTCCACGTCCCCCACCAGGACCCGGGCCAGGCGCTCGGCGGCGGCCCGGGTCTTCGCATCGAGCTCGATGGGAGCGGCCGGCTCGATGGGCTCCGGCACCATCTGGGTCGGAGCGCTGGGATGGGCCTCGGCCATGGCATGGGAGCCGGATTCCTCTTCCCTGCCGCTGGCGAGGGAGGCGAGCATGGCCGAGGCGGCGAGCACCAGAGCCCGGGCCTGCTCAGGGTGATCCAGGGACTGTCGAAGGCCGCTATCGACCAGCACCAGGGCCACGGCCCGCTTCTTGTGGCGAAGGGCGAAGATGGCAACTTCCGCGGCCTCGAAGCCGCTGATGGGAGCGACCAGGGCCGTGTACCCAGGGCCCTTGCGGCGGATGGAAGGGGTCCCACCCTGGATCACGGACTCCAGCTCCGGCGGGGGCACCACGCCCCCCGCCCTTGAGGGGGCGTCGGCCTCGAAACCCCGGTGCGCGTAGAGGGAGGCCACTCCCTGCTTGAGGATGTAGAGCGCGCTCCGCTCCACCAGGACCGACAGGGCGTCCAGCAAGCGCCGAAGCAGGTCGCTCTGGCTGGCAGCCCCCTCGAGCAGGTCGAGGGCCGACGCCAGCTCGGAGTCCTGGCGGCCCGGAGGAACCAGCGAACCGGGAACCGCGGCCTCCAGGAACTGGGCGAGCAGCGCCTCACTGGGGCTGAAGCGACCCAGGGCGGTCTGCCAGGTGGCCATCACCTCTTCCAGGAGCAGCTGGTTCTGCTGGTTGAGCCAGCCTTCCAGGCGGGCGCGGAAGGCATCGTGCTGGGGCTGGTCCACAGGGCGGGAGTCGCTCATCAGGGGCTCGGTGAAGGTTAGCCTAAAGGGTATCCGATTCCCGGCCTCCGCCCTTGACCCGGCAAATGATTTGGGGACAACCCGAAAGAATTGGAATGCCCCTCGGCCCTGGCGCTCGAATGCTTGGACAGGCCTCCGGGGAACCGATAGGATGGCCCTGGTTCATTGGAGTCGCTGGATGGCGGATCTTTCCATCGTGGTAAGGCAGGTTGGCGAGGTGGCGGTGCTCCTCCCGGCCGGCTTCATCAATGCCCACACGGTCCTGGGTTTCGAAGAGGCCCTGGAGAAGCTGGTCCAGGACGGTCACTACACGATCCTTCTCAACTGCAAGGACCTCAGTTACATCAGTTCAGCTGGCCTGGGCGCCATCATGGGCCTCATCGAGACGGTGCGGGAGCACGACGGCGACATCCTCCTGTCCAACCTCCAGGACAACGTGTTCACCATTTTTGATACCCTCGGTTTTACCCAGCTCTACAGGGTATTCGGAGACGAGAACCAGGCGCTGGCAGCCGCCGCGCCGGAGCAGAAGGGCTGAGCGTGGTGTCTGAGGTGGACCAAGCCCAGTTCAGGCTCATCATTCCGAGTCAGACCCGCTACCTGAACCTCGTGACGGGCCTGGCCAAGCGCGCCTCGCTGGTGGCGGGACTCGATGACGCGACGGCGGCCAAAGTGAGCATCGCGGTGGACGAGGCCGTTACCAATGTCATCCTCCACGCCTATCACGGGGAGGGCGAACACAGCGTGGAGCTGGAATTGCGCTTCACCGAAGCGGCCCTGGAGATCCACATCTGGCATTCGGGGCAGGGCATCCGGGGCGACCAGCTGGTACTGCCGGACCCCAAGGAGTACATCAAGCATCCTCGGAAGGGGGGACTGGGCCTGCTGCTCATGAGCCGCTTCATGGACGAGGTCAAGTTCAAGTCGGACGAAGCCTCCGGCCGCAATGAGTGCTGCCTGATCAAGAAGATCAGCTGAACCGGGCGGATCCGGTCATGGCGAACACCTCTTTCGACCGCCTCCGCCAGCTGGCCCTGAAGATCCCCGAAGGCGCCCAGGAGCTGCTCCCCCTCATCGACTTCCTGGAGACCTTCCCGGAGCAGAGCAGCGAGGACGACCTGGTCCACCTGGTGGGCATCACGGGCATGGGAATCGCCAAAGCCAGCCAGGGGGGCCTCTGGGACGGCGGGAAGTGGCTCTTTCTCCGGGGTGCCGCGCCCGCCTTCCCCACCCATCCGGGGGGCGGCTGGCAGGTGGCGCCCTGGCGGTATGGGGAGGAGGTGTACGGACATCTCGTCCTGCACACCGAGACCCTCCCGGATGCCATTCCGCTGCTGCTGTCCATCAGCGCGCCCCTCCTGGCCTGGCGGCGGGCCGAGGCCGTCCGCCTCTCCCAGAACCAGACCCTGGCTCTTCAGTTCTCCAGGCTCAATACGGTCTTTGAACTCACCCGCAACCTGGGCGAAGTGGAAACCCGCCGGGACCTCGTGCGCCTTATGGCCAACACGCTCATGGGCGAGTTCCGCATCATGCGGTTGCTGGTGGTGGACGCCCAGGGCCTGGTCCTCCACGCCAAGGGTCTCGGGACCCTGCCCGAGGCCCTGGTCGGAGAAGCGCTGCATGAGGTGGTGCAGGCCAGGGGCCTCGTCCATGCCATTGAACTGGTGGATCAGACCCACAGCCATGGCTTCGCCTATGCGGCCGAGCCCGCCGTGGGGCAGCTGTCCGAGGATGACCTGGTCTTCCTGCGGACCCTCCTGAACCTCACCTCCTCCCAGCTGTCGAGCCTGGAACTAAGGGAGGCCCGCCTCCAGACCGAGCGCATGGAAAAGGACCTGGACCTGGCCCGGAACATCCAGCGCAGCCTGCTCCCCAAGACCCTGCCTGAACCGGCTGGCTGGCAGTGCGCCGCGGCCAACCTGCCCTACCAGGCCGTCGGAGGGGACCTCTACGACCTGTGGATGGCCGCGGACGAGGGCCTGGGTGGGCGCCTCCACCTTGCTGTGGGCGACATCTCCGGCAAGGGTCTGCCGGCCTCGCTGATGATGACCCAGCTCTCGGCCTTCCTGCGGGCCATGGCGGACCGGCGGGTGGAGGACTGGGGACGCCTGGCCGAGCGGGTGAACCGCCGCATGAACGATGTGCGGGATGGGAACCGCTACACCACGCTGTTTGCCGGCAGCCTGAACCCGTTGAACGGGAACCTCCGCTATGTGAACGGGGGCCACAATCCGCCGCTGCTGGTCCGAGTGTCTGGGGAGGTGGTCCGGCTGGTGCCCACGGGACCCATGGTGGGCCTGCTGCCCGGCGTCACCTTCTGCGAAGGGCGTGCCCACCTGGACCTGGGGGATGTACTGGTCATCTTTACGGACGGCGTCGTTGAAGCGGAAAACGCCGCCGGCGAAGAACTGGGCGACGGACCCCTCGCCGAGGTGGTGCTTCGCCTCGCGCAGGCCGGGGCTGAGGAGATCTTCGAGGCGCTGCTGGTCGAGGCTTTTCAGCACCTGGGTAACGGCAAATTCAGGGATGACGTGACCCTGGTTGTCATCAAACGCATGGGCTGACCGGCCCATCCCGTCGCGCGTATCCTGGCATCCGGAGGCAGGTCGATGAACCAGACGAAAACCCTTCTCATCATCGTGGCCATGACCGGTCTCCTGGTCTGGATCGGCGGGATGGTCGGGGGCCGGTCCGGCATGGTGCTGGCGCTCACCATCGGTCTGGTCCTCAACGGCGTGAGCTACTTCTTCTCGGACAAGATCGTCCTGGCCAGCTACGGCGCCCAGCCCGTCACCCAGGCCGAGGCGCCCGAACTCTACGCCATCGTGGCCAACCTGGCCCAGCGGGCCGGGCTGCCCATGCCCCGCATCGCCGTCATCCCCGAGGACACGCCCAATGCCTTTGCCACGGGGCGGGATCCCGAACACGCGGTGGTGGCGGTCACCGAAGGCATCTTGCGGATCCTCAGCCGGCCCCAGCTGGAGGCCGTCCTCGGACACGAACTGGGCCATGTCAAGCACCGGGACATCCTGATCGGCAGCCTGGCCGCAGTGCTGGCCCAGGCCATCATGTTCCTGTCGCGGTTTGCGGGCTTCTTCGGGGACCGGGACGAGGAGGGCCGGTCCAATCCGATCGCCGGGATCGCCATCATGATCCTGGGTCCCCTGGCGGCCTTCCTGCTGCAGATGGCGGTAAGCCGGTCTCGCGAGTACCTGGCGGATGCGTACAGCGCCCACTTGACAGGTCGACCGGACATGCTCGCCGCAGCCCTGGAACGCCTTGAGAGCTGCAACCAGCAGCAGCCCATGGCGCACTCGGAGCCGGCCTCGGCCCACATGATGATCGTCAACCCGCTCAGCGGGGGCGGGCTCATGAGCCTGTTCTCGACCCACCCACCCCTGGCGGTGCGGGTGGAGCGCCTGCGTCACATGCCCATCGAGGCGAGGTAGGCAGCCGCCCCAGCGAAGGCTGCCCTGGGCGCGGGGTGCAGGTGCTGCGCGGAACCCCGGGAAGCGCAAGTCCGAACTGAAAGGTCCGGCGGAACCTGCCGATAGGGTGCCATGCGGGAACGGCTCGGCAAATTTGAAGTGGTGCGGCTCCTGGGCCAGGGCGCCATGGGCGAGGTCTACCTGGGTCGGGACCCGAAGCTGGGCCGCGAGGTGGCCCTGAAGGTGATCACGCCGGGGTCGGTCATGGGCGACGAGGCCCAGGCAAGGTTCGAGCGGGAGGCCCGGGCCTCGGCCCTGCTGAACCATCCCCACATCGTCACCGTCTACGAATTCGGCGAGGACGAGGGCCTGCACTACATGGCCATGGAGTACGTGCATGGGGAGGAGCTAGAACGACTCATCCGCGAGGGGGTGGTGCCCAAGGCTGAGCTGCTGGAGATCCTCGCCCAGGTCTGCGATGGGCTCGCCTTCGCCCACGAGCACGGGGTCATCCATCGCGACATCAAGCCGGCCAACATCCTGGTCAACCGGCACGGGAAACGCCCCCGGGCCAAGCTCATGGATTTCGGGGTGGCCCAGATGGGGCCCTCGGGCCTCACCCAGGCCGGAACCTGGATGGGGACGGTGAGCTACATGGCTCCGGAGTACCTGGACACGGGGACCGCCACCCAGGCCTCGGATCTCTTCGCCCTCGGGGTGATCCTCTACGAGATCCTCACGGGAGGCCGGAAACCCTTCATCGGCGACACCACGACCCTGGTGCTGAACCGCATCCTGCTCCACCCGCCCGATCCGATCTTCCCTTCAGATCTGAAGGATGTCTCGGGCCAACTGCTGCAGGTGGTGGAGCGATCCCTGGCCAAGGCCCCCCAGGATCGATACCCGGATGCGGAGGCTCTGGCCACGGCCATCCGGGAGGCCCTGAAGGATCCGCCCGGCGGGACTGCGGTCTCACTGGTCGAACCCAAAAAGGAGGCTCTGGGGCAACAGATCCGCGTGGGCAAGGGGGGGCAGGGCAACTGCCTGAGCCTGAAAGTGGCCCTTCGCCAGGCGGGTCCCGGCAATGAGATCGTCATGCTCCCCGGGATCTACCGGGAATCCGTGGTGGTGGACAAGGACGTGACCATCCTGGCCCTGGGCGAGTCGGGGGAGGTGGTCATCGAAGGCGTGGCCGGTCCGGCCCTGGTGCTCCGGAGCCCGGGAATCAACCTCCGGGGCCTGACTCTCCAGGCAGCTCCAGGGTCGCCAGCGCTCCGGGTCTCCGGCGGGGCTCCCCGGATCGAAGCCTGCATTCTCAAGGCGGGGGCCTGCTGCGTGGAACTGGACGCGGCCGGCACCTCGCCCGTATTCCGTGATTGCACTTTCCTGACGGAAGGACCGGTGGGCCTCCGGGCCGAGGCCGGAACCTTTGCCCGGATCGAGGGGGGCCGGATCCTGGGCTTCCTCGGCGCGGGGGTGGACGTGGGGGCCGGGGCCCAGGTGACCCTGCAGGGCGTGATGTTGGGGCCCGGGGAAGGAGTCGGGCTGAAGGTGCGCAGCCGTGGCCAGGCCACCCTGGACGGATGCATCCTCTCCTCCGGAGGCGGTTGCGTGGAGGTGGAGGAAGATGCCCGGGTCCAGCTCAGCCACTGCAGGCTGATGGACAGCCACTTCGCGGGACTGCTCGCCCTCGAGCACAGCCAGGTCGTCATGGAATCCTGTGATATCGGGAATCACGCCTGTTCCGGAGTGCATGTTCTGGCTGGCGCCAATGTCGTCCTGCGCCAGTGCCGCATGCTGGGTAACGCCGGCTTCGGCGTCTCGATCATGGATCGCGGGTTGGCCACCCTGGAAGGCTGCCTCGTGCAGGCGAACGGCGGGACGGGACTGCTCATCCATCATGGCGCCACGGTGCAGGCCCGGAACTGCGCGTTCTCGGGGGGACGCTCCCTGGGAGTGGACTGTTCCGAGGGTGGCCAGGGCGTGCTGGATGTCTGCGAAATCTCGGGCAATGCGGGGGCCGGTGTCCAGGTGGAAGCCGGGGGCAGCCTGCTCCTGGTGCGCTGCACCCTGAAGGAGGGCCGGGATACGGGACTGCTGCTCCTGGAGGATTCCCAAGTGACCCTGGAGGAGTGCGTGGTTCACCGCAACGCCCGGGGCGGGATCCTCCTCGCCAAGGAGGCGGCTGACCCGATCCTGCGGGGCGGGAATCGCATCGAGGACGGATTCCTGAGGGTGGATGCCGGCGGAAACCTGGTCAAGATGGCGCCGATCTAGTCCAGCCCCACGAGTTCATCCATGAGGGGGAGCCAGGAAAGATCCTCCACCGAGGGCCAGGGCAGGGGGCGGATGAGCGGGTCATCTGGATCCGGTACCGGTGCTTCCCGGGAGATCAGCGCAACCGGCAGCTCGTGGGACTCCCCAAGCTCCTTCTGGAGGGCCCGGATCTCCGCCAGGGAGTGGTCATCCATGAGCCGCGAGTCCAGCACCAGCAGGGGATGGGTCTGGGCCCTGGCCGCCTTGAACGCCGCCAGCGCCTGATCCAGGGAGTCCGCGTACTCCAGCCGCAGGAAGCCCACGGCGCCCAGCGCCTGGCAGACCTGCTCGCGATCGGGACCGGCCGCCATCGCGAGCTGGAGCCCGGAGCAGCGGCGGCCCAGACGCCGAAGCGCATCGGGGGTCAGGCTCCCGGCCGGTGCCATGCGCGCCGCCGGACCCTTGGCTTCGGCAGGGCTCCGCGCACCGGGATCCCGCGTTCCGTCGGCAGCCTGGGCCGAGGGGGCGTGCTGCAGGTGCTCGCGGAGGGACAGCACGCCCTGGATGTACCTCGACTCCACTTCGTCGAGTTCCCGGAACTGGATGCCGACGATCACCTCGCCGTCCCGCTCCCAGGCATTGGCCAGGACCCCCCGCGCCTCGAAGACAGGCAGGTTCGGGAGATCCCGGATCTTGAGCATCGGGAAGGACTTGCCCCGCTCGAAAAAGCCCATCCCGGGGGTCACCCGCATGTGGTCATCCAGTCGCATGACCCGGTCCACCCGGAAGGCCAATCCCCCCAGGGACAGGTTGGCCAGGGGGCCGGAGAGTCCATGTCCGGGCACCCCTCCGTCCTGGGCGATGACGTAGGCCTTTTCCCGGGGGCGGAAGGAGTACCGCTTGTGGCGGCGGCGGTCCGAGGGCATCAGCAGGGTCGGGACCGTGAAGCGGTAGAGCAGATAGCCCTCCCGCCCCTGGAACGTGGTGGGGGCCTCGTAGCGCTGGTCGGCCACGGAAAACAGCATGTCAAAAGCCGCCCCCTCGACCATTTCGTGGGGAAGGGGACGAATGAGCTTGATATGGACCAGGTCCTTCCGGGCATCGAGGTGCTGGATCTGGGCCGTGTAGGGGAGGGTGTGGGTCCCCTCCACCTTGATGGAGAACTCGATTTCCTGTTGAAACAGGTCCTGCATGGTCTGCCGGATGAAGGCAGGGGCCTCCACGGGCGCCCCGCGCCCTGTCCACCCCGGTGTCTTCCCCTGATTCATGGCCCCGCCTTCACTATGGCATCGGGCCCTAGGCCGATTGGATTGAGTCCGAGACTTCGAAGGGGTTGCAGTCCCGGGACCGGATCATGGGCAGATGCCTCTACACATTGAACAGGAAATTCATCAGATCCCCGTCCTTCACCACGTATTCCTTCCCTTCGGTCCGCATTTTCCCTGCGTCCTTGGCGCCCTGCTCTCCACCGTACTGGATGAAATCCTCGTAGGCGATGACCTGGGCCCGGATGAAGCCCTTCTCGAAATCCGTGTGGATGACGCCTGCCGCCTGGGGCGCCGTGTCCCCTTTGTGGATGGTCCATGCCCTCACTTCCTTGACCCCGGCGGTGAAGTAGGTCTGGAGTCCCAGGAGGGCGTAGCTGGCATGGATGAGGACGTTCAGACCGGGCTCGGCCAGACCGGCCTCCTCCAGGAACAGGGGGCGGTCTTCTTCAGGCAGGTCCTGGATCTCGGCCTCGAGCTTGGAGCAGATCGGGATGCAGGGGGCCTCCCGGGTTGTCGCCAGGGCCATGAGCTTACGGTAGTGGGCGTTGCCATCGGGGTTCCGGATGTCCTCCTCCCCGATATTGCCCACGAAGAGGGTGGGCTTGAGCGTAAGCAGTCCGTAGGACTTCACCAGGGCCTTCTCCTCCGCCGAAAGCCCGACGGTCCGGGCCCAACGGCCTTCGTTCAGCGCGGCGTAGAGGCGCTCCAGCACGCCCACCAGGGCCAGCGACTCCTTGTTGCCGGTCTTGGCGACCTTCCGGTGACGGTCGAGCCCCTTCTCGATGGCGTCCAGATCCTTGATGACCAGTTCCATCTCGATGATGCCGAGGTCCCGCTCGGGATCGACGCCGCCTTCCACATGGGTGACGTTGGTGTCCTCGAAGCAGCGCACCACCTGGACGATGGCATCGGTTTCCCGGATGTGGCCCAGGAAGGCGTTGCCGAGCCCCTCCCCTTTGCTGGCCCCCCGGACCAGCCCGGCGATATCCACGAACTCCTGGGCCGCCGGGAGGATGCGCTGGGGCTTCACGATCTCAGCCAGGATCCCCAGGCGGGGATCCGGCACGTCCACCACCCCGGTATTGGGCTCGATGGTGCAGAAGGGATAATTGGCCGAAGCCGCGCCCGCACGGGTAAGAGCGTTGAAAAGGGTGGATTTCCCCACATTGGGTAGACCCACGATGCCACAGGCGACAGCCATTCCATCCTCCAAGCCCTCCAGTATCTCAGACCGGGGTTGTGACGAAAAGAAAGGCTTCCAGGCCTTGCGCGGAGCCGCAGAGCGCCATACTCTCCCCGCCAAGGTCGCCGGGCGGCGAAGGGGAGGCAGCATGATCGTACGGGCGGAATGGCCGGGCTACGTGGTGGACGTTCTCGTCCGCCCCGGCCAGGAAGTGGAAGAAGATGAGCCCCTCATGATCCTCGAGGGCACGGATTCTTCCCGCTCGTCCTTCTACATCAATGCGCCCGAGGGGGGGAAGGTCCGGGAGATCCTCCTCGAGGAAGGCGATTTCGCCTACGAAGACGATGACCTGGTGGTGCTCGGGGACTCGGACCGGGACGAATAGCAGTCCGGGCCGTTACACTGGGCCTTCGTCCTCATGAGGTGACCGAATGGCCGTGGTGCGGGCCGAGATGGCCGGGATGGTGCTCAAAGTCTGTGTCGCCGTGGGTGATACCGTGGGCGTGGACCAGGACCTAGTCCTCATCGAGTCCATGAAGATGCAGATCCCCGTGGGCAGCCCCCAGGAGGGAACAGTCCGACAGGTCTTCGTGACCCCGGACCAGTTCCTGAACGAGGGGGATCCCATTGTCGAACTTTCGTGAGGTTTCGCGTGCCCATGACGAATGGTGCTGAGGTTTCGCGTATCCCCGCAGGGGATACCGAAAGGATGCAGATCCCCGTGGGCAGCCCCCAGGAGGGAACGGTCCGACAGGTCTTCGTGACCCCGGACCAGTTCCTGAACGAGGGGGATCCCATCGTCGAGCTGGGTTGATGGAAATCCGGCTTGAAAGGCTCGGAGGAACCGATGCCGGCATCGTGCTGCTGGGGCTGGACCGCCCGGCCGCGAAGAATGCCCTCGGGGGCCAGCTCCTGGCGGAATTCCGGGGGGCCCTTTCAAGTCTGCGGGTGGACGCTGGAGTTCGCGTGGTGCTGCTGCACAGCCATGTGCCGGGGGTCTTCTGTGCGGGGGCGGATCTGAAGGAGCGGGCGAGCATGTCCCCCTCCGAGGCGGCCACCTTCGTCCAGGGCCTCCGCGATGCCTTCACCGAACTGGAAGAACTGCCCATGCCCACCATCGCCGCCCTTGAGGGCGGCGCCTTCGGCGGGGGCCTGGAACTGGCGCTGGCCGCGGACCTCAGGGTGGCCGGATCCAGGGCAGAGATGGGTCTCGTCGAGACGGCCCTGGCCATCATTCCGGGAGCCGGCGGTACCCAGCGCCTGCCCAGGCTCATCGGACTCTCCCGGGCCAAGGAGCTGATCTTCACGGCCCGCCGGATCGGCGCCGAGGAGGCGGGCCGGCTGGGCCTCGTGGACCGGGTGGTCACATCCGGAGAAGCCCTGCCCGCGGCCCTGATGCTGGCCCGGGAAATCCAGCCGAACGGACCCCTGGCCCTGCGCCTGGCGAAACAGGCCGTGAACCGGGGAGTGGGACTGAACTTGGCGTCGGGGCTGGCCTTTGAGCAGGCCTGCTACGCCCAGGTGCTTCCGACGAAGGACCGCCTGGAAGGGCTGGCGGCTTTCCGGGACAAGCGCAAGCCCCTCTACCGAGGTGAATGATGGCCCACACGCACGGCCCCACCACCTCTGGGCGCCTGGCCCTGAGCTCGCTGATCTTCGGCCTGAACTTCCTGGTTCAGGGGCTGGGGGGTCTCTGGACCGGCTCCCTGGGACTGGTTTCCGACAGCCTGGAGAACCTGAACGATGCGGTCGTGAACCTGCTTTCGCTGGGCAGCATCCGGGTGGCCAACCGCCGGGAGCCCTGTGACCAGTGGAACTACGGATGGCATCGTCTGGAGATTTTCAATACGCTCCTGGGGGCCCTGCTCCTGGTGGTGCTCGCCATGGCCGTGCTGATCGAGGCCTGGGGCCGCGTCCGGAACCCCCAACCCATCCGCCTCGGGTGGGCCATCGGATTTTCCGCCCTGGGTCTCCTGCTCAACCTGGCGGCCACCCGAGCCCTCGTACCCTCCAGTGGGACACGTCAGCAGCAGGATCTGAACCTCCGGAGCGCGTATCTCCATGCCCTCGGTGACAGCCTGGCAAACGTGGCCGTGATGGTCGGCATGGTGATCATCCGATTCACCGGCTGGCGCTGGGTGGATCCCCTTCTCGCGGTGACCATCGTGGCCTTCATCCTGCGGGGCGCGTTCTTCCTCCTGCGGGATGCCCTGGGCATCCTCATGCACCGCGCGGCCTTTGACCAGGAGGAGGCCAGGGCCGCCCTGATCGGGCTGCCCGGCGTCCGCGGGGTGGAGGACCTGCGCTCCTGGCGCGTATGCAGTCATCTCACGGTCTGCACTGCCCACATCATCGTGGATACCGAGGGCCTGGAGGACACCGAGGTCCACCAGCATCGCATCGAGCACCTGCTGGCCGAACGATTCGGCGTGCGCCATCTGACCCTGCACTTCGAGACGCCGGCCATGTCGGCGCGACACCAGCATCGGTTCATGCACGAGCACGAGACCGAAGGCCACGAGCATCACGATCACCATGAGCATCACGACCCGCAGGACTGCCACGGACACGACTAGGGCGGCCGCCGGCCGCCCTAGTGCAATGGCGCCTCTCAGCCGCTAGGCCATGCCGTGCTTCTTCATGATGGCGCCGCGTTGGGCGTCGTACTCGGCCTGACTGATGAGCTGGCTGTCGAAGAGGTCCTTCAGCTCAGTCAGGTCTTCCTTGAGCGATTTCACCGGAGCCGGGCTGGCGGGGGCGCTTCCCGCCGGGAAGCCCTGCTGGCCCAGGCCCTGGGCCGCCCCAGCCATCTGCTGGCCCATCAGGTTGCCCATGCCGAAGCCCACGCCCACGCCCATGCCCAGACCGGCGACGCCGCCGGGATTCTGGGCGGCCAGGGGGATGCTGTCTGCCACCTGCATCTGGGTGTAGGCGCCCATGACGGGGGCCATCATGCCCACACCCGTGCGCTTGTCCATCATGGCCTCGACCTCTTCCGGAAGGCTGATGTTCTCCACGAAGAACTTGGACAGCTCGAGCCCCATGGTCCTGAACTCGTCCTGGAGCTTCTGCTTCACCAGGTCCGACAGCTCGTCGTACTTGGAAGCCAGGTCCAGGGCCGGAACCTTGGCCTCGCCCAGCACGTCGGTGAAGCGGCTCATGATGGTCTTGCGCAGCTGCTCGGTGATGTCGGCCAGGGTGTAGACGCCATTGGTGCCCACGAGCTGCTTGAGGAAGGTGCCGCTGTCGGCGACCTTGATGGAGTAGATGCCGAAGGCCCGGATGCGCAGCATGCCGAAGTCCGCGTCCCGCATCATGATGGGGTTCGAGGTGCCCCACTTCAGGTCGTTGTAGAGCCGGGTGGAGGTGAAGTAGGTCTCGGCCTTGAAGGGGCTTTCGAAGCCGTACTTCCAGCCCTTCAGATCCGCCAGGACCGGCAGGTTCTGGGTGCTGAGGGTGTGGGTGCCCGGCTTGAAGACGTCCGCCAGCTGGCCCTCGTTGACGAAGACTGCCTCCTGGCTTTCGCGGACGACCAGCTTCGCGCCATTCTTGATTTCCTGATCCCGCACCGGAAACCGCCAGGCGAGGGTGTCATTGGAGTCGTCGAGCCATTCGATGATTTCAATGAATTGGGCCTTGCCCCAGTCCATCAGCCCCATGAGTTGTTCTCCCCGTGGCATCGGCCACGGGTACGATTCTAGGCCGGACTGTCAAACCCGGCATGGCCGCGGGCGGGAAAAACCGGCGAACGGTCGGTCCCGGTCGGATAACCGTCGTCAGGGGGTTCCCTTGATCGGGCGGGCGGGTCCATCCGACTTCCCCTTGGAGCCGGGCTGGGCGATGCGGGTCTTGCTGAAGACCATGCGGGTGTCCGCATCGATGATGCAGCGCCAGCCTCGGTCTTCATGGGGCATCCGCACCTCCACCTCCCAGCCGCCCGAGGCTCCGTTCAAGGGGATGCGTCGGGCGCTGACGGCCCTGCCGCCCGTGTCCTGTTCGGCAATGACCCTGGCCTGCTTGGCTGACCCGACCAGACCCGTGGTGCGGGCCTGGATGGAAGGTGTCGAAAGAACCAGGGCTGCACCGAATAGGGCCAATGCCATGGGGTTCGTGCGCATGGGGACTCCTGGGATATGACCGGCATTCTAGACCCAGTCATAAGTAATGAGCAACCGGTCCAGGCTCCACTCAAGTGCGGTACAGGGCCGCCCCCCAGTGGAGCCCGGAACCCAGGGCCGTGAACATCACGTTCATGCCCGGCTGCACGAGGCCTCCCTGGCGACACTCGTGGAACAGGATGGGCAGGGTGGCGGCCGTGGTGTTGCCGTAGCGCTCGATGTTGTGGGGCACCTTTTCCGCCGGCAGGCCGAGGGCCTTCTGCACACCCTCGATGATGCGGAGGTTGGCCTGGTGGATGAGCAGCAGGTCCAGGGCCTCCACCGCCAGGCCGGACACCTGGCAGACTTCCCGGACCGCCTGGGGCATCAGGGTCACGGCGGAGCGGAAGACCTCCTTGCCGGACATGACGGGGAGGGTGTCGCCGGCGTCGATCTGCTCATGCGACACGAAGGGACGGCGCTTGAAGCTGGCGCCCAGCATGGTCAGCACGCCGGCTCCGGTGCCGTCCGTGTGGAGGCGGATGGGGCCGAGGCCCGCCTCGCCATCGCGGCCTTCGATGACCACGGCACCGGCCCCGTCGCCGAAGAGGACCGTCCGGTCCCGGGTGGTGGTGTTCTCGGCCCGCTCGGCGGCCGTGATCTCCCGTGTCGATCGGCCAATGAGGGTGTCCCAGCCCAGGTGCCAGGGCATGAAGGCCGTGTGCACCTCCGCCCCCACCAGCAGCACCCGCCGGTAGCGGCCACTCTGGATGAACAGGTCCGCGAGTTCCAGGCCGTAGAGGAAGCCGCTGCATTGCTGCCGGATGTCGAAAGTGGGGATGTCCCCCAGGCCCAGGGCGACCTGGAGCAGGGGGCCGTTGCCCGGCAGCATGTGATCCGGGGTCATGGTGGCGAAGACGACGGCATCGATGTCCCGGGGCGCCAGACCCGCATCGGCGATGGCGTTGCCGGCCGCCATCACGCCGAGATCCGTCGAACCCTGCCCTGTGTCAGCGTAGCGCCGCTCCTGGATACCGCTGCGAACGCGGATCCACTCGTCCGAGGTGTCCATGAGGCCCGACAGGGCCTCGTTCGTGACGACATGCCGAGGCAGGCCGATGCCGGTTCCGGTGATGACGCTTCGCATGGGCACCTTTCATTGACTTTCGGTAAGGATAGCCGAGGCGGCGGGCGGGGCCCGAAGAACTGCCTTCGGGAAGGGGGGGGCAATGATGACGATCCGGTCTTGTTTTCTGCGGGTCCAGTGACTATCTTCGGGGCTGCGTTCGGGGAAGGTGACCCCGGAGGGCTTCGGAGCGAACCATCTCCCCGTGTTGCGCGGAGGAGGGAGTCCCATGTCTGACAAAGTCGCGGATCTGGCAGGACCGGGCATCAGCACCTACGAGGAGGTCGAGAAAATCCTCCCCTCAGGGTACAGGCCCTTGTTGAACCGAATGGATACCCAGCGGGCCGTCTTCCGGGTCAAGCGGTACATCGAAGAGCACCTCTGCCGGGAGCTGAACCTCGACATGGTGCAGGTCCCCTTGATCGTGGACCGCGCCAGCGGCGTGAATGACTACCTGGACCGGGACGGCTCCCGCACCCCGGTGGAGTTTCCCTGCGGGCTGGGCCTCCCCAGTCCCATCCAGGCCCAGGTGGTGCAGGCGGCCACCAAGTGGAAGCGCATGGCGCTGGCCCAGTTCGGCTGCCAGCCCGGCGAAGGCATCTGCACGGACATGCGGGCCGTCCGGAAGGACTACTTCCTGGACCACGATCACAGCGCCTACGTGGACCAGTGGGACTGGGAGCGGCGGCTGACGCCCCACCAGCGGAACCTCGACTACCTCAAGGAGACGGTCCGGAAGATCTGGAAAGTGATCCTCGGCGCCGGGCGCCAGGCCCAGGAACAGTTCCCGGCCCTGAAGGCGGCCGGGCTGCCGGATTTCCCGGCAGAACTGGTGTTCATCCATGCGGAAGACCTGCTGGAGATGTACCCGGATCTGCCCCGGAAGCAGCGGGAGACCGCCATCCTCCAGCGCTACCCCGCCGTCTTCATCATCGGCATCGGCTGGGTGTTGAAGGACGGCTACCCCCACGAGATGCGGGCCGCGGACTACGACGACTGGGCCACGGACACCTCGACCATGACGGGGCGGAGCACCCACGGGCTCAACGGCGACATCCTCGTGTGGAACCCAGTCACCAGGCGGCGCCATGAGCTGACCTCCATGGGCATCCGGGTGACCAAGGAGACCCTCCGGACCCAGCTGGAGCTATCCCGGCAGCTGGATTTCCTGGGTCTCCCCTACCACCAGGCCATCCTGAAGGACCAGATTCCGCTCTCCATCGGGGGAGGCATCGGCCAGGCCCGGACCTTCATGTACCTCCTGCGCACGGCCCACCTCGGCGAAGTGACCGTGAGCGTCTGGCCCCGGCAGCTGAAGGACATCTGCGCGAAGAAGAACATCCACGTCCTCGAGTGACTCGGGCCCGGCCCGGCCGGGGCTGGACAACCCCAGGCCGCGAGTACACATTTGGGCATCTTTATTGTTGATGCCTCCATCCTCATTTGGCAGGCGTCCGAGCCCCGGTGGGGCCCCTTCAACCAGCGCGCGGTGGCGACCGTGCAGAGGATTCTCGAGCCACGAGAAGGAGGGCGAAGCCATGGAACGATATGGTCTGAGATTCGAAGTCGGCGGCAGGACGAGGCTCACGGTCCCCTACCGGGGCGCCAGGCTCCTGAGGCACCCGATGTTCACGAAGGGGACGGCCTTCACCAAGGAGGAGCGCGTCTCCCTGGGTCTCGAGGGCTTGCTGCCCCATGCGGTGAGCACCATGGAGCAGCAGTCCAAACGGGTCTACGCCAACATCGCCCGGAAGAAGGACCCCCTCGAGAAGTACATCGGCCTCGCCGCCCTGCAGGACCGGAATGAGTATCTCTTCTATCGGGTGCTGATCGACCACATCGAGGAATTCCTGCCCATCGTGTACACCCCGACCGTTGGCCAGGCCTGTCAGGAGTTCAGCCACATCTTCCGCCGGGCCCGGGGGATCTGGATCACCCCGGAGCACCGGGGCCATATCAAGGATGTCCTCGGGAACGCCCCCTTCGACGACGTGCGCCTGATCGTGGTCACGGACAACGAGCGGATCCTCGGCCTGGGCGACCAGGGGGCGGGCGGCATGGGCATCCCCATCGGGAAGCTGGCTCTCTACACCGCCGCCGCCGGGATCCCGCCCTGGCAGACCCTGCCCATCAGCCTGGATGTGGGCACGGACAACCAGAACCTGCTCCAGGACGAGCTCTACCTCGGGTGGCGGGCCCCCCGCCTGCGGGGCGCCGAATACGATGCCCTGGTCGACGAGTTTGTCCATGCGGTCATCTCACGCTTTCCCAGGGCCATCCTGCAGTGGGAAGACTTCAAGAAGGTGACGGCCTTCACCCTCCTCGACCGCTACCGGAAGGTCCTCACCAGCTTCAACGACGACATCCAGGGTACGTCCGCCGTGGGCGTGGCGGGCATGGTCGCCGGATCCAGGGCCACGGGGCTGCCGCTCCGGGATCAGCGGGTGGTCATCCTGGGTGCCGGGGCTGCGGGGATCGGCATCGCCCGGCTGATGCGGGACACCCTCCGCCGGGCCGGCCTCGAGGGCGAGGCCCTGACGAAGGCCATCGCCAACCTCGACAGTGAAGGGTTCCTCGTGGACGACCTGCCGATCCAGGATGCCCACAAGCGGGCCTTTGCCTGGCCTGCGGCCCTGGCCGAGCAGCATGGCCTGGGTGCCGGGATGCGCCGCGACCTGTTCGCGGTGGTGCGGGCCCTGAAGCCCACCATGCTGATCGGGACCTCGGGCCAGCCCGGGGTCTTCACCGAGGATGTCATCCGCGAGATGGCCCGACACACGGACCGTCCCCTGGTGTTCCCCATGTCCAACCCCACGAGCAAGTCCGAGGCGACACCCGCCGACGTCCTCCGGTGGACCGAGGGGCGCGCCCTGGTGGCCACGGGCAGCCCCTTCGAACCGGTGTCGCTGCTGGGGCGGACCCACGTCATCGGGCAGGGCAACAACGCCTTCATCTTCCCGGGCATGGGCCTCGGGCTTCTCGTGTCGGAAGCCCGGGAGGTGAGTGATGGGCTGTTTGCGGCGGCGGCCCATCGACTGGCCGAAGAGGTGCACCCCGAGGACCTGGAAGCCGGCAGCCTCTTCCCCTCCACCAGCCAGATCCGGCGGGTCACCAAGGCGGTGGCGGAAGCCGTGGTCCGGGCTGCGCTCGGGGAAGGCCTGGCGAACCGACAGCTGGCCGAAGCCGATATCCCGGGGGCCGTGGCTGCGGCCATGTGGGATCCTGCCTACCTGCCCCTGGATCCGACCATCCTGGATCCCGCCGAGGTGGGCCACAGTCTGGCCAGGTCGTCCTGACCGACCCGGTTCAATCCGCGGAGCTGGGAACGCCCAGTTCCGCGAGCCAGTCGGCATGATCCGAGGGGCGCTCGCTGCGGCGAGTGCCCCTGCGCAGTGCATGCAGCCGCAATGCGCCGTCCGAGAAGCCCAGCAGCACGCCTTCCCCGGTGCGGCGGAACCGCCCGGGCGGGCAGGGCTCGGAGCTGGGCAGGGCCCAGGCGACCTTGAGGGTCCCGGAGGTGGCTTCCAGGAAGGCATTGGGCCAGGGGTCGGCCACGGCGCGGATCTGATTGAAGGCCTCGCGCACGCTCATGGCAAAGTCCAGACGCGAGTCCGCTGGCTTCCGGCCCCCGAAGTAGGTGGAGGCTCCCAGGGTCCTCTGGTCGATCCGGCGGATGGACCCGTCCACCAGGCCAGGGATGGCCACGCCTACCAAGTCCCGCCCGGCGGCCGCAGCCTTGTCCGTGAGGCTGAGTGCGGTCTCGTCCCAGGCGATGGGCAGGCGGGCCTGGGCCACGATGTGCCCATCATCGGGCTTGGGGGTCATGGCGTGGAGGGTGATCCCGGTTTCCGTCTCGCCCTTCACCAGCACCCAGTTGAGGGGGGCCCGTCCCCGGTACCTGGGCAGCAGGCTGCCGTGCAGGTTGTAGGCGCCGAGTCGCGGGAGCTCCAGAAACCGGCCCTGGATCATCTCCCGGAAATAGAAGCTGAACAGGAAGTCGGGCCGGTGGGCCAGGATGGCGTCATAGACGGCATCATCGTTGAAGGCCGGGGCCATGTGGACAGGGATGCCGCGGGCCTGGGCCACGGCGGCGGGGGGGGTGAACCACTGCTCATCCGCCCCCTGGGGGTAGGTATAGAGGCCGAGCACCTCGACGCCCGCCTCCAGCAGCCCCTCCAGGGCCGCGGTTCCCACGCTGGAATAGGCACAAACCACGGCCGTCGGCTTGGACATGATGTCTCCTGATGCCCCAGGATCGCATAATCATGGAATTCCCTGTCTGCAGACCTATGCTGGATTGGGAGTTGTCCTGTGCGCCTGCGCATCCTATCCCTCCTCTTCAGCGCGGCCCTTCTGGTGGGGGGGGAGGATCCCTTCGCGGCACCCCCAGAATTACAGGCCTTTGCTCGGCGGCACACCCTAGGCCAGCAGGCGATCGCCACCAAGGTCGGGGCTCTCCTGAAGGCCTTTTTTGCGCCGACCGAGGAGGGAGGACTGGGCATCACCTACGACAACGCCTATACCCGGACCCCAGCCGAGGCCTGGCGGGACCACCGGGCCAACTGCCTCACCTTGACAGCCCTCTCCGTGGTCGCCTGCAAGTCCATCGGCCTCGATGCCCACTATGGCGAGTCCCTGCGGGTCAGCCGCTGGCGGCGGGTCGGTTCCATCGTGCGCTACGAGCGACATGTGGTGGCGGTGATACCCACCGGCATGATCGGCCAGGAAGTCGTCGCCGACTTCCTGCCGGAAATCCGGCGAGGCTCGCAACTCATCGTTCCGCTGGCACCTAATCGGGTGCTCGCCCTGTTCTACAGCAACCGTGCCGTGGAAGAGTTGTCGGAATCCCGAACGGATGAGGCCCTGGCCTTTGCCCGCCGGTCCGTTGAGACGGATTCGGGCCTGGGCGTGGGATGGAACATCCTCGGCGTGGTCCAGCGGAGCCAGGGGTTCGATGCCGAGGCGGAGCAATCCTTCCTCCGCGCCATCCGGGCCGATCCCAAGGACGGCGCCCCCTGCGGCAACCTCGAAAGCCTGTTGAGGGCCCAGGGGCGGGAATCGGAGGCCCAGTTCTACCGGGACTTGGGCCTGGAAGTCCGGAAGAACGACCCCTTCTTCAATGCCTTCCTGGCGGAGGAAGCCTTCCAGGACTGCCGTTGGGAAGAAGCCGAAAGGCGGATCAAGCTGGCCATCCGGCTGCTGCCCATCGAATCGGACTTCTACCTGATCCAGGCCCGCATCAGCCTGGCCCAGGGGCAGCGCAAGGACGCCATCAAGGCCCTGGAGAACGCGCGCAAGTGGGCCATGCCCGAGATGCGGGCCCGCTACGACACCAAGCTGGCCCTGCTGAAGGGGGATAAGCCGGCCTAAGAGGTCGTAACAAAACCCCACGGCGCCGCGCGAGGAGCGCCGGGCGAGCGAGGCGAGAAACGCGAGTCAAAGCGTAGCAGGAACTACGCGTGACGAGCGTGACGCTGCACCGCGACGCCCGCCGCCCCCCGCCCGTAGGG
>CAIMBM010000277.1 GCA_903839205.1 uncultured Holophagaceae bacterium | reverse complement strand
GGGTTCGCGGAGTCGGGGCCTCTGTCGAGCCCGATCGAGGGCTGCCAGACTGGATGGATCATGACTGGCCACCTCATCCTCGTCCCCACGCCCATCGGCAACCGGGGGCCCCGCTCCGCGAAGCCAAGCGCCAGCGCTGGCTGAGTGGGAGGACGCGACTGGATGTCGCGTCCGATCGAGGGCTGCCAGACTGGATGGATCATGACTGGCCACCTCATCCTCGTCCCCACGCCCATCGGCAACCTCGGCGACCTCACGGACCGGGCCAAGGAGGCCCTGGCGGGCGCCGATCTCGTGGCCTGCGAGGACACGCGCCGCACGGGCGGCCTGCTGAAGCACCTCGGCATCGAGAAGCCGCTGCTGCGCTTCGACGACCACGCGGGCGATGCGGCCTTCGAGCGCCTGGGACTGGAACTGGGCTCCGGCCGCACCGTGGCCTACTGCAGCGATGCCGGCATGCCCGGCATCAACGATCCCGGCTTCGAGATCGCCCGCGCCGCCCGGGCTGCGGGCGCGGAGGTCACCGTGCTGCCCGGGGCCTCGGCGGTGCTGCTGGCGGTGGTGGCCTCGGGCCTGCCCAGCCACGCCTTCAGCTTCTGGGGCTATCTGCCCAACCGCAGCGAGCCCCGGCGCACCATGCTGAAGAAGCTGGGGGCCGAGGAGGAGACGGTGGTCGTCTTCGAGACGCCCCACCGCATCCACGAGACGCTGTCGGACCTCGAGGAGCTGCTTCCTGACCGCGAGGTCGCCCTGGGCCGCGAGCTGACCAAGCTGCACGAGACCTGGTACCGGGGTACGCCCACCCAGGTGAAGGTGCAGCTGGGCCGCGAGGACCGGGGCGAGATGGTGCTGGTCCTGGCGGGAGCCAGCGCCAAGCGGGTGGTGACCGAGGTGGCGGCCGCCTTCGATGGAAAGGGCCTTCCGGACTGGGCCACGACCTACCTCGCCGCGGCGCGGGAAGGGGGCATGACCCTCCGGGAAGCTGTGAAGCCGCTGGCCAAGCACCTGGGCGTGTCTGCCTCGGAGCTGTACCGCCTGGCCACCGAGGCCTGATGCCCCGTGATCCGCTGTTTCGTCTGCAGTGGCTGGTGTTCGCCCTGGTGGGGGCGGTGTTCACGACGGTCTACATCCCCCAGCCGGTGCTGCCTGTCCTGCGTCAGCAGTTCGGCGTGGGCGAGGGTGCGGCTTCCCTGACGGTGTCGGCGGTGGTGCTGGGCATGGCCCTGGCGAACCTGCCCTTCGGCGCCCTGGCGGACCGCCTTCCCATCCGGCCCATCCTGCTCACGGGGGGGCTGGTCATCGCGGGGGCCGGTCTGGCCTCGGCCCTGGCGCCCACCCTGCCGCTGCTGGTGGCGGCCCGCTTCCTTCAGGGGCTCTTCATCCCGGCGCTCACCACCTGTCTGGTGGCCTACCTGGCGCGGGTGATGCCGGCGGAGCGGCTGAACGTGGTGATGGGCGCCTACGTGTCGGCCACGGTGGTGGGCGGGCTCTCGGGGCGCCTCCTGGGCGGGTTCATCCTGCCTGCCGCCCACTGGCGCTGGGCCTTCTTCGCGGCCGCGGCGCTGCTGCTGGCCGCCACCCTGGCGGCCTACGCCGGGCTGCCCCGGGAGGCGGAGCCCGGGCGCGCCGCCCGGGAGTCGGTGCGGTTCCGCGACGTGCTGCTCCGTCACGACCTCTTTCGCCTCTACGGCGTGGCGGGCGGGGCCATGTTCGTGTTCTCGTCCGTGTTCAACTACCTGCCCTTCTACCTGCACGGCGCGCCCTTCCACTGGTCCACGCGGGCCGTGACGCTGCTCTACCTGTCCTACCTGGTGGGGGTGGTGATCGGCCCCCTGGCCGGCCAGCTCAGCAACCGCGTGGGCAATGGCACGGCCATGGTGCTGGGGGCCGTGGTGCTCGGAGCGGGACTGGCCCTGACGATCGTTCCGCATGGAGGGGCCGTGGCCGGGGCCCTGGCCCTGGTCTGTGCGGGGTTCTTCACCCTTCACGCCTCGGCGGCCGGGGCCCTCAACCGCAAGGTCGGCACCGGGCGCGGACGGGCCAACGCCTTCTACGTCCTCTTCTACTACCTGGGCGGCGCCGCGGGCATCACCCTCAGTGGCCAGGCCTACCACCTGGCGGGCTGGCCTGGCGTGGTGGCACTGGCCGGTGCGGCGCTCTTGGTGCCTCTGTCCACTGGGGTGATGGAGATGCGCACCGCCTCAGGCCCCCGGTAGGGGCAGCTCGGGGTGCGGATCCCTTCCGCTGAGGCTGTACCAGGCGATGGTGCCGAGGATCAGCAGGCCACCCAGCAGGGCCCAGGCCGAGGGTCGCTCGCCCATGCCGAGGAAGACCCAGACGGGGTTGAGTACGGCTTCGAGGGTGCCCGTCACCACGGCGGCCGTGGCCGTCAGGTGCCGCATCCCCGCATTGAACAGCAGGTAGGCAATGCCGATCTGGAAGATGCCGAGGTAGAGCAGGATGCCCGCCTGGGCCAGGGTCAGGCTGAACCCCCGCAGGGCGACGGGGGCGCAGAGCAGCGCCACCAGGAGGTTCCCGAGGATGATGGCGGCGATGGGATCCGCCTCGGGGCGCCGCTGCCGCTGAAGCTTGAGGGTCAGCGAGAAGAGCGCCAGCGCGACACCGGAGAGCACGCCCAGCAGGTTGCCGGAAAGGGTGCCCGGGCCCAGCCGGCCCACGAAGAAGAGCCCCATGGCCCCCAGGCAGAGCCCCACGGCCGCCAGGTCCCGGCCATGGAGGGCGCGGCCCGTCACCCAGGGCTCGAGGAAGACCAGGTAGATGGGGGCTGAGAACTGCAGGAAGATCGCGTTGGCCGCCGTGGTGAGCTTGGTGGCCGCCACGAAGAAGATGAGCACGCCGATGTAGGACGTGGCGCAGGCCAGGGACAGGAGGTCCGGCCGGGGGAAGGGGCGCCCCCCCCTGAGCTTCACCACCGTGGCGATGGTGAGGGCCGCCACCAGGCTGCGGGCGAAGGCGATCTGGAGGGCGCCGAGGGGCAGCACCTTGATGAAGAGGCCGCTGGTGCTCCAGAGCAGGGCTGCCGAAGCCACCAGGGCGGCGCCCCTGGTCTTGGAGAGCGGTCGTGTCATGGCCCATTGGAGCACGGGTCTCGGCGATTTGGACCCTAGCGGAACCGGCCCAGGGCCCCCCGCCAGCCCGTGAACCGGATGGGCTGCTCCAGGGCGACGAGGGCCCAGCAGTCGTCGCCGGGGTCCGCCGTGGGACCGTGCAGGTGGCCCCGGTTGTGGGCGATCCAGTCACCGGCCCGCAGGTGGGCGGGGCCATCCTGGAGGGCGCCGCTGAGGACCAGCGCGCATTCGAGGCCGTCGTGAGAGTGGACCGGGGTGCTGCGGCCGCCGGGAAGGCAGGCCAGATTCAGGCTGGCCCCGGTGGCGGCATCCCGCTGGACGACCGCCACCCGCCCGCCCCCCAGGCCGTGCCGGAACCATTGCCATTGGGTCTCCGGGGGCAGGTGGGGACGCAGGGTCTCCATCGGATCGGGCGCGGGAAGGATGGGCTGGATCTCCCGGCGACTCTCGCGGCAGGACTCGCAGTGACCGAGGTGGAGCCGAAGGAGGACGGCCCGGAGCGGGTCGCCACCGGAATCCAGGGCGGCCCAGGCCTCCGGCTCCGGGTGGTGCTGCGGCCCCCGGGGCGCCCGCCCTTCGCGCAGGGCGGCCAGGGCTCCGGCCAGGGCGGATTCGGCCTCGGGGGGGTCGTCACCGTCCAGGGCCAGGCGCAGGCGGGCGGGCGCCTGCTCGAAGGCGTCGAGGACGGTCTGGCAGGGGGGGCAGAGGGCCAGGTGGAGCCTCACACCGAGCCAGTCGAGGGGCCCCAGGGCCCGGTCCTCGTACTCCGTCAACAGCTCGACGACGCGCTCGCAGGTGGGGATCAGGACGGTCATCGCCGCTCCGGGGGTGAGAACTCAGGCAACAGGGCGCGGAGGGCCAGGCGGGCCCGGTGGACCCGCTGGCGGACCAGCTCCCGGGGGATGCCGAGGTGGCGGGCGATCTCGTCCGTGTTCCAGCCCTCGAGGTCCCGGAGCACGAAGACGGCCCGCTGGTCGTCGGACAGACGATCCAGGCCCGCCCGGACCTTGGCCTTCAATTCTGACCGTTCGACCTTCATCAGCGCCTCCGCCTCCACGCTCCAGTCGAGCACCGTATCCTCGCTCATCTGATGCCCCTCGCCCTGGAAATGTGGCATCAGGCCCTCGATGGCATCCTCCCGGCGCCGGACCCGCTTGCGGCGGGCCATGAGGGCCTGGTTGACGCAGATGCGGTAGGCCCAGGTGCTGAATTTGCTGGCGCCCTGGAAGCCCGGCAGTTCGCGATGGATGGTGAGGAGGGCGTCCTGGAGGGCGTCCTGGCTTTCGGCCTCGTTCCCCAGGATCCGGTCGATCACCCGGAACAGCATGCCGAGGTGGGGACGCACCAGGGCCTCGAAGGCGACCGGATCCCCCTGGGCGGCGGCCTGGACGAGGGATGCCTCGGGGCGGACCTCCCGGGTCTGGCCGGGATCAGGCATCCTCGGGCCTCGGGATCCGGGGCAGGCGGATCGTGAAGGCCGAGCCGAGGCCAAGCCCGCGGCTGGTGGCGCTCACATCCCCTCCATGGCGGGTCACAATCTCCTTCACCAGGAAGAGGCCCAGCCCCGTCCCGGCGACCTGGCGGGTCAGCTCATCGCCCACACGGAAGAACCGATGGAAGACTCTGGGCAGGTCCTTGGGCGCGATCCCGTGGCCCAGATCGCTCACCACCATCAGGGCGTCCTCGCCGTCCCCGTCCAGGGTGACCGTGGTCTGGCGGGGCTCCGCCGCGTATTTGAAGGCGTTGGACAGGAGGTTCTCCACCACCATGCCCAGGGCCTTCGGATCCGCATCCACCCAGAGCGGTTCGGCGGTGAATTCCAGATGCAGGCCCAGGGAGCCGGGTCCCAGCCGTGCATCCATGGCTTCGCAGACGGTCCGGAGCCATGGGGCCAGGTCCAGCGGGGCCAGGTGCAGCACCAGGCTTCCGGATTCCGCCCGGGCCACATCCAGCAGGTTGCCCACCAGCTCGTTGAGCCGGGCGAGGTCCTTGTCCATGAGGTCTCGGATCCGCAGCCGCTGTTCGTCTGAGAGGGTGCGGGTGAAGAGCGTCTCGGTCCAGACCCCCAGGGAGGCGAGGGGGGTCTTCAGCTCATGGGTCACGGCGGAAGTGAAGTTGCGCTGCCGAAGCTTGAGATCCAGTTCCTCCGCCAGCTTGCGGTACAGGAGCACGAAGCCCGACAGCACCGCCAGCACCATGAAGGCCCCTTCGCTGACCGCCCGGATCACGGAGTGCCAGCGCTGGTTCCTCAAGGCGATCAGGGGCTCGGGCCGCAAGGTAAGAAATGCCGATCCATCCAGCAGGGCCCGGTCTTCGGAAGTGAGGGGGAAAGGCACCAGGACCACGTGCGGGAACCTTCGGTGGATGGCGGCGGCGCGTTGCTCCAGGCTGGGCAGGGTGGCGAAGCGGCCTTGGACAGAACCGGTGCGGGAGGAGGGGTCCGGCGAGGCCGCCAGGAGGGCCAGCATGTGGAGGCTGTCCATCTGCCAGGCCTCTGCCAGGCTCGCCCTCAGCGTCTCGGAGCGGGCCTGGAGCAGCCGGCCCGATTCCCGGATCTGCACGTTGATCCACCAGCCCACCTGGACGCAGAGCACCAGTGAGACGGCCAGGAAAATGATGCGCTGGATCGAGAAGGTGGGGGCGCGGTTCGCCATCTTTCTATCTTGGGGCAAACCACGCCCCTTGGCAGTATCCCCGGGCGAGGCCATCCTGGAGGTCCATGTCCGCTGCGAACCCATCGTCCTCCGGTCCCAATCCGACCCCACCGCCTCCGAAGGCCAGCTCCGGGCCGAAGCAGGCGCCTGGGACCCAGCCGCAGCGGGTGCAGAGCACCGAGACCGTGGCCGAGCTCATGCAGGCCCAGCGCCAGCTCACCCACGCCATGAACGAGGCCCGCGAGCTGCGGACCAAACTGGGCCGCCGCTCCCACCAGATGCAGGTGCTGCAGCAGGTGTCCGAGATCCTGGCCGCCACGTCGAAGGGGGGGCAGGTCGTCAGCGTGGTGCTGGACGTGCTGGCCCAGGAATTCCACTGCCATCGCGCCGTGGTGTGGACCCTGGAGGACGGGGGTGCGGGCTACCTTCCCAAAGATGCGACGGGGCTTACCCGGCCCCAGTGGTCCCCCATGCAGTTGCCGGCCCCGAACCCCTTCCCCAGCACGCCCCTGGTCCTTTTCCAGAGCCAATGGCTGGATCCCAGCTGCGATGATGCGACCCTCGGGGTCCTGCGGGGCACGGACGGATCCCAGCTGTTCTTCATCCCCTTCGAGCACCAGCTCCTGCTCCTCGGGTTCGCCATCCTGGCGCTGCCCGCGGACCGCCGGTGGGAGGAGGAGGACCTGGATTCCATCACCATCCTCCAGCGCCAGGCGGCCATCTCCCTCTACAACGCCTGGCTGTTCCGGGACCTTTCCCAGCAGCGGGACGCGCTCCAGCGCCAGGCCATCGAACTGGAACGGGTCAACGACGCGCTGCGGGAGGCGGACCAGCTGAAGAGCGAATTCCTGGCCCTCACCAGCCACGAGCTCCGAACGCCGCTCACCGGCATCCTCGGCTTCACCCGCCTCGTCATGGACGGCCTCTACGACGATGCCGAGGAGATGCGGTCCATGCTGCAGGACAGCTACACCTCGGGCCAGCACCTGCTGGGGCTGCTGAACGACATCCTGGACCTGGCCAAGATCGAATCCGGGAAGCTGGAGGTCCATCCGGAGCCCTTCTGCCTCGCGACCCTGCTGGACGAGGTGAAGCCCATCGCCGAGGCCTATCCCCGCCGGAAGGATGTGGAGCTGTTCTGGCCCGTGGACATGAGCGCCATCCCGGAGGTGGTGGTGGATCCGAACCGCCTCAAGCAGGTCCTGCTCAACCTGCTTTCGAACGCGCTCAAGTTCACCAAGGAGGGCAGCGTCGCCGTTCAGGTGGAACGCCACCCGGGCCTCGTCGCCCTGCTGGTCGTGGACACGGGCATCGGCGTGAGCCTGGAGTCCCAGGCCCGGCTCTTCCAGAAATTCGCCCAGGCCGAGGGCGGGCACAGCCGGGAGTTCGGCGGCACGGGCCTGGGTCTCGTCATCAGCAAGCACCTGATGGAGATGATGGGCGGCACCATCAGCCTCAGCAGCGAGGGGCTCGGCCACGGCAGCACCCTGCGGATCAGCATGCCCATCGCCTGATCATCGGGTGCTTCCGGGCGCCGTGCCAGGCGCGGACCTGACGAGCCGCGATGGATGAAGAGCCCGCCCGTCTTCCGGGACCTCTCAATCCGTCTGCTTGGCCCGCGTCGCGGCGGGTTTGAGCAGTTCGTCCAGCACACTGCGGAAGGCCTGGAAGGATTCGGCCCCAAAGAAGACCTTCTCGGCCTGCAGCACCCGCCCATCCTCGCTCAGGGTGCCGATGAGGAAGGCCGGAGTGCCGAGGATCCTCATCCGCGCCGCGCCCTGGGCGCTCCGCTGGATGGCTTCCAGGTAGCGGTCGCTGGTGATGCACGCGTTGAAGCGCTCCCGATCCAGGCCCAGGGCCTCCATGAAGGCGAGCATGCCCGGGCTGTCGAAGGGGCGCTGGTCCCGGAAGAGCCGGTCGTGGGCCCCCCAGAACTGTTGCTGTTCCCCGGCACAGCGCGCGACCCGGGCCTTGAAGAGGGCGTTCAAGTGGTCGGGATTCGGGAGGTCCCGGAAGAAGTATTTCACCGAGCCGGCCTGGATGTAGGCCTGGTCGATCAGGGGAAAGATCTCCGTGGCGTATCTCGCGCAGAAGGTGCAGTCGAAATCCGAGTATTCGAGGATCGCCACGCGGGCCCCGGCGGACCCCTTGAAGGGCTCGCCGAAGACGTTCAGGGTGATCGCGTCCGGGGCGGTGGCGGCCATCGGGGTGTCCACCCGGGCGGCCCTCTCCTTGAGCAGGGCCTTGAGTTCTTCCAGCTCCTTCTGAAGCTTCTCCTGTCCCTCCCGCAGGCTGTCGATCTGCGCCTGCAGGGAGGCACCGGGCCGCAGGGCCGGGAGCTCCTGTGGCGGCGGAGGCGCCCCGAATCCCAGAGAGGCCACCGCCAGGAGGCAGCAGCTGGCGAGGCTGGGGAGGAAACGGCGAGGGTGCATGCAGGTCCCTGTCAGGCCCGACCACCAGGAAGGGGATCGAATCCACGATAGCTTAGTCGTTTTCATGTGTTTATTGATCATCAATTCAATTAATTGATCTTATTTTTACAAATAAAAACGAAATGGGAATTGGAATTAACAAAAATAAACATATTGTGAGATCTCGTATCAATGCCTAGACTCCTGTCCAAACGTTCTTTCAGCCCGGACACCCTGGGACTTCCGGCATTCCCCGGAAACCGGATCCCAATCCCCCACCTGCCTGCATGCCTTCCCGGGTGCGGCGGCCTCCCTTTCACGGGTCGCCCCTTCGAGGCGTCCCTCCCTCCCATTCATCTCGCAAAGGAGCACCATGAAAACCTCCCTCCGGCTCCACCTCGCCGCCCTTCTGCTGGCGACTTTCACGTGCCTGCCTGCCTCCGCCCAGGAAGGCCGCAGTTCCCACATCGATTCCGAAGGGAACGAACTCATCCACCATCGGGTCAATGACCAGGGTCAGGCCTACTCCGGTTACGCGCCGACCGTCGGGTCCACCAGCGCCCTGAGCAGGTCCTCCCAGCTGACCTACCATGGCGGTTCCGTCTTCAGCACCCCCAGCGTGTACCTCATCTGGTACGGCAACTGGGCCCAGTCGAACGGCACGGACACGGCCGCCGGCCAGCAGATCATCCGGGACTTCTTCTCGGCCATCGGGGGCTCCCCCTACTTCCTGATCAACTCCCACTATGTCGGCTCCTCCAACTCCATCACCGGCAGCGTCACCTGGACCGGCAAGGAGGCCTCCCCTGGGTATTCCCACGGGACGGTCCTGTCCGATGCCAACATCGCCACCCTCGTGTCCGATGCCATCAGCGCCGGCACCCTGCCCAAGGACACCAACGGGCTCTACTTCGTGCTGACCTCCTCGGATGTCAACGAGTCCTCGGGCTTCTGCACCCAGTACTGCGGCTGGCACACCCACGGCACCATCAGCTCGAGCAACCTCCGCTATGCCTTCATCGGCAATGCCGCCCGCTGCATCGCCTCCTGCGCGGCGCAATCCACCGGCCCCAACGGCAATGCCGGGGTGGATGGCATGGTGTCCGTGTTGGCCCATGAATTGGAGGAGGCCACCACCGACGCCGACCTCAACGCCTGGTATGCCCGTAACGGCTACGAGAACGGCGACGACTGCGCCTGGACCTTCGGCACCACCTACAAGGCGGCCAACGGCGCCTTCGCGAACATGAAGCTCGGCACCCGCGACTTCCTCATCCAGCGCAACGTCGATTTCCGCTCCACCGGCGGCCAGTACTGCGACCTGTCCCACAAGTAGACGACGACCGATCGACACCGGCGGGCCCTGGCCCGCCGGTGGTCTGTCCAGGCCGGCCTCGATCCCCGGGGGACGGGCTACACTGGGGCTTTTCGCGGAGCCATCATGACCTATGTCCGCCGCCAGGAGTTCCTCCCCTTCACGCGCCCCATGGTGGGCGAGGAGGAGATCGCGGAGATCATCGACACCATCCACAGCGGGTGGATCACGACGGGACCGAAGTCGGCGAAGTTCGAGGAGGCCCTGAAGGCCTACAACGGAGTGCCCCACTGCCTGGCCATGAACAGCGCCACCACGGCCCAGGAGATCACCATGCAGGTGCTGCAGCTGCAGCCCGGCGACGAGGTGATCACCACCTCGCTGACCTGGGTGAGCACTCTCAGCACCGTGGTCCTGCAGGGCGGCGTGCCGGTGCTGGTGGACATCGACCCCGTCACGCTGAATCTCGATCCCGCGAAGCTGGAGGCCGCCATCACGCCCCGCACCCGGGGCATCATCCCCGTGCACCTGACGGGCCTTCCCTGTCCCATGGACGCCATCTGGGCCCTCGCGGAAAAGCATGGACTCTGGGTCATCGAGGACGCGGCCCAGGCCATGGGCGCCCGCTACCAGGGCACCAAGATCGGCGGCGACCCCCGGTCGGTCATGAGTGTCTACAGCTTCCACCCGAACAAGAACATGACCACCGGCGAGGGCGGCGCCATCGCCTTCTTCAACGACGAGTATGAAAGCCGCATCAAGCGCCTGCGCTTCCACGGCATCGACCGCGACGCCTGGAAGCGCTTCGCCAAGGAAGGCAGTCCCCATACCGAGGTCTTCGAGCCCGGCCGCAAGGCCAACTTCATGGACCTGCAGGCGGCCATGGGCCTGCATCAGATC
>CAIMBM010000276.1 GCA_903839205.1 uncultured Holophagaceae bacterium | reverse complement strand
CTTGGGGGAGACCTTCAGCGCGAAGGCCTCGTCCACCACGACGCTGGAGGAGTAGCCGCCGTAGGTGGGGGTCTGCTTGTCCATCTCGGTGCCGTTGTAGGTGAAGGCGGCCCCCTTCTCGCAGAATTGCTCGAAGTGGCGCTGGCAGCTGGGGCAGGTGCGGCAGCTGTCCACCATGCAGCCCACGCCCGCCAGGTCGCCCGGCTTGAAGCCCTTCACATGGGCGCCCACGGCCGTCACCTTCCCGACGATCTCGTGGCCCGGCACCATGGGGTACTTGGAGCCGCCCCACTCGTTGCGCACCTGGTGGAGGTCCGAGTGGCAGATGCCGCAGTAGGCGATCTCGATCTGGATGTCGTGGGCCCCGACCGCCCGCCGCTCGATCTGGAAGGGCGCGAGGGGGGCTGTGGCGGAAGCGGCGGCATAGGCTTTGGCGGTGGCCATGGGGACTCCTAGATGAGGCCCTAACACTCTAGACCAGGGTTCCAGAGGGCACCTAATGGTACGTAGGGTGGTGGAACAACGACCGATCTGACAGCATCAAACGCGTTCTGGAGGACCCATGCCCCGACCCGCCGCCCTGCCCATCCTCGATTGGAAATCCGTTTTCGAATCCGGCCTGGATTACAAGGCCTGGCTCGACGCCGCGGAGTCCGCCGAGCAGCGCGACAAGCTGGAGGCCCAGCGCATGGCCCTGATGCTCGAACCCGCCGCGGCGGGCTTCCTGGCCGCCCTGCCCCGGGCCGTCCACGTGGTGGCCATCGCCGAGGACTGGTGCGGCGACGTGGTGCGCCACGCTCCGGTCCTCCAGCGCCTGGCGGAGGCCGGTCCAAATCTGAAGGTCAGGTACATCAGCAGGCAGCAGCACCCGGAAGTGTTCGCCCGCTTCCTCACCAATGGCGGCGAGGCCATCCCCAAGTTCATCTTCCTCAGTGACCGGTTCGTGGAGTGCGGCCACTGGGGACCCATGCCCGAGTGCTGCCGGGAGCTCATCGCCCGGGGCAAGGCCTGCGGCGATGTGGCCACGGCGCGGAAGAAGGTCTCGGCCTGCTACGAGCAGGACACCACCCGCCGCAGGGTGGTCACCGAGCTGCTGCACCTCGTGGACATCGCCGTCAGCCGGGAACCCTAGGTTTTCCCAAGCCCTTCCATCATCCGGAACATGAGGATCGCCCCCGCGGCGGCCACATTCAGACTGTCCATGCCCGAGGCCATGGGGATGGCCACGGCCCGGTCGCAGCGGGCCAGCTGAGCCCCGTCCAGGCCGGTGTCCTCGGGCCCCATCACCAGGGCGCAGCGGGGCCCGGGGCGCCAGTCCCGGGCATGCTCAGCCCCCGAGCTGAGCGCCGCCGCCGCGATCTCGGAGCCGGCTTCCGCCGCCTTCCATTCCGCGAGCAGCGCCCAGGGGTCCTCGGCCCGCCACACGGGGATGCGCCAGACGGCGCCCATGGAGACCCGCACGGTCCGCCTTGTCCAGAGCCCAGGCCCCGGCCCCGCCAGCACGCCGTCCAGCCCCAGGGCGGTGGCGCTGCGCAGCAGCAGGCCCAGGTTCTCACTGTCGTAGAGGCGCGGCAGCACCAGCAGGCGGCGGGCCTCGGCCAG
>CAIMBM010000275.1 GCA_903839205.1 uncultured Holophagaceae bacterium | reverse complement strand
GCTGCAGAGGGCGAAGGCCGACCTGCACTACCTGGCCCACCGCATCGAACGGTTCTACCACCAGGCCTCCCTCAGCCGGGAACTGCTGGAACTGCGCAGCGGGATCCTCTGCGCCCGCCTCATCCTCAACGCCGCCCTGCAGAACCCCGAGAGCCGCGGTTGCCACTACCGGGTGGACTGATGGCAGGCCGCCGCCCCGCCGCCCGGTCGGACTCCTAGAGGGGCCATGGGCCCGCGCCCTCCCGGACCAGGAGGGGCTCATCCCCGCTGAGGTCCACGATGGTGCTGTGCACGCCCAGGGGCTGGCCGCAGTCCACGACCAGGTCGAGGGCATGGCCCTGCTCCTCCTCGATCTCCCAGGCGGTGTTGAGGACGGACTGGTCCGGCAGGGCGACGCTGGTGGTGATGATGGGTTCGCCCAGCAGCGCCACCAGCGCCTCGCAGAAGGGGTGGCCGGGGATGCGGAGGCCCACCACCTGCTTGTTCTGGAGGTAGCGGGGCACCTCCCGGCTGGCGGGCAGCAGCACCGTATAGGGGCCTGGCAGCATCTGCTTCAGGATGCGGAAGGTGGGCGTGTCCAGGTGCCGGGTGTACCGGCAGAACATCTCCATGTCGGAGCAGAGGATGGACATGGGTTTCTTGGGATCGCGACCCTTGATCTGCAGGATGCGATCCACGGCTTTCTTGCGGGAGGCGAGGCAGCCCAGGCCGAAGAGCGTGTCGGTGGGATAGGCGATGACCCCGTCCCGGTGCAGCAGTTCGGCGATGCGCTCGAGATGCCGCACCTGGGGCGTCTCGGGGTGGAGTGTGAGGATCATGGGGTGTCCAGTCCCTTCCAGCGCGCCCGCCCGGCGGAGGGGTGGTCCGCGGGCCGCTGGAAGAACCGCTCTACCAGCTCCGCAGGCAGCCCTCCCTGGACGCCGCTGCGCCTGGCGTGCAGTCCCAGCAGGGCCATGACCGTCAGACTATCGGTGATCTCTCCGCTCGTCACGCGGCGGAGGCAGTCCTGGAAGGGCTCCCGGTGGAGCAACAGCTCCTCGTCATCCTCGGGACGGTGCCCCTCGACCGGACTGAGACCCGTGGCCAGGAACAGGAAGGCCTCCTCCTCCGTGGACGAGTTGCTGGGATGGAAGAAGCAGAGCGGCTCCCAGACCTGCGCGCGGAGGGCGGCCTCCTCGGCCAATTCCCGGCGCATGGCCTCGAAGGGGCTCTCCGAGACGTCCCCGCCGCCCTCGGGGATCTCCCAGGAGTAGACCTCCAGCGGGTAGCGCCACTGGCCCACCAGCACCACGCGATCCTGGTCATCCAGGGCCAGCACACCGCAGGCCGTGCGCTGGAATCCGCACACCACGTAGCGTCCTTCGGCCCCCTTCCGATGTCGGAAGCGGTCCTCCCGCAGGCGGATCCAGGGTGACTCGTAGATGAAGCGCCGATCGAGGACGGTGTAGGGGTCCGGGTGCTCGGGGCGGGGAAGGGGCTTCAGGTCCATGCCTTGAACATAGCAAAACGCCCGCTTTCGCGGGCGTTTTGCAGGTCGAAGGGCCTGGACTAGCGACGCAGGCCGAGGCGCTCGATCAGGGTGGCGTAGCGCTCCTTGCTCTTCCGCTTGAGGTAGTCCAGCAGGCGACGGCGCTGGCCGACCATGATCATGAGGCCGCGGCGGCTGTGGTAGTCCTTGGTGTGGGTCTTGAAATGCTCGGTGAGGTCGTTGATGCGCTTGGTGAGGATCGCGACCTGCACCTCGGGCGAACCGGTGTCCGACTCGTGCTGCTTGTAGTCGTCGATGATGATCTTCTTCTGTTCCACATTGAGGGCCATGGATGGCTCCTGTTCGGGGGATCGCCCGTCACCAGTCCCCGCAGCCCCGTGCCGCTTGGGAGGTCTATTCCGGAGAGGGCCGGAAGCCCTTGTCAATCACCCAGGCAAAGACCAGCGTTTCATGGTGGTGACGGCCGCTGGCCGTCATCCTTGGCTTCGCTGGAACTCAGCCTGCATGTCAAACATGATAATGGGGATCACCCCATCATCATGGTGATGCCTCGCTTCCTGCTCGGCACCCTTCGGGCGGCAATGGCCCTGCGGGCCATTCCGTCCTATTTGCCATTCCTGGCAAATGGTGCGGATAGAGGGACTCGAACCCCCACGTCTTGTGAACACTAGTACCTGAAACTAGCGCGTCTACCAATTCCGC
>CAIMBM010000274.1 GCA_903839205.1 uncultured Holophagaceae bacterium | reverse complement strand
GGGGGCCATCCGTCCAACCCCCGCCTGCACCGTGCACCCGGATCACGACCTGTCGAAACCGGTCACCCCCGTGTGTGGTGTTTCAATTCTAGCGAGAATAACCTGCCCCGGCGTGATTCCCTCCCTGTGGGGCCCCGCTTCATGAAGCCCACCGGGCTTCATTTCGCGACCCACATGGTCGGGACCTGTCGAAACCGGTCACCCCCGTGGCGTACGATTCACCCTGTGGGGTGACCGCCCTTGCCGGCCCCCGCGAGGGCGCGAACCGAGCGGATCCTGAGTATGGGGGCCCGGACACGGATGCACAAGGACCGGGACTGAGAGCACCTAACAAAACCCGACGATGCCGCGATGAATCCAGCCGGGATGCTCCGCAAGGAAGGGCCCGCAGGGCAACGTGGTTCGTTGTTCAAGGGCCCTGACACCGCGGGGCGCCCGGCTGGCTTCATCCCTCCGGGCGGGGGGTGGCGGGCGTCGCGATCCATCGTTAGGCTCGTTTCGCGTAGTACCCGCTACGCTGCCACTCGCCTTCCTCGCCTCGCTCGCCCGGCACCCCCCGCGCGGCGACGTGGGGTTTTGTTAGGTGCTCTACTTCCCCTGCTGCTTGCGGGCGGTGATGGTCTCGCCGCCGATGCCCCAGTTGTCGGTGTCCACCTCATCGATGACCACCACCGTGGTCTGGGGGTTCTTGCCGAGGACTTCCACCAGGAGCTGGGTCGTTCCCTTGATGAGGGCCGCCTTCTGCTCGGTGGTGGCCCCGTCGCGGGTGATGCGGATGTTGACGTAGGGCATGGCAGCCTCCCGGAGGGAAGCATAGGCGAGATTAGAGCGGCAGAAGGGATTTCCGGTGGAGGACCGCCCTGCTGCCCCCATCGGCGAAGCGCCAGGGGCGAGTCTGATCCTCGCCCGCTGCAAAGCCGATGCCCAGGCGGGGGCCCGCCAGGATCCTGGGAGGGGGCGGGCCCTCCAGTAGTTCCAGGCCGCCGGGCGCCAGGAGGTCATGGCCGTCGAAGGCCCCGTCGAGGCCCAGGGCCTGGGCCACCTTGCCGGGCCCCGCACAGAGCTGGGGTGTGGCCTTGGCCGTGCTTCGGCGGCCCAGCACGGTGTCCAGGCCCGCCACCACCTCGGCCCCACGGATGAGCACCGCCGAGGGCACGCCCGCAGGACCGGTCACCACGTTCAGCATCCAGTGCATGCCGTAGCAGAAGTAGAGGTAGGCCCGGCCCGGCGGGCCCCACATGGGCGCGTTGCGCGCCGTGCGGCCGTGGCGCGCATGGCTGGCACTGTCCTGGGGCCCCCCGTAGGCCTCGACCTCCGTGACGCGCAGGGTGACGTCCCCGCGCACCAGCAGCTGGCCCAGCAGGGCCGGCGCGGCGAGCTCCACGGGGCCGGCGAGGTTCATGTCTTCAGCAGGCTGCGCTCGCGGAGGAAGGCTTCCAGCTCCGCACGGGCGGCGGGATCCAGGGCGCGTTCGGGGACCAGCAGGGCCTGGGAGCGGCTGGCGCGGAAGATCCAGAACCCGCCGTGCCGCTGGATGGCGGCGAGGGAGGCCCAGGGCAGGCCGCCCTCACTGGCTTCGGTGCGCAGGGTGAGGCCCTCGTCGTCCAGCTGCACCTCCATGGGGGTGTAGGCCCCGGCACCCCGGCGCCGGCGGGCCCAGCGGAGGACGGCTTCGGGCAGGAGGGCGAAGAGCAGCCCATTGAAGACCATGAAGACACCCAGCCCCCGTTCTCCCTGGGGCACCAGGAGGCTGATGATCCCGAGCAGGATCAGGAGCCCGCCGGACCCCACGGACACCGCGTAGCCGGACCGCCTGAAAGCCCGGGTGCCGGCCAGGGCCTCGGCGGGCGTGAGGGTGTACTGGGCGAGGATGTTCACGGGGGGTCCAGGGTCAGAAAAAGCATTCCACGAAAAGGGCCCGCAACGCGGGCCCTTTTCGTGACTCGGATCGCGCAGCGCCTCGTCCCCGCAACAGGAACGGGCTCAATCCTGCTTCAGGCCCTTGAGGCTGACCTCGTAGCGCATGTAGGAGATGCCCCAGTTGCCATCGGGCTTCTGGATGCAGCTGACCGTGAGGAGCTTGGTGCCGCCGAAACCGAGGGCCATGTCCTTCACGATGGTCTGGGAACCGTACATGCGGGCGGCGTTGTTGTCCGTGATGCCCATGTGCTTCACCTTGCCCCAGCTCTTGGCGGTGAGGCCCTTGGCCAGGCGGTAGATGCCGGCGTTGAAGGCCAGGCGGGCATCCTTGATCGGGTAGTCTTCGCTGGGCCCGCCCGGCAGGGTGTCCAGCTTGGCTGCCAGGTGCTCGATGCCCAGGCCCTTGATCTCCTCGGGAGTGAGTTCAATACCCAGGGCCTTGGCATCCTGGTGGAAATGCATGGCCCCGGGGTAGACGATGTCCGGGGTGATGGGGGCGATGACCGCGGCCTGGTGGTAGTCCTTGCGCACGGCCATGTACTGCAGGCTGTAGAGGATGTCCGCGGGCTCCTTGGCGGGGGCGGGGGCCGTGGTGGGGACCTCGTCTCCGCCGCAGCCGACGTAGGCGGGCACCAGGAGCAGGGCGGCAAGGGGCAGGATCAACGAACGGCGCATGGGGTCCTCCAGAAAGATCAGGATGCCTGGATGGTGCGGCCTTCCCCGGGCGCTGCCAAGGGAAATTGATCACAATGGGATCATGTATCCCATCACGGTCTTCGCCTTCGGTCGCCTCCGGCTCGAACCCTGCCGGGGGCTGGAGCAGCACTACCTCGACATGCTCCGCCCCTACGCCCGCATGGAGGTGACCGAACTGCCCGAGGGCAAGGGGGATCCCCTGCGGCAGCTGAAGGAGGAGGCCGAGCGGCTCCGGCCGAAGCTGGCGGCCAGCCAGTGTCCGGTGCTGCTCACCCCGGAGGGGAAGCTGCGGGACAGCGAGGGGCTGGCCCAGTGGCTGGCGGAGCGCATGAACCGCGGAGAGCGGCTGGCCTTCGCCCTGGGCAGCAGCCACGGCTTCGATGCCGACCTCAAGAAGGAGATCCGGGAGCAGATGAGCCTGTCGCCCATGACCTTCCCCCACGAGCTCACCCGGGTGATGTTCCTGGAGCAGCTGTACCGGGCGTTTACCATCCTCCGGGGGAAGGAATACCACAAATAGTCAAGGGGGACCGCCCGGCGGCTGCGCCGCCTCTGCGTCCCCCTTGGACCCCGCGCCCGGTCCAGGCGGAGCCTGTCCCGCACGCCAGGGTTCCGCCGGTGATGGCGACCCGCCCGGCCCGGTCCACCATTCGCCCTTTTTCCGCCCATGCCTCAGACTGGTCCCCATGGCGCACCCCATGGACCGCTACTTCGCCCCGCCGGAGGGACGGATCTTCGCCTGTTTCCCCGGGGCCGAGGACCGGCCCGGCCAGCGGCGCATGGCCGAGCTGGTGCACAACGCCGTGCTGGACGGGAGCGCCCGGTTCCAGCGCTGGCGCGAGGACGGTGCGGACCCGGAAGCGAAGCCCGAGGCCGTGATCCAGGCCGTGGAGGCCGGCACGGGCACGGGGAAGAGCCTGGGCTACCTGATCCCGGCCCTGGCGGCGGGCCGGCACCCCATCCTGGTGGCCACCCGGACCAAGCAGCTGCAGCGGCAGCTGCTGGAGGAGGACGTGCCCAGGGCCGCGGGCATCCTGGGCCGCCCCGTCAAGGCCGTGCTCGCCAAGGGCCGCGCCAACTACCTCTGCCGCACGGCCTGGGAGGCGGCGGCCACGGACGCGCAGCTGGAGTTCACCCGGGCGGACCAGCAGCTCTGGCTGGCGCTCCAGCGCTGGACCCTGGAGACCCAGGACGGCGACCGCGAGGGCCTGGGCCGCTTCGGCGAGGGCGAGTCGCCGTTGTGGGACAGGCTCAACGCCCGCGCCGAGCGCTGCACGGGCCGCCAGTGCCCCCGCTTCGAGGACTGCTACCTCACGAAGCTGCGGGCGGCGGTGGCCGAGGCGGACCTCATCATCGTGAACCATGCCTTGCTGCTGGCGGACCGCGTGCTGCGGGAATCCGCCTTCGGCCAGGTGCTGCCGGACGCGCCGGTGCTCATCCTGGACGAGGCCCACGACCTGGAGGAGCAGCTCACGGAGAGCTGCTGCGAGGCCTGGTCCAGCCGGGCCATGAACCTGCTCTTCACGGACCTGCGGGACGCGGCCAGGGAGCGCGGGGCGGGCCTCGCGGGCCTGCTGGTGCCCTGGGAGCGGGCCTGGACCGAGGTCCTGTCCTGGGTGCCCGTGGAGGGCGGCGTGCTGCCCCTCCTGAGCCCCGGGCCCGAGATGAAGGCCCTGGCGGATGCCGTGGGGGCCTGGGTGGAGGCAGGCCATCCTCTGCGCCTGGAGGCCCGCCGCCTAGCCGCCGCCGACCCCGAGAATCCCCAGTGGGGGCGGCTGGCGGAGCGCGTGGCCACGGCCTTCTCGCGCATGGAACAAATCTTTGCCCAGCCCGAGGGCTGGGTGTCCACGCTGAACCGGGAGGGGCCCAACCTGGTGCACTTCAAGTCCAATCCCGTGGACGTGCGCCCCTTCTTCCACCAGCACGTGCGGCGCGGCTTCGAGACCGTCGTCCTCACCAGCGCTACCCTGCGGGACGGCCGGGGCTTCAACGGCCTGGGCCTGCGCCTGGGCTTCACGAAGCCCGAGGTGGAGGTCGCCGAGCACGTGGAGAGCCCCTTCGATTTCGAGGCCCAGGGCCTGCTCTTCGTGCCGCCGGACCTGCCGGAGCGCCGGCCGGGCGCGGGCGGCGGCGTGGGCGATCCGGCCTGGGTCGAGGCTTCTCTGTCGGCCATGGAGCGCATGCTCCGGGCCAGCCGGGGCCGGGCCCTCCTGCTCTTCACCAGCCGCAAGATGCTGGCGGCCTTCCGGCCCCGCCTGGAGGCGGCGCTGCCGGAGATCACCTTTTTCGTGCAGGGCGACGGGCTCTCTCGGACGCAGCTGCTGGACCGCTTCCGGGCCACCCCCGCGGCGGCGCTGCTGGGCCTCGCCAGCTTCTGGCAGGGGGTGGACCTGCCCGGCGAGGCACTCAGCCTCGTGGTGGTCACGGCCCTGCCCTTCGCGCCCCCGGACGATCCCGTGCTCCAGGCCCGCATCCGCGAGGCGGACGCCCAGCGGGACGGCCTCGGCTTCATCGGCATCCAGGTGCCCCAGATGACCCTCAAGCTCAAGCAGGGCATCGGCCGCCTCATCCGCACCCGCACGGACCGCGGCGTGGTGGCCGTGCTGGATCCCCGCCTCATGCTGCCCAGCGAGGACCGCCTGGGGAAACGCTACGCCGCCCAGGTGCGCGCCGCCCTGCCGCCCTTTCCCCTGACCCGGGACTGGGAGCGGGTGGAGGCCTTCCTTGGCTCGCTCTGAAGGCGTCCGTCCAGCCCTCTATGGATTGGAAGACGCGGGCATGTTCAGATAGCCGCACATTCCGCCGCGAGGAGGCGTCATGAAAATCAGCGCACGCAATCAGCTCAAGGGCACGGTCGCGAAGATCACCCCGGGCCCCGTCAATGCGGAAGTGATCCTGACCCTGGAGGGCGGCCAGCAGATCGCGGCGATCATCACCAACCAGTCCGTGAATTCCCTGGGCCTGGCCGTGGGGAAGGTCGCCTACGCCATTGTAAAGGCCTCTACCGTCATGCTCGGCGTTGACTGAACCGAGCCGTGCCTGGTGCTAGAAGTTGAAAATGTAGGTGAGTCGGAGCACCCGGTAGAAGCTGGCTCGGTGACCTATGGGGAGATCTTCGCCCAGCATGAGGGAGTTGTTCTTGGAGAACCAGGTGCGGATGCCCGGGGTGAAGCTGGCCACGGTCTGGCCCTCGCTGGGCCCGTCCAGGTCCCGGCTCGCATAGAATTCGCCGAAGGTGGTGAACCGCCCGAAGGGGCAGTCCGAGGCCTCGGTCCAGGTCCTGGCCAGGGTGATGTCGGCGGCCATGCCCTTGCTCTTGGCGCCAGGCTTGGCGGGGCCTTCCAGCTTGTCGTACTGGACGGATTCGTAGAGGCCCGTCTTCCCCAGTCCGGGCAAAATAACGTGGAGGTCCTGCCAGGAGGCCAGGGCATAGCTGAGGGTCGTCTGGGTCTGCCCCAGCCCCTTGTTGGGGACGGCCGCCTTCAGCTGGAACGAGGTGCAGCTGGTCTGGGTATCCGCCAGCTGGAACCGGAGCACGCCCCCGCCCCCGCTGCCGCTGGTGGTCGTGCTGTGGAAATCCTCGTTCCACTGGGCATTGTTGATGACCTCCACCATGAGGCGGCGGTTGATAGCGAAGGCGATTAGGGCACTGCCGACCTGCGAGGTGTCCACCTTCGGATTCCCGCGGGCGTCCGTGTCGGTGTAGTCGAGGCGCAGTTCCTTCTCCAGGGCATTGGTGGTGACGCGCAACAGGGCCATATCGGGTGTGTACCGGTCGTGGCGGTGCTCCCAGGGCTGGTCCCAGCCCGCAGTGAAGAAGCTTAGGAAACCCAGGTCGGGCACGGCGTCCTGATGACCCTGGTGGCCCTCAAGGATCGCCACGGAGTTCGCAGGTTCCACGGGGAGGTCCCGGCCGGGGTCGATCGGGCTGGAGGCCTGGGCCAGCAGGGGGGTGCCGACGCAGAGCGTCAGGAGAATGCGGGAGGAATTGCCCATGGATATGCTCCGTAGGAGGGGACCCTTTGGGGCCGGTGAGGGAGGGAGGAGGCTTATCTGCGGCCGACCATCGGGCTTGTCGTCTGTGTTCCTAAGAGCAACTGCAGGCCTTCGGGATCGATATATAATAATCTATATAACGACCTGCAAAGAAGGAAATCTCTGAGACCATGGCTGGATGCCAGGAGCAGCAACGTTGAAACGCAAAGACAAGCACCCCATGGAACTCACTGGCTCCCTTTG
>CAIMBM010000273.1 GCA_903839205.1 uncultured Holophagaceae bacterium | reverse complement strand
CCCGCTGCCGCAGCCGCTGGGCCTCCCGCTGAGCCTCCTCCAGGAGGCGCTCGCGCTCGGCCTTGATGTCGGACTCGGCCTTGGCTTGCGCCAGCGAGGCTTCCGCAGTGGCCTTCTGGGCCTTGAGGGCCATGAGCAGGCCCACGCCGGATGCAGCGAAGAAGAGGATAAGGAAGATCCAGGCGATCAAGTTCATCAGCGACTCCAAGGATGAGGATCCAAAGAGCCAACAGCACCCGAAATGAAAATCCCCGCTCAGTCGTGGAGGCTTGCCGAGTTCCCTAGCGTGTAGGGGGGAGACCAGAATCCCTGGCTAAGGCGCGCCGTCGCGCGGAACGCACAGGACAGGGGGAAGGTCTCCCGAGTCGACTTACGGAACAAGAGCTTGGCCATAATCACGGGCCTCGCAGGGAAATCAGTCTCCGTCCTCGTCAAGAAGTGGCACAGGGGCGGAAGGTTCGTCCGGGACATCGCTCAGTAGCTTGGAGAGCGTCTGTTCCAGGTTTTGGGTGTGCTGGTTGGCTTCCTGCTCCAGGCGCGCCACGCGGTGCGCCAAGTTCAGGGCGCCCAGAAGGTACCAAGACGGGGTGTCCAGGTCCTTCGGAACGCTCCCCCATCTTAACTGGCATTGGGAGTCCATGTCCTGAAAGGTGATCTCCAGAATCCGCAGGGCCGACTCCAGGGTCTCCGGCTGGCTGGTCTGGATCTGCAGGGTCCGCCCCTGGACGGTCACCGTGACCGGCTGGGTGCCCGGCAGCGGGACCGGCGGCTTCATCCCAGGGCTTCCAGGGCCCGGAGTATGGAGGCCACCTGCTCCTTGACGGCCTCGCGGTCCTTCTCCAGGGCCGCTTTCTCGGCCAGGGCCTCCTCCAGCTGGGACCTGAGGGACTGGAGTTCCCGGTCCCCGGTCGCCCCGGCCGCCTTCAGCGCATCCAGGTCATCCTTCAACTGGTTACGCTGCTGGACCAGGGCCTGCATCTTAGATTCGAGCTGTTTCAGTAGGTCCATGAATGCCTCAAAGAGGTCATTCTACGCCCGGAGGCTCGCCCCGAGGGATTCCGCCGCAACCAGCGCGGCCGCCACCCAGCCATCGATCTCCTCGCCCACCAGGGTGCGGTCAGCCTGGAACCGCATGCGCATCAGCCAGGCCTGGCGGCCCTCTGGCAGGCTCTTGTGCCGGAAGACGTCCACACAGCGCAGCTCCTGCAGGACATCCGAAGGCAGGGAGGACCTCATGGTCTCCGCCAGGACCCGGTAGGGCTGGTCCAGGTCCACCAGCAGGGAGAGATCCCGTTCCACGGCTGGGAACCGGCTGAAGGGGCGGAAGGCCGGGATGATCCGGTCCTCGGCCAGGGGCAGCTCCGAGACCGGGAGCTCGAATCCGAAGAGGTTTTCGCCCAGGGACCGGATCTCCGGGAGGCGCTCCCAGCCCAGATCCCTGGCGATTCCGCTGAGATCCGCCTCAAGGACGGACCGGGCGGGGCTCAGGTAATCCTCGCCCCCCAGGACGCCCCCCCAGACCAGCCCCAGCGAGAGGTGCTCCGAGGGTCCCCGGGGCCCGCTGACAAAGGTCGGGGCCAGTTCGAAGAGACGCACCTCGCGGGACCCCCGCCGGAGGTTCTGCTCGGCGACCGTCTGGAGGCTGGGAAGGAGCGAGCCTCGCATGATAGAGAATTCCTGCCCCAGTGGATTGGCCAGACCGCGCCCCTCGCTCTGGTTTCCGGGTGAGGCGAAGGCGGCATCCGCCTCGGGACTGATGAACCCGTAGGTCACCGTCTGGTGGAATCCGAGGTGGGCGAGGCGGCGGGCGAGGCGCTGCCGCTGGAGGTACCCCGGAGAAAGCGGCTCGGGCGGTCCTTCCAGGGGCGGCAACTTGGACGGGATGTGTTCGTACCCCCTGAGCCGCAGAACCTCCTCAGCAAGATCCTCGGGACAGGCCAGGTCATGGCGCCAGGTGGGGGGAATCACGTCGATGCCTTCCCCATCCGCCTCGACGAGGCAGCCGAGCCGCCTCAGAGCCTCGGCCGCTTCAGGCAGGGGCAGCCCATCACCTGCCACACGCTCCAGCAGGGACACAGCGAGCCGGACTGTGGCGCCCTTGGCGGGCGGGGCGCCCGCGGTCCAGGCTCCGGAGAGCTCCGCCCCGCACCAGGCGTTGAGCCGTTCCACCAGCAGGTCCCGGGCGACGCGGGCCATGGCGGGATCCGCACCCCTGCCGAACCGATGGGACGCATCCGTATGCAGGTTGTGGCGCCGCGCGGTGGCGCGCACGGTCTTGGGATCGAACCAGGCACTCTCCAGCAGGACGCGGCGTGTGGCCTCGGTCACCTTGGTGCCGTCGCCGCCCATGACACCCGCCAGGGCGATGGGACCCGATTCATCCGCGATGAGCAGGTCGCGGCTGGTCATGGTGCGTTTGACACCGTCCAGGGTCACCAGCAGTTCGCCCTCCCTGGCCCAGCGGATGGTCACGGCTCCGTGGATGCGGTCCGCATCGAAGGCGTGCGTGGGATGGCCGTAGCGGTGAAGCAATTCATTCGAGGCATCCACCGCGGGCAGACGCTTGGGCGCCGCCTCCAGGGCCGTCAGGAAGGACTGTACTTCGCGGGGCGTCTCGCCCGTTCCCAGGACGAGCAGGGCCGTGCTGTAGATCGGGCAGGCCGGGCTGTCCAGGTGCACCTCGATCACGGGCTGCCCCTCGGTGGCGGCGGTGGGGGTTAGGTTCGCAAGCGGCTGGCTCAGCTTGGCCGCAAGCTCCCGGGCCATGCCGCGGTGAGACATGGCGTCTCCCCGGTTGGCCGTGATGTCCACGTCCAGCACCTCACTGCCTTCGCGGGTGGTGACCCCGTCCACCGGGAATCCGAGCGAGGCAAGCAGCTCGCAGAGCTGGCGGGCCTCCAATCCACTGACAGCCGGGAACTCCTGAGCCAGCGCCTTCCGTTCGATCCACATCAGTCGAGCCCTCCCATGGCCTTGAGGAAGCGCTGGTCGTTCTCGAAGAACAGCCGTAGGTCCGGGGTCTGGCTCAGCATCATGGCCATGCGCTCGACCCCCATGCCGAAGGCCCAGCCGGACCACTCGGCGGGATCGATGCCCGCGTACTCGAGCACCTTTGGATGAATGAGTCCCGCTCCCAGTATCTCGACCCAGCCGGAACCCTTGCACACGCGGCAGCCCTTGGCGCCGCACAGCGGACAGCTCACGTCCACCTCGCAACCGGGCTCCACGAAGGGGAAGTAGGAGGGTCTCAGGCGAATTTCCGTATGGGGTCCGAAAAGCGCCCGCAGCGCATACTCCAGGGTCCCCTTGAGGTGTTGCATCCCGATCCCGTGGCCCACGAGCATGCCCTCGACCTGATGGAACATGGGACTGTGGGTCGGGTCGATCTCATCCTTGCGGTACACCCGCCCCGGTGAGAGGAAGCGGATTCCCCCTCGAGCCCCAAGGTCCTGGGCCACGCGCAGCAAGGTGCGCACCTGCACAGGACTCGTGTGGGTGCGCAGGAGCAGGTCGGGGTGTGCGGCGAGGTAGAAGGTGTCGGAGGAGGCCTTGGCGGGGTGGTCCTCGGGGATGTTCAGTCCATCGAAGTTGTGGGCCTCGGTCTCGATCTCGGGACCCTCCTCCACGTGGAAGCCCAGGGGCCGGAAGACCTCCACCAGCCGGTCCATGAGCCGATTCAGGGGATGCAGGGCCCCCTGGGCCGGCACCGGCGGCGGCAACGAGGGATCCCAGCCGGCCGTCTGGGCCTTCCGGCTCCTTTTCCTGGCCTCCATTTCAGCCTGCCGCGACTTCAGGCCCTCCTCCCACTGCTGCTTGAGGGCATTGATGGCGGCCCCGAGCTCGCGTTTCTGCTCCTTCGGGGCGAGCTTCAGCAGGTCCATCAATCGCGCGGCGTGACTGCCTTCGCGACCCACGTAGGCGCCCTTCAGGCGCAGCAGGGTATCCAGGTCCGAGCATGCGGCCAGCGCACTCGGAAAGGTACGTCCCGCCTCGACGATGTCCGGGGGAAGCAAATGGTCCATGGAATCCTCGGGAGGGGGGCTCAAAACAAGGAAAGGCCGCTCACGCGGCCTTTCGGGATTCTGCGATGTGCCAGATCGCGATCAGCCCTTGGCCATGGCCACGAGCTTGGTAAAGGCTTCAGGATTGCGCACGGCGAGATCCGCGAGGATCTTGCGGTCGAGGTCCACGGAGGCCTTCTTCAGGCCACCCATGAACTTGGAATAGCTGGTTCCGTTCTGGCCACAGGCGGCACTGATGCGCACCACCCAGAGGCGGCGGAAATCGCGCTTCTTGACCTTGCGGTCGCGGTAGCCGTAGCCGAGGGCCTTTTCCACGGCCTCTTTGGCAGAGCGGTAGAGGCGGGACTTGGCGCCATAGAAGCCCTTGGCGAACTTCATCATGCGCTTGCGGCGCTGGGCGCGCTTGAAACCACGTTTGACGCGAGTCATGTTGCTTCCTTTCCTCGAGGCAGTGCGTTCAAGGTCGAACGGACTTTAGGGGCCTCATCGGGGGTGGCCTCAGCCACCGGGTTGAACCATCAATTCTAGGATCGATGGAGATTAGAGACAAGCGCCGAGCAGGCATAGCCCGCGAGAAGCGCAGGGGTCCGGGGATGAGCACGCAGCGCGGAATCCCCGGGGAGCATTCACGCGTAGGGCAGCATGGCCGCCACGGCCTTCTGGTCGGCCTTCGAGACCATCCTGCCCATGTCCAGCTGGCGCTTCCGCTTGGCAGTCTTCTTGGTCAGGATGTGGCGCTGGTGCGAGCAGCCGCGCTTGAACTTGCCGCCGGCAGTCTTCTTGAAGCGCTTCTGGGCGCCCTTGTGGGTCTTGATCTTGTAACCGCTCATGGGGTCCTCACTGGATCTGGGCTTCGGTTGCTGGTGTTTCGGGTTTGACAGGCTTGGGCTTCTTGGGTGCCTTGGGTACTTCGATGATCTTGGGCGCGAGGATGGCGTGCATGTCGCGCCCATCAATGCCGGCGCCCTTTTCCACGATGGCCTTGTCGCCGACCCGCTGGATGACTTCCTCGATGATCCGGTAGCCGATGTCGCGATGGACGACTTCGCGCCCGCGGAACATGACCACCACTTTGACTTTGTCTTCTTCCTCCAGGAATCGCAGGATGTGTTTCACCTTGAAGTCGAAGTCGTGGTCATCGGTCTTGGGGCGGAATTTCACTTCCTTGACCACGATATTCTTCTGTTTCGCCCTGGCTGCGTGTTCCCGTTTTGCTTCCATGAACTTGTACTTGCCATAGTCCATGATTCGGCAGACGGGCGGGTTGGCGTTTCCGGCCACTTCCACGAGGTCGAGGCCGCGTTCTTCCGCGATCCGGATGGCCTGGTGGGGAGGCATCAAGCCAAGCTGTTCGCCATCTTCGGAGATGACGCGGACCTCTTGGGCCCGGATGCCGTCGTTGATGCGGGTCTCGTTTGGACGAATGGTTCCTCCCCTAGTAGCACAAGGACAAAAAGTCTAACACTTGACTTGGCTTGTGCCAAGCACGGAAACCCGAATCAGCGTTGGCGTTCCCGGACCTCAGCGACCAAGGCATCCAGGAAGCCCTCCAGGGACTGGACGCCGAGATCCCCACGGTGGCGATGGCGCACAGAGATCGTCCGGGCTTCGGCTTCCCGATCCCCGATGACCAGCATGTAGGGGATCTTGGCGAGCTGAGCCTCGCGGATCTTGGCCTTCAGGCTCTCGTTCCGAAGGTCCAGTTCTGCCCGCAGTCCGTGGGTCTTCGCCCGGGCCGCCGCCTCGATGGAGAACTCATGGGCGCGGTCCGTGATGGGGAGGATGGCCACCTGGACCGGCGCGAGCCAGGAGGGGAAGGCTCCGGCGGTATGCTCGATGAGGATGCCGAGAAAGCGCTCGAGGCTGCCCAGGATGGCCCGGTGCAGCATGATGGGCCGCCCCTCCGTGCCATCGGCCCGGGTGTACTTCAGTTCGAACCGCTCCGGGAGCATGTAGTCCACCTGGAGGGTCCCGAGCTGCCACGGCCTCTTGAGGGCATCCAGGATCTGGAACTCGATCTTCGGGCCGTAGAAGGCCCCCTCCCCGGGGTTCAGGGTGAAGGGCATGCCGGCCTCATCCAGGGCCTCCCCCAGGGCCCGTTCAGCCAGGTCCCAGACCTCATCGGAACCAAGGCGCTTCTCGGGCCTGGTGCTCAGGGCCACGCGCATCCCCTCAAAGCCGAAGGTGTCGTAGACCTCCCTCAGCAGCGCCAGGAAGGCGGCCATTTCGGTCTTGACCTGTTCCTGGGTGCAGAAGATGTGGCCATCGTCCTGACAGAAGGTCCTCACACGGGTGAGTCCGTGGGTGACACCGCTGCGTTCATAACGATGAAGGCGGCCGAAGTCGGCGTATCGGATGGGCAGGTTCCGGTAGCTGTGCTTCTGGCTGTCGAACATGAGGCAGTGCCCGGGACAGTTCATGGGCTTCACGGCGTACTCGCGCTCCTCGGCGGTCGTGAAGTACATGTTCTCGGCGTAATTGTCGTAGTGGCCGCTGGTCTTCCAGAGGGCCACGTCCAGGATCTGGGGGGTGATCACCTCGCTGTAGCCGTACTTGAAATAGAGTTCTCGCATGTAGGTGACCAGCTCGTTGTAGACCTGGGTACCCTTGGGGTGGAAGAAGGGGGAGGCCGGCGCCTCCTGATGGAAGGTATAGAGGCCCAGCTCCTTGCCCAGCTTGCGGTGATCCCGGGCCCGGGCCTCCTCCAGGCGCTGCAGGTGCTCGTCCAGTTCCTTCTGCGTATGGAAGGCGGTCCCGTAGATGCGGCTGAGCATCTGGTTCTTCTCGTCGCCCTTCCAGTAGGCCCCAGCAATGCTGAGCAGCTTGAAGGCCTTCAGCTTGGCCGTGCTGGGCACGTGGGGCCCGCGGCAGAGGTCGTAGAAATCGCCCTGCCGGTAACCGCTGATGGTGTCACCCGCGGGGATCCCAGCGAGGACCTCCACCTTGAGCGGCTCCCCCATGACCTTGAATCGAGCGACCGCTGCGTCCCGGCTGAGGTCCTCACGGACGACCTCGACTCCCTCCGCCACGATCTTCCGCATCTCGGCCTCGATGACTGGCAGATCCTCTGGGGTGAAGGGCTTGTCCACCCAGAAATCGTAATAGAAGCCATCCTCGATGACGGGACCGATGCCCACCCTGGCCGCCGGGAAAAGCCGTTTCACCGCATGCGCCAGGAGGTGGGCCGTGGAGTGGCGGATCAGGTCCAGGCTTTCCGGTGCCTTGTTGGTAACAATTTCCACCTTCGCCCCATCCACCAGGGGGGCCTTGAGGTCGGCCAAGTGCCCATCGACTTTCATGGCCAGGGCGGCCTCGAGCAACCGGGCCCCGATGCCGCCGGCCAGGTCGGCCCCAGTGGCCCCCTCGGGCAGCTGCCGGAGGGTGTCATCTGGAAGGCGAACTTCGATGGACATGAGTGCCTCGAAATAAGGAGAATATTTTAT
>CAIMBM010000272.1 GCA_903839205.1 uncultured Holophagaceae bacterium | reverse complement strand
GCAGCGGACGCCTTCGTCCAGGCGGTCGTCGTTCATGCCGAGGCACATGCTGCACCCGGGCTGCCGCCACTCGAAGCCCGCCTCCAGGAAGATCCGGTCCAGCCCTTCGGCCTCGGCCTGGCGCTTCACCAGGCCCGAGCCTGGCACCACCAGGACCCGCACGCCAGGTGCGACCCTGCGGCCCCGCGCCACGGCGGCGGCCTCCCGCAGGTCCTCGATGCGCCCGTTGGTGCAGGAGCCGATGAAGACGGCCTGCACGTCGATGGCCTCGATGGGGGTTCCCGGTCGCAGGTCCATGTACTCGAGGGCGCGGAGCATGGACAGCCGGTCGTCGGCAGAGGCCGCCGTCTCGGGGTCGGGCACGCGCCCCGCGATGTCCGTCACCCACTGGGGACTGGTGCCCCAGGTGACCTGCGGGGCCAGGGACGCGACGTTGAGTGTGACCTCCGTGTCGAAGGTGGCGCTCTCATCCGAGACCAGCCTGCGCCAGTGGGCCAGGGCGGCCTCCCACATGGCGTCCCGCGGTGCGAGGGGGCGGTCCTGGAGGTAGGCGAAGGTCGTCTCGTCCGGGGCCACCAGGCCCGACCGCGCCCCGCCCTCGATGCTCATGTTGCAGAGGGTCATGCGGCCTTCCATGGAGAGGGCGCGGATGGCCGGGCCCGAGAACTCCATGACATGGCCCGTGCCGCCGGCCGTGCCGATGCGGCCGATGAGGGCGAGCGCCAGATCCTTGGCTCCCAGATTCCGGGGCAGCGATCCCTCGAAACGCACCCGCAGGTTCTTCGACTTCCGCTGGGGCAGGGTCTGGGTGGCCATGACGTGCTCCACCTCGCTGGTGCCGATGCCGAAGGCCAGGGCCCCGAAGGCGCCGTGGGTGCTGGTGTGGCTGTCGCCGCAGACGATGGTGGTACCGGGAAGGGTGAAGCCCTGTTCGGGGCCGACCACGTGGACGATGCCCTGGCGGTCATCCAGCAGGGGCAGGTAGGGGACGCCGTAGGCCTTCACGTTGGCCTCCAGGGCCTCCACCTGCAGCCGACAGGTCTCGTCGTGGATGCCCTTTTCGCGGTCGAGGGTGGGCACGTTGTGGTCCGCCACGGAGAGGATGGTGTTGGGGCGGCGCAGGGGCCGGCCGGCCTCCCTCAACCCCTCGAAGGCCTGGGGGCTGGTGACCTCGTGCACCAGGTGCCGGTCGATGTAGAGCAGGCTCGCGCCGTCGGCCCGGGTGGCGACCAGGTGCTCGTCCCAGATCTTGTCGTAGAGGGTTCGTGCGGTCATGGCTGTTTCCTCCTGGCGGGGGACGTGGCTTTGGTGAAATCGGTGGCTCGGATCAGCTGGAGGAAGGCCTTGGCCGCATGTGACATGGATTCCTCCCGGCGGGTGACGACGCGGATGAGCTTCTCCACCTGGAGTTCGCGCACGGCCACCTCCACCAGCCGGCCCTGGCGGATGCTCTCCAGCACCGTCATCCGAGGCAGGATGGCGACGCCGGCGCCCAGGGCCACGAACTCCTGGATGGTGGCGAGGGACCCCAGCTCCATGGTGATGCGCAGGGGGGTCCCGCAGCGGGAGAAGAGATCGACGATGGCATTCCGGGTGGGCGTGAGGGCGTTGTGGGCCACGAAGGTCTCGCGCCCCAGCACCTCCAGGCTGACTTCCTTGCGGCGGGCCAGCCGGTGGCCCGGAGGCACCACCAGCACCATGTGGTCGCGGAGGATGACCTCGCTCACCAGTTCCGGGTGCATGGGGTCGTAGGACACGAAGCCCACATCCAGCCGGCGCTCGATCACCTCCGCGGGAATGCGCTCGGAACTCTGGCGGTAGGCCTGGATCCGGATGGCCGGGTGGGCCTGCTGGTAGGCGAGCAGCACGCCCGGCAGGAGGAACTCCGAGACGCTGTCGTTGGCACCGATGTTGAGGCGCCCCTGCTGGAGGCCCTTCAGCGAGCCGAAGGTGTCGAGGATCTGCTTCCGCAGGTCGAGCATGCGTTGGGCCAAGGGCAGCAGCGTGGTGCCCGCATCCGTGAGGGTCCCGCCCTTGGTGGTCCGGTCGAGCAGGGTCTCGCCCAGTTCGTCCTCGAGCCGCTTGAGGGCCAGGCTCACCGCCGGCTGAGTGCGGTACAGCCGCTCGGCGGCCCGCGAGAAGCTCTTTTCTCGCGCCACCACCAGGAAGGTCTCCAGCTGTCCCAGGTCCATCGGGGCTCCTCCAGGAAGTTTGGATTAATAGAATAACTTATGGAATTATAAAAAAAATTAAATGTATTTATGGGGCCAGACACGCCATCTTCAGGTGATCCCTCCGGCAGAGTCCGGATTAAGGAGTTCCCGAATCATGGGTACCGAGCGGATCACCATCTTCGACACCACCCTTCGCGACGGCGAACAGTCGCCAGGCTGCAGCATGAACCTGGACGAGAAGCTGCTGATGGCGAGGCAGCTGGAGGCTCTGGGCGTGGACGTCATCGAGGCCGGCTTTCCCGTGGCCTCGGACGACGACTTCGCCGCCGTGCAGGCCATCGCCCGGGCCTGCAGGAGGCCCGTCATCGCGGCCCTCTGCCGGACCATCCCCCGCGACATCGAGCGGGCCTGGGAGGCCCTCCAGGAGGCGGCCCGCCCCAGGATCCACACCTTCCTGGCCACCTCGGACATCCACCTGGAGTACAAGCTCAAGAAGACCCGGGCCGAGGCCCTGGCGATGATCCGGGACGGCGTCGCCCTGGCCAAGTCCCTCTGCCAGGATGTGGAATTCTCCGCCGAGGACGCCACGCGGAGCGACTGGGCCTACCTGGTGGAGGTCTTCACCGTGGCCATCGCCGCGGGCGCCACGGTGCTCAACGTGCCGGACACCGTGGGCTACACGATCCCCGACGAATACGGGAAGCTCATCCGCCACCTGCGGGAGCACGTCCCCGGCATCGACGGCGTCACCATCAGTGTCCACTGCCACAACGACCTGGGCCTGGCGGTGGCCAACTCCCTGGCGGCCGTGGCCGCGGGGGCTGGGCAGGTGGAGTGCACCGTGAACGGGATCGGCGAACGCGCCGGGAACGCGGCCCTCGAGGAAGTGGTCATGGCCCTCTCGGTGCGGCATGACGTGATGCCGTTCACCACCGGCGTGAACCATGAGGCCATCTACCGGGCAAGCCAGACCCTGGCCAACATCACCGGCAACGAGGTCCAGCCCAACAAGGCCATCGTGGGCCGCAACGCCTTCGCCCACGAGAGCGGCATCCACCAGCACGGCATGCTGAGCCACCACACCACCTACGAGATCATGACCCCCGCCTCCGTGGGCGTGCGCCACACCAACCTGGTGCTGGGCAAGCACTCGGGCCGCCACGCGCTGGCCAAGCGCTTCGAGGAACTGGGCTACCCCCTGGGCCGCACCGAGCTGGACAAGGCCTACAAGCTGTTCACCAAGCTCAGCGACCAGAAGAAGGAGATCTTCGACGAGGACCTCCTGGCCATCGTGCGGGACGGGCTCACCCACATCCCGGAGACGTTCAAGCTGCGGGCGATCCAGGCCACGGCCGGCACCTCCATGTTCGCCACGGGCCTGGTCACCCTCGCTACTGACGAGGGTGAGGTGACGGAGACCGCCCTGGGCGACGGTCCCGTGAACGCCGTGTTCGCAGCCGTGGACAAGCTCACGGGCCTGAGGGGCCGTCTGCTGGACTTCAAGATCCATTCGGTGACCGGGGGCGCGGACGCCGTGGGCGAGGTGTTCGTCCAGGTCGAATTCGACGGCGTGACCCAGAGCGGGAAGGGCGCCAGCACGGACATCGTGGAAGCCAGTGCCCGGGCCTACCTCAACGCCACGAACAAGGTGCTCTTCGCCCATCGGGCGCCGGCCCAGGCCGCCGTGGAAGCGAGGTCCTGAATGGAGGCCCGGATCACCGTACTCCCGGGCGACGGCGTGGGACCCGAGGTCACCGCCGAGGCCATCGCCTGCCTGGCTGCCGTCGCCGAGCGCTTCGGCCATTCCTTCCAGTTCACGGAGGCGCTGATCGGCGGCGCCGCCGTGGACGCCACCGGCGATCCGCTGCCCGAAGCCACCCTGGAACTGTGCCGCAACTGCGATGCCGTAATGCTGGGCGCCGTGGGGGGCCCGGCCTGGGACCGCCATCCCCGGGACCAGCGGCCTGAATCGGGCCTGCTCCGCCTGCGCAAGGCCCTGGGCCTCTATGCCAACCTCCGGCCCGTATCGGTCCACCCCTCCCTGGAGGATGCCTCGCCCTTGAAGCCCGAGGTCGTGCGGGGAACGGACCTCATGTTCGTCCGGGAACTGTCCGGCGGGCTCTACTTCGGTGAGCCCAGGTCCTATTCCGACGAGGCCGCCGTGAACACCCTGCCCTACACCAGGGGAGAGGTCGAACGGGTCGCCCGGGTCGCCTTCGACCTGGCCGCCGCCCGGCGGAAGAACCTGGCCTCCGTGGACAAGGCCAACGTCCTGGAGACCTCCCGTCTGTGGCGGAAGGTGGTCGATGACCTGGCTCCGGCCTATCCCGGGGTGAAAGTGCAGCACCACTATGTGGACAGCTTCGCCATGGCCCTCATCACGCGCCCCCGGGACTTCGACGTGGTGCTCACGGAGAACCTGTTCGGCGACATCCTCAGCGACGAGGCTGCCGTGCTGGCGGGTTCCCTGGGCCTGCTGCCCTCCGCCAGCCTGGGCGGTTCCGTGGGCCTCTTCGAGCCGATCCACGGTTCGGCGCCGGACATCGCGGGGCAGGACAAGGCGAATCCCATCGGCACGATCCTTTCGGCCGCCATGCTGCTCCGCCACGCCCTGAAGCTGGAGGACGAGGCCCAGGCGCTCGAAGGCGCCGTGAGCCGGGTCATCAAGGGTGGGCACGGCACCGGCGACCTCAGGGGCGCCACCCACAGCCACGGCACCCATTCCCTGGGGGCCCGCATCCAGGCGGCCATCCGGCCGCCCCGGAAAAAGGCCCCCCGGCTGGCGGACTCTGCCTACTCCTGGTGCGGATCCCCCGAAGGCCATTCCTCCCGTCACTAGCCCACTCGCCGGATGCCCGATGTTTCCCCTCCCGCCCAGCCCCGAGCCGCCCATCCCGTTCCTTCCGGCGGGACGGTCGAGGATTTTCAGGTTCATGGATTCCGGCCTCGTGCTGCGGCTGAGGGACTAGGGGCCACCCGATCGGAACCACCCGACGACGGCCCCGCACCCAAGCGCGGGGTCGTTTCACATCAGGACCTTCAGGAAAACCATGACGCCCACTCAGCCATTCCACGACCGGAACCTGGTCTCCACGGTCGCCCAGTGAACAAGGAGGGAAACATGTCCGAAGCAGAATCCCGCACGGGGGCGCAGCTCATCTGGGAAAGCCTGGTCCGCGAAGGAGTGGACACGGTCTTCGGCTACCCCGGCGGCGCCATCCTGCCCACCTATGACGCCATGACGGAGTACCCGGTCCGGCACGTCCTGGTGCGGCACGAGCAGAGCGCCGTGCACATGGCCGACGGCTACGCCAGGGCCAGCGGGCGCGTCGGCGTGGTCGTGGCCACGTCGGGCCCGGGCGCCACCAACCTCGTGACCGGCCTGGCCACGGCCATGCTGGACTCCACGCCGCTGGTGGCCATCACGGGCCAGGTGGGCTCCGGACTGCTGGGCACGGATGCCTTCCAGGAAGTGGACATCACGGGCATCACCCTCCCCGTGACCAAGCACAACTACCTGGTCACCCGGGCCGAGGACGTGGTGCCGGCCATCCGCGAGGCCTTTGCCGTCGCCCGCAGCGGCCGCCCCGGACCCGTGCTGGTGGACATCACCAAGGATGCCCAGCAGTCCAGGGCCACCCTGGACTGGGAGGGGGCCAAGCCCTGGCGCCATCAGCGCCACCTGCCGCCCCCGCTGGATCAGGCAGCCCTGGCCGAGGCCCTGGAACTCATCCGCCAGGCCAAGCGGCCCATCATCCTCGCCGGCCACGGCATCCAGCTCTCCGGCGCCCGGGCCGAAGTCCTGGCCCTGGCCGAGCGCGCCGACATCCCCTTCGCGCTCACCCTGCTGGGGCTGGGCGCCGTGCCCGCCACCCATCCCCTCAGCCTGGGCATGATGGGCATGCACGGCGAGGCCTGGGTGAACCGGGCCATCCAGGAGGCGGACCTCCTCCTGGCCTTCGGCATGCGCTTCGACGACCGGGTCACGGGCAAGCTGAAGGAGTACGCGCCCCATGCCAAGAAGATCCACATCGACATCGACGCCAGCGAACTGAACAAGCTGGTGCCCGTGGACGTGGCCATCGCCGCCGACCTGGGCGACGTGCTGCGGGCCCTGCTGCCGGAGGTGCCCGTGGCGGACCGCTCCGCCTGGCTGGGCAGCATCCGCGGCTGGCGCGGGGATTCAGCCGTGCGCGACATCAAGAACCTGCCCGATGACGGCCACCTCTACGCGGCCCACGTGATGCATGACCTCTGGCGGCTGACGAAGGGCGAGGCCGTCGTGGTCACGGACGTGGGCCAGCACCAGATGTGGGAGGCCCAGTACTACAAGCACGACGGGGAGCGCAGCCTCCTCACCAGCGGCGGAGCCGGCACCATGGGCTTCGCCCTGCCGGCGGCCATCGGCGCCAAGCTGGCCCGGCCCGAGGCCGAGGTCTGGGTGGTGGCGGGGGACGGCGGCTTCCAGATGACCTTCGCCGAGCTCATGACGGCCGTCCAGGAGGACGTCAAGGTGAACATCGCCGTCATCAACAACGGCTTCCTCGGCATGGTCCGCCAGTGGCAGGCCCTGTTCTACGAGGGCCGCTACGCCGCCACGCCCATCCTCTCCCCGGACTTCGTGAAACTCGCGGAGGCCTTCGGCATCCACGGCCAGCGGGTGGACACCCGCGGCGAGGTGGCCGCCGCCGTGGAGGGAGCCCGCGCCGCCAAGGGCACGGCGCTGATCGAGTTCAAGGTCGAGCAGGAGGACAGCGTCTATCCCATGGTGCCCGCCGGTGCCGCGCTCCACGACATGATCCGCCGCCCCTCGCCCAGCGTGCTGGCCGAAACCGGCTCCGATCCCGTCTGATTGAAAGGAGAACCCATGTCGCATGTGCTCGTGGTCTACACCGACGATGAACCGGGCGTCCTCACCCGCGTGGCTTCCCTGTTCCGCCGCCGGGGCTTCAACATCCACTCCCTGACGGTGGGTCCCACCGAGCGGCCCGAGGTGTCCCGCATGACCGTGGTGGTCGATACGGACGAGGCCACGGCCCGTCGCGCCGTGGAGCACCTGCGGAAGCTGGTGAACGTCCTCGAGGTCCAGCAGCTGGGCAGCGGCGGCGTGAATGTGGTGCGGGACCTGGCCCTGATCCGGGTGAGCGCCGGCCCCTCCAAGCGCTCCGAGGTGCTCCAGCTTGTGGAGGTCTTCCGCGCCAACGTGGTGGACATCGCCGAGGACACCCTCGTCATCGAATGCACCGGGAGCCTCGCCAAGATCGAGGCCCTGGTGGACACCCTCCGCCCCTTCGGGATCATCGAACTGGGCCGGACCGGGGCCGTGGCCATGGCCCGGGGCACGCCGGTCTCGCGCAAGGCCGCCATCGCGCCCCTGCGCACCGGCACCAGTTCCGGATCCATGTCCGTCTGACCTCCGACCTCCAACCCACCGCAAAGGAGCCACCCATGGCCCGCATCCACTACGAAGCCGACCTCGACCTCATCCGGCACCGCAAGGTCGCCATCATCGGCTACGGCTCCCAGGGCCATGCCCACGCCCTCAACCTCCGTGACAGCGGCGTCAATGTCCGGGTGGGCCTGCCTGCCGGTTCCGCCTCCAGGGCCAAGGCCGAGGCCCAGGGCCTCACCGTCGCAACCCCCGCCGAGGCCGCGGCCTGGGCGGACGTGATCATGGTGCTCACTCCGGACACCGGGCAGGCCGAGCTGTACAAGAACGACATCGCCCCCAGCCTCAAGCCCGGCAAGACCCTGATGTTCGCCCACGGCTTCAACATCCGCTACGGCTGCATCGAACCCCCCGCCGGCGTGGACGTGAGCCTGGTGGCGCCCAAGAGCCCCGGCCACCGGGTGCGCGAGGTCTTCGTGGAGGGCGGCGGCACCCCGGCCCTCGTGGCCATCCACCAGGACGCCAGCGGGCAGGCGATGGCCGTTGCACTCTCCTACGCCGCGGCCCTGGGCCTCACCCGCGCCGGCGTCCTCGAGACCACCTTCACCGAGGAGACCGAGACGGACCTCTTCGGGGAGAAGGCCGTGCTTTGCGGCGGCGCCAGCGCCCTGGTGAAGGCCGGCTTCGAGACCCTCGTCGAGGCCGGCTACCAGCCCGAGATCGCCTACTTCGAGTGCCTCCACGAGCTGAAGCTCATCGTGGACCTGATGCAGCGCGGCGGCCTCAGCTACATGCGATACAGCATCAGCGACACGGCCGAGTACGGAGACTACACCGGCGGCCCGCGCATCGTGACCGACCAGACCAAGGCCGAGATGCGGGAGATCCTCAAGGAGATCCAGGATGGCCGCTACGCCAAGGCCTGGATCGAGGAGAACAAGACGGGCCGGAAGTGGTTCGAGGCCCAGCGGGCGGCAGACTACAACCACCCCCTGGAAAAGGTGGGGCGCGAATTGCGCCGCATGATGCCCTTCCTCGACCCAGTCGAAACAGCTGATCCCGCAACGAAGAAGTAAGTAAAAAGCCGTGACGGTGCGAGAGCTTGCTGACCCCGGGTCAAAAGCTCCCTCACCGTCACGGTGTATTTGGCCTCAGAATGGTTTCTTGTGTGGATCAACTCCTCCGCACCTCGGAGCAGTGCATGGCTGAGTCCTTTTTCAAGACCGCAACGGCACCCACCCTCCAGGGTTGGCAGGCCCCGGGCTCTCTGGATTTCCAGGCGGCCTTCCTGCGGGCCGGTGGTTGGGCGCTGCCCCGGACGGACGCCTTCCCCGATACCGCCAAGCTGAGGGAGCGCCTCCAGGAACTCAAGGCCTCCATGCGCGAAGGCGCCAAGATCGGGCTCGACCTGCGGGGACTGCGGGACAGCGCTGACAGCGTCATGGCCGCCGCACGGGAGGCCGGGGTGGCGTTCCTGCTGCACACCGCCGAGCTGCCACCCTCCCTCGCCATCCTCCGCCATGCCAACATGCCCCGCCTCGTCGCCGTACAGGGGCCCGAAGAAGGGGCCCGGGCCAAGGCCGGGGGGGCCTCGGCCCTGCTCGCCCATGCCCGGGACGTGGCCTCGCTTCGCAGCCTGGGCCTGCCCGTGATGGCCGTGGCCGATACCGAAGCCGAGGCGAGGCAGGCCATGGCTGATGGCGCCATCGGCCTGCAGCCCCGCACGCCCGGACTCCTCGATGCCTCGCCCCTGGCCGCCTTCCGAAGCCGCCTCATGGCCGGTCTGGACACCATGGCCCAGGCCTTCGTACGCCGCGGGGCCTGCACCCTGCCGCGCCTGCGCATCCGCAATCTTGACCTGGCCTACCCCATCCAGCAGGGCGGCATGGGGGTGGGCGTCTCCTGGGAGGGCCTGGCAGGGGCCGTGGCCAGCGCCGGCTGCGTGGGCCTGGTGTCGGCCATCGGCACCGGCTACCACGGTTCGGCCAACCCGACCATGCGTCTGGGCCGTCCCGACGGCACGGATTCGCTGAATCCGCCCAAGGCACTGGAATGGATCGTCCGCGCGGCGCGGGAGCGCTCCGAGGGCCGTGGCGCCGTGGGCGTCAACATCCTCTGCGCCATCGAAGGCTATGAATCCGCGGTCCGGGCTTCGATCGCGGGCGGCGCCCAGATGATCGTGTCCGGGGCCGGCCTCCCGCTGGCCCTGCCCGGCTTCGTGGGGGATGCGGATGTGGCCCTGGTGCCCATCGTGTCCTCGGGACGGGCGCTCCAGGTGATCTGCAAGCAGTGGCAGCGGAAATACAACCGCCTGCCGGACGCCGTGGTGCTGGAAGGCCCCGAGAGCGGGGGCCACCAGGGCTTTAGCCACGATGGTTGCCTGGATCCCGCCCATACTCTGGAAAACATCCTCCCCGAGGTGATCGAGGAGCGGGACAAGTGGGGCGGCTTCCCCGTGCTGGTGGCGGGCGGTGTCTGGGATCACGCGGACATCCAGCGCTTCCTGGCCCTGGGCGCCGATGGCGTGCAGATGGGCACCCGCTTCATCGGCACCTTCGAATGCGACGCCTCTCCCATCTTCAAAGAGGTCATCCTCCGCGCGAAAGCCGAGGACATCGGTCTCATGAAGTCCCCCGTGGGCCTGCCCGCGCGCGGTGTGCGCACCAGCCTGCAGCGGCACATCGAGGCCGGCACCGCGCCCCAGATTCGCTGCGTCAGCAACTGCCTCTCCCCCTGCGGCCACGGCAAGGGCGCCATGGCAGTGGGCTACTGCATCGCCGACCGCCTGGCGGACGCCATGCAGGGCAACGAGGAGAGCGGCCTCTTTTTCACCGGCAGCAACGGCGCCAAACTCCGCGAGCTGGTGAGCGTCCGGGACCTCATCGAGGAACTGACCCAGGATCCAGGGCTGCAGCGGATCTACGCCTAGTCCCGTCAGCTCGCGTTCGGGTGCCGCTCCAGCAATTGCCGCAGGGAGGCGTTGCGCTTCACGACCTCCTGTCGCAGGAGGTGGGCGATGAGCGGGGGCGGTGCGGCGCTCCAGCGGGCCAGGTTCTGGATGAGCAGGGTCGAGATGAAGGTCCGGCGGCACAGGAGCGCCGTCGCGTAACTGTCGAGAGTGACCCCGGTCAGGGTGGCGAGGCAGCGCCCCTCCGACGTGAGGATGAGTTCCACCCGTTCTTCGCCCGTGCGCTGGTTGAACGTGGTCCGGAGGAGGTCCCGGGCCATGGTGCGGACCTGCTCGGTCGCCTCCCTGGAGGTGGCCACGAGGTACTGATCCAGGAGCCGCCGGGTGGACCAGAGCCTTCGATAGAGGCCTGGCGGGAGGAGCGGGTTCTGCAGGAGGGCTCGACGTACTCCTGGATCGTTGGTGAGGGCGGGGCGGGCACCCAGCGCCTCCAGTCCCGCCACCGTGCGGTGTTGGGCCGCGATGAGGCGGGCGTGGATGGCACCCAGCCGGGGGTTCTCCAGCACGGCGCGGATGACCTCCGCGGTGGGATCGAAGCACCAGGCACTCAGGTTCGGCTCCACCGCCACCCGGGCCTGGGCCACTCGCTGGTCCATGGGGCGGGCGTGCAGGTGCTTCTCGAACAATTGGCGGTGGGTCGCGGCCCAGACCAGAGCCGCAGGGGAATCGGCCTCGGCCGCCCCGCCAGCTTCGGGGAAATCCGTCCGGGGCGGAACCTCGAGATCCGGTGCCAGGGGACGCTGGACCGGTGGCGCCGCTGAAGCCACCGCACCCAGGGTCACGAGCTCGCCCAGCATGGCCGTCACCAGCTCTTCCCCCAGGTTCATCACGGAGGCGAGGGTCGGTACGTCCAGGGTCCCGTCCAGCCGCGACAACAGGTAGCCCTGTCGAGAATCGAGGGGGAGGCTAAGGGGGTCCAGGCCTTCCCGGGGGACGGGTTTCCAGGTCATGAACCGATCATAGGACCGAACCGGGTTCCCATCCTAGGTGCCGGTGTTCCTGGACGGGGCTACTCCTCCACCAGGCCCTTCAGCCAGGCCTTGCCCCGCAGCCGTTCGACGCTGGTCTCGGGAAAGAGGTCGAGGGGGCTCTTCCCCTCGAGGCCCAGCCTGGGCACCGCCGCACAGCTGAACCCGAGGCGGGCGCCTTCCTGGAGGCGCAGGGGCAGCTGGGCCACGGGCCGCACCTCGCCCGTGAGCCCCACCTCACCCATGAAGAGGCACTTCTCGGCCAGCAGGCGCCCCCCGGCACTGCTGCAAAGAGCGGCGATGACGGCCAGGTCCGCGGCCGGGTCCTCGATTTCCAGGCCGCCGGCCACGTTCAGGTAGACGTCCCGGTCATGCAGCTGCACGCCCCCGCGGCGCTCGGCCACGGCGCAGAGCATGGCCAGCCGCTGTCCATCGATGCCCAGGGCCGTGCGGCGGGGAATGCCCAGGCCCGCGGAGGCGACCAGGGCCTGGATCTCCACCACCATGGGGCGCGTGCCGCTCAGCACCACCGTGGCGGCGCAGCCGGGCCGGGGCTCCGCATCCAGGAAGAAGGGATTGCCCTCGGCGGGCACCAGCCCCTTCTCGGTCATGGCGAAGACGCCCAGTTCGAAGGCCGCGCCAAACCGGTTCTTCAGGGCCCGCAGCAGGCGGTGGTGGTGGTGGCGGTCCCCCTCGAAGGCCAGCACGGTGTCCACCAGGTGCTCCAGCACCTTCGGGCCCGCGAGGCTGCCGTCCTTGGTGACGTGGCCCACCAGCACCAGGGGGGTGCCCGTGGCCTTGGCCCAGCGGGTGAGCAGGGCGGCGCACCCGCGCACCTGGCTCACGCTGCCGGCGCTGCTCTCGAAATCGGGGTCGAAGAGGGTTTGGATGCTGTCCACCAGCAGCAGGCCCGGCTTCATGCGCTCGGCCTCCTCGAGGATGCGGCGCACGTCCGTTTCGGCCAGGAGGTGGATGCCGGGGTGTTCGGCGCCCAGCCGCTGGGCCCGCAGCTTGATCTGGCGCTCGCTCTCCTCGCCGCTGGCGTAGAGCACCGTGCCCGTCGAGGTGGCGGCCCACTGCAGCAGCAGGGTGGACTTGCCGATGCCCGGTTCCCCGCCCAGCAGCACCACCATGCCCGGCACCACGCCCCCCCCCAGGACCCGGTCCAGTTCCCGGATCCCCGTGGGCAGGCGCTGGGTGTCCGTGACGTCCACATCCGGCAGGGCCACGGGACCGGCATAGTGGCTCTGGGCATAGGCGGACCCGGCCCGCTGGAGGTCCCGCTTCAGGGCCCCGCGCACCTCCAGGACCGCATCCCAGGCGCCGCAGGCGGTGCACCTGCCCATCGCCTTCGGGTGGCGCGCGCCACAGGCCGTGCACTCGAAGATGGACGTGGCCTTCGCCATCAGTCGTGGACGGCGCTGCGGATGAAGGCCACGATGTCGTCGGTGCTGGTGCCGGGCTGGAACACTTCGCGGATGCCCGCCGCCTTCAGGGCCGGGATGTCATCGTCCGGGATGATGCCGCCCGCGAAGACCAGGACATCCTCCGCGTCCTGCTCCTTCAGGAGGCGCAGCACCTCGGGGAAGATCTGGTTGTGGGCCCCGCTGAGGATGCTCATGCCGAGCACCTGGGCATCCTCCTGGACCACGGCTGCCACGATCTGCTGGGGCGTCTGCCGGAGGCCCGTGTAGATCACCTCCATGCCCGCGTCCCGGAGGGCCCGGGCCACGACCTTGGCGCCGCGGTCGTGCCCGTCGAGGCCGGGCTTGGCGATGACGACACGGATCGGTGCTTGGCTCATGGAAGCTCCCTTTGGATTACCAACCCTCAGTCTGCCTCAGCCCCTCGTAAAGGCCAATGGCCACGGCCTGGGCGAGGTTGAGGCTGCGGTGGTGGTCGCCCAGCATGGGGATGCGGACCAGGCGGTCCTGGTGGGCTTCCAGGATCTCCTCAGGCAGGCCCACGGTCTCCCGACCGAACACCAGGCCATCCCCGTAGGCCCAGGGCACCTGGGTGTGCCGCCGCTCCCCCTTGGTGCTGAAGAACCAGAGCCGCTGGGCAGGATTCCGGGCCAGGAAGTCATCCCAGTCGTCGTAGTGGGTGGGCTCCAGTTTCTCCCAGTAGTCCAGCCCCGCCCGGCGCAGGTAGTAGTCCGTGGTCTCAAAGCCCAGGGGGTGGATGAGGTGCAGCCTGACGCCATTGTTCACGCAGAGGCGGCCAATGCTTCCGGTATTTTGCGGAATCTCGGGCTGGTGCAAGATGATGTGGAACATGGGGGTCCTTGATGACTGAATGCCTGTTCTGCAAGATCGCGCGGAAGGAGATCCCGTCGGCCCTGGTCTACGAGGACGAGCACCTGCTCGCCTTCAAGGACATCTTCCCCCAGGCGCCGGTGCACCTGCTCATCATTCCGAAGGCCCACTGCGAAAGCCTCGGGGACCTGACCACGGAGACCGCCACCGCCGCGGCCAGGATCCCCCAGGTGGCCGCGCGCCTCGCGGCTGATCACGGCCTCCAGACCAGCGGCTGGCGCCTGCTCAGCAACAATGGACCCGACGCCGGCCAGACCGTGTTCCACCTGCACTTCCACCTATTGGGGGGGAAGCCCCTGGGCGGGAAACTCTGCCAGTAGCGCCGATGGGTTGTCCTGCCCACAGGGCGGTCGTGCTGAGGCTTGACTGGACCCGCTTCAAAGCCTGCCCTCGACCCATCGGACTACCCCATCCAGGGTTTTGAAATCGGCTACGGAACGGGCCTCCATGCGCGGGAAGAGGTCGGCCGCCATCCTCGCCAGGGTGCTGCCCGGTCCCAGTTCGAGGAGTACGGTGCAACCCCGTTCCTGCAGGGCCTGCAGGCAGCTCCACCACTGGATCGGCTGATCCAACTGGTGGACCAGCACGTCCCTGATCCGTTCGGCCGAGAGCACGGAGGTGCCATCGATGCCAGCCAGGATTGGGATGTCTGGTCGAGAGAGCCGCGTCCCGGCCAGGATGGCCCCGAAGGGGGCCAGCGCGGGGGTCATGAGCGGAGTGTGCGAGGCCACGGAAATGGCCAGGGGGGTGAGGCCGCCACCCAGGCCCTCGACCTGGCCCGAGAAGGCGGCCAGCGGGTCCAGGAGGCCCCCGACCACGATCCGGTCGGGCCCATTGACTATGGCCATCCAGACGCCGTGCCGGGCGCACAGGGGCTCGAGAATGGCGGCCGGGAGGCCCCGCACCGCCACCAGGCCGTTGGGGCGTCCGCAGGCGGCGTCCATCACGTCGGCCCGGCTCCGGGCCAGGGGGAACAGGGCCTCTGGCGCCAGGGTCCCGGCGCAGGCATGGGCGGCCAGTTCGCCCACGCTGTAGCCCGCTGCCACCAAGGGTGGGGGGAGGTGGGGCCCAAGCTCCGCCCAGGCCGCCAGGGTGACGGCGCAGACCAGGGGCTGGGCGATGACGTTCTCGAAGAGCCGCGCCGGGGGTCCGGCCACGAGTTCCCGGGGATGGGCACCCAGCGTGGCTGCAGCCAGATCCAGCATGGCCCTCGCCCGGTCCCCCGCCAGAAGGTCCAGCATGGCGGAGGATTGGGCGCCCTGGCCCGGGCACAGGATTCCCAATCCCATGGCTACCAGCCCTCCAGGTCCCGGAGGAACAGCGCCGCCGCCAGCATGTCCGCGGATCCGCCGGGGGACAGATGGCTGTCGACGAAATCCCGGTGCAGGGCCACGGCCTTCTCTCGCCACCGCGGATGGAAGACACCACCCTCGTCCAGGAAGACCCGGGCAGCCTGTTGGACATGGACCAGGCCGGCCACGCCACCGCGATGGAGGAGGTTGGTGTCCTCCAGGGCCGCCATGACCGCGAAGAGGCACTGGATGGCCGCCGCCTCCCGGTCCGCACCCCTCGAGGCCGCCGTCCGGCAGGCGGGCAGGGCCACCTCCATCAGGGTGGGGAATCCAGCCGCGGCCTCGCTCCGGGCCCCCCGGGCCCCGTAGCGCGCCACGGCCAGGCTGCCGTGGCTGGCGGGGGTCGGCGGGGGAGCTTCCAGGTCCGGGCCCCACAACCGGACCACGGTCTGGACCAGAAAGGTCCCTTCAATGGGCAGGCCATGCGCGTGGTTCCAGCCCGCGCCTGCGGCAAGGAGGCCCAGGGAGAAAATGGCCCCCCGATGGGTGTTGACCCCCCCTGTGGCCCGCAGCATGCCCCGTTCGGCCTGCAGGCCCAGGTCCCGGAGCCGGTGAAAGGGCGCTCCCCTTTCACCCGCCTCGGCGATGGTACCGAAATAGCCCTCGAGGCTCTGGATGCTCCGGTGGAAGGTCGTGAGGTCCATGTCGGCATGGGCCCCCGAGTCCACGGGACTCACCAGACCCGGCTTGGGGTACAGGTTGATTTCGGCCAGCAGGGCCCGCTGGGCGGCCTCCTCCACCCCCACTGCCAGTTCAGGCATGGGCTGGCTCCCGGAAGGCGGACAGCCAGGCGGCGCGCGGCACCAGCGCCACCTCGCGCCGGGTCTTGACCAGGAGGGTTGACGAGGCGCGGGCCGCTTCCCGCCAGGCCACGGCCCGCCCATCGGGCAGGACGATTTCGCCGTCGAGGCGCGGGCGGCCGCCCTCCATGGAACCCAGGATGGCCAAGGCTGCGCGCAGTTGGTCCCCCGTGCAGGGCGCCAGGAGCAGGTCCAGGTCGGAGGTCTCGCGCACGTAGGAAGCGCCGGTCAAGGCCTGCCAGGCCGCGGATCCGTAGACCCCCACTTCCAGCCCTGCACCCTTCAGTAGGATGGCAAGGTGCTCGAGCGCCGGGAGCCAACCTTGAGGCACACGGGGCAGCACTTCTTCGAGGGACAGGGGTGGCCGGTGCCTCACGATGCCGGACACCGCCCCGGAAAAGCCCATGCGGCGCTTGTCCGGCAGGGCCAGCCCCAGGTGCAGCCGGTCCCTCTCCATCGAGGGCGGGTTGTGGCCCACGATGAAGGGCAGTCCGGCCTCCCAGTGGTCCCGGATTTCCGCCAGATCCGGCAGGCCGGGTTCCGGTCCGAGCCAGACCCAATCGTGCCGGCGGAACGGCTCAGCCTCGCTCATGGGACCGCACCCGCTCGGCAACGGACCGCGCCAGCTGGCGGCCGCCCCGGACCTCCCCCAGCGCCCTGCGGCGCTCCCGGTCGGAGGGCAGGCGGAAGGCCGCGTCCAGGTGTGCCTCGAGGTCGCCCTGCCAGATCGCCTCGATGGCCCCCATCCGGAGGTAGTTTTCGACGCCCGGGGCGAAGACCGGCGAGGTGAGGCTCAGGGACTCCAGCCGCTCCAGGGGGATCTTGGTGATGCGCGACATGGCCGGCAGGTTCATGACGCCGATCTCGGCCTCGGGCAGGGCGAAGCACAGATCCGCCAGCAGGCCGGTGGAGAGGAATCCGCCGCTGACCGCCCGGGACCATACCAGTGAAACAACCGGATGTCCCCTTCGCTTGGCCAGGTCGATGGTCTTGGCCAGGTGCGCCAGGTAGGCGTGGATCCCCAGCATCTCGTCCCGGCGGCTGAGGCGCTGCCCGCTCGTGGCGACCAGCAGCAGGATGGGACGCCTGGGCGCGGTCTTGATGACGTCGAGGACATCGCGGGCCATGGCCAGGGCCAGCTCGACGCCGATCTCGACCTCCTCGGAGGTGCCGAGGACGACGACGGTGGCTCCGCGGCAGGTGCCGCTGCCGTGGAAGTAGGTGTCCTCGGAGGCCACGGCGTGGCCGGTCGGGAACAGGCGATCCAGGAGGGTGTGGGCATCCATGGTCACCCCCGCTTTCCGCCGACCTGGGCCAGGAAGGCCGAGGTCTCCAGCAGGGGCAGGGCCTGGGGATCCTCGATCCCCAGGCGGGTCCAGATCTCGAAGGATTCGCGGCAGTCGCCGAAGCGCTCGAGGCGCCCCTGGAGGCGGGCGTGCTCTGCTTCGAGGTCCTCCAGGCCGAACACGGGGAGAGTCCCCAACAGGCCGATGGCCGCCTCGCGGAAGGCGGGAACGGTGTCTTCCACCAGCCGGGTGGCCTCGCCCAGCAGGTAGCGATGCTTGCCGCCGACGGTCCGCCAGACCAGGGCGCGGTCGCGGGAATCGAATTCCTCGACGCCCCGGCTCGCCTCGATCACCTCGGGGCCCGAGAGCCCCAGGCGGCCTTCCTCGCTCATGACCACGGCATCGCAGAGGGCGGCCACGATGCCCATGCCGCCGAAGCAGCCGAACTGCCCGCCGTCCAGGACGAGCACCGGAATCCCGGCCACGCGCACGGCGAGCACCGCATGCATGACCTCCGACACGGCCACGAGGCCCGCGTTCGCCTCATGCAGGCGCACGCCCCCGGTTTCCAGTAACAGAATCACCGCCGCGGGCCGAGTGACCAGGGTGCGCTCCAGCAGCCCCACCAGCTTGGCGCCATGGACCTCGCCCACGGCTCCGCCCATGAAGACGCCTTCCTGGGCCGCGGCCAGCACCGGGTGCCCCGCCAATCGTCCGGACCCCACGAGGATGCCGTCATCGAAGGCCCCGGGCTGATCCAGTTGCCGCAGGTGGGGCGAGGAGACCCGGTCAGTGGGCGGCAGGAATTCCTGGAAGCTGCCGGGGTCCAAAAATGCGGCCATGCGTTCCCGGGCCGAGGCTTCGTAGTAGCTCTTGGGTTTCATGCGGAGCCCCCCTGGAAGGCATCCCAGGCCTGCTCGAGGCGCAGGGAGACCACGGCGGGGGTGGCCCCCACATCGTTGATGGAGAGACGCACGCCACCGGGCTTGTGGCGGGCCACGAAATCATCCATCACCGCCTGCCAGATGGCTCCGAAACCCGCGGCAGCCGTGACGACCACGATGGTGCAGTGGTCCGCGGGGCCTTCGGCCTCCAGGAGGATCTCCAGGTTGCCGGAGCCCACCACGCCCGCAATCACGGGGATTCGCGGGGATTCGATGGGTACGCCGCCTCGGTATTCGAACGTGAGTGATTCCATTTCGGGCCTACCAGTTCCGGAAGCGTTTGGGAGGGTCGTAGAGTCCCCCGGAGGCCCGGACCAGATCCTTGATGGACCTCGCCGCCAGGAGGTCGCGGGTGGCCAGGCGCGGGTTGATGCCCAGGTCCTCGGGACGGCGCACGATGCCCCGGTCCCGCAGGTTTTCCACGGCCCGCCTGTCCCGGGCCAGGCCGACCTGGGTGTAGCCGGCCACCCCGCGGATGGCCTGTTCGCGTTCTTCGGCGGTCCGGCACAGCAGCAGGTTGGCGATGCCCTCTTCCGTGATGATGTGGCTCACATCGTCGCCGTAGATCATCACCGGGGGCAGGGCCATGCCCGCGCTCTCGCCCACCTCCCAGGCATCCAGGCGCTCGACAAAGGCGGGCTCCATGTGCTCCCGGAAGGTCTCTACGGTCTGGACCACCAGCTTCCGGCCCCGGGGCATGCCGGTGTTCCGGGCGTCCTCGCTACCGGCCTTCAGCCAGGCGGGGGAGGCATGCCGCCGGCCCCGGGCGTCCGCCCCCATGTTCGGCGCGCCCCCGAACCCGGCGATGCGCCCCTTGGTCGCCGTGGAGCTGTTGCCCGCGAGGTCGATCTGCAGGGTGGATCCGATGAAGAGGTCGCAGGCGTAGTGGCCGGCTGTCTGGGAGAAGGCCCGGTTGGACCGCATGGAGCCGTCGGCGCCCACGAAGAAAATGTCGGGCCGGGCGGCCACGTAGGGTTCCATGCCCACCTCCGAACCGAAGCAGTGGACGGATTTGACGAAGCCGGCCTCGATGGCGGGTATCAAGGTGGGATGGGGATTGAGGGCCCAGTGAGTGCAGATCTTCCCCCGCAGGCCCAGCTCCGCGGCATAGGTGGGGAGCAGCAGCTCGATGGCGGCGGTGTCGAAGCCAATGCCGTGGTTGAGGCGGGTGATTCCGTATTCAGCGTAGATGCCCTTGATGGCCATCATCGCCATCAGCACTTGGATCTCGGAGATCTGGGCCGGGTCCCGGGTGAAGAGAGGCTCCACGTAGTGGGGCGTGGGGGCCTGCACCACGAAGTTCACCCACCCGGCCGGAATATCCACCCGGGGCAGCTTGTCCACGATCTGGTTGACCTGCGCGATGACAAGGCCGTTCTTGAAGGCCGTGGCCTCCACGATGGCGGGCGTGTCCTCGGTGTTGGGCCCGGTGTACAGGTTGCCCTCGGCATCGGCCATCTGCGCGGCGATGAGCGCAACTTGGGGAGTGAGATCGATGAAGTACCGGCCGAACAATTCCAGGTAGGTGTGGATGGCCCCGATCTGGATGCGGCCCCCCTCCACCAGCTTGGCCAGCCGGCCCGCCTGGGGACCTGAGAACGAGAAGTCGATGCGGGCCACCTGGCCCCGCTCAATGAGGTCCACGTGCGAGGGCAGGGCCAGCACCGACTGGACCAGGTGCAGGTCGCGGACCTTCGCCGGATCCGTCGCCGCCAGGGATTTGGACAGGAAGTCGGCCTGCTTCTGGTTGTTGCCTTCGATGCAGACCCGGTCCCCCGGCTCGATGACCGCCTCGAGCAGCTCGATGATCTTCTGCCGGGAGACGATGCGCCCCCCGCCGGCGATCATGCCCCGTGCCACCCGCCCTTCTCGGCTCCTCGCAGCCCGGGACCAATCCCCATTCATCCCTGGATCCTCCCGATCAACCGAAAATCGCCTTGACCGTCAGGTAAAGGACTGAGGGTCCCATCAGGCAGCCGAGGCCCGTGTGGAAGGTGGCCACCAGGGCGCCGTAGGGGACCAGGCGCCGGTCCGTGGCGGCCAGCCCGGCGCTCACACCGCTCACGGTGCCCGCCAGGCCGCCGAACACCATGGCCCCCCGGGGAGTGGTGAGGCGCATGAATTTCGCAAGGGCCGGCGTGATGATCATGACGAGGATGGCCTTCACCACGCCGGTGGCGATGCTGAGCGCCATGATGTCCGAGGTGGCGCCGATGGCGGCCCCGGTGACGGGCCCCACGATGTAGGTCACGGCCCCGGCGCCGATGGTGGTCAGCGCCACCGGATCGGTATAGCCCCAGGCCCGGGCGATGAGGACCCCCACGATGAAGGGGATCACCGTTCCCAGGAGCAGGGACAGGACCCCCAGCCAGCCTGCCTTTTTCGCAAGCACCGGATCGACCTCGAAGGCCGTGGCCACGATGGTGAAGTCCCGGAACATGGCGCCACCCATGAGGCCCACGCCCGCGAACAGGGGCAGGTCGGCCAGGCCCCGCTTGCCCCCGGTCAGCGCACCGCCCCAGTAGGCCAGGCCCAGGCCGATGAGGACCGCGAAGGCCGAACCATGGATGCGCCCCTTGGTGAGGCGGGTGCCGAGTTCATTGGAGAGCCAGGTGATGGCCCCCACGAAGGCGAAGGCGGCCAGGAGACCGTTTTCGATGATGGCGTGTTTGAAGAATTGAAGCATGGCCAGGACTCCCGCTCAGACTGGGGGCGTGTTCGGGTTTTCGGCTTCCCACGCCTCATCCGAGGCATCGCGGGAGAGGCGGTTGATCACCGAGATGGTCAGGACGCACAGGGCAACGCCTCCAATGGCCGCCAGCAGGGCCACCCGGCCCCCCCGCAGGGCGGCCAGTGTGTTCTGGGTGGCCGCCATGGCCACCACCACCGGGATGTACATGGCGCCCCAGTAGTGGACACCGTTCAGGGTGGGGGCTGACAGCAGACCCTTCCTGCCCAGGTACAGGCGCGAAACGATGAGCAGCAGCATGGCGATGCCAACGCCGCCCACATTGGCCTTGACCCCGATGAGCTTCCCGAGGATGTCGCCGAGGGTCACCCCCAGCAGGAAGCAGACAGACAGGAGCGCTGTCCCTAGGATGACCATGGTTCCACCCCCTTCACGTCAGTAGCGGTTTCCCGGATTCCGAAGCTTGATTTAGAACCGATGGTGGGGGGTGGGCCCTGGCTCTATCAATCAAGGCTTGGGACGAATCGTTACTCTCAACGTAAGTTTCAGGGTGCGGGGCGGGTGGGGGCCCTCGTCGCTATGGTGCTCGGCTGGGTTCGGGAACGGGGGCCTCCAAGGACCGGCCCCAGGCCTTCCCGCCCCCCCGGCAGACCGCCGACAGGGCCAGGATGTTGGGGTCCCGCTCCCGGACCCGCATGAAGGCCAGGCCGATGGTCTGCCGCAGACGGTAGGGCGCCGCCAGTGGCACGAGCTGCACCCGGTCGCCCAGCACTTCCCGGACCCGCCCAGGCAGCAGGGTGTAGCCCACGCCGCCCGCCACCAGGTTCATCAAGGTGTAGATGTCCCCCACCCGCGTGACCAGGTTGGGAGCGTAGCCGGCTAGGCGGAAGATCTCCGTGAAGCTCTCCGAGGTCGCGAACCCTTCGGACAGTGAAACGAAATTCGCCTCGGAAAACTCGCGCAGGTCGATCTCCTCGCGCAATCCCTTGGGGTCGCCCGCCGGAAGCGCGAAATAGATGTCGTCCTCGAACAGGGGAAGGGTGAGCAGTTCATTGGCCGGACTGGGCAGGCCCATCAGGACCGCATCCACCTGGGAGGTCCGCAGCTTCGCCAGCAGATCCGCGTTCGATCCCAGCACCAGGTCGATCTGCAGGTCCGGCCGCCGGAGCTTGATCTCCATGATCACCTGGGGTACCACGCGCGTCGTCAGCGAGTAGATCGAGCCCAGCCGGAACTGGCCCGAGGCGAACCCGGCCGCAGCCCGGGTGGCCGATACGCCCCGCACCATCCGGTCGAGGACCTCCCGGGCCGTTTCCTCCAGGAGGAAGGCCGCCGGCAGGGGGGCCAGGTTCCTCCCTTCGTGCTGGAAGAGCTGGCAGCGCAGGCCCTCTTCGAGCGAATGCAGCGCCCGGTGCACGCTGACCGCGCTGACGTCCAGCAGCTCAGAGGTCCGGCTGAGATTTCCCGTCTTCATGAAGGCCGAAAAGATCTCCAGCTTCCGGAACGTGATCTCGTCGTCAATGCGGACCTTCATGCTCCTCCCCATCCTTGAAAGCCAGGAGACATGCATAGTTGTGCGCCGTGGTGGGGGCCACCAGCTCCTGCTCCCAGTATCCGAGGCACTGGCTCCTGGAAAACCCCGCCTCCGCGAGCCGTTCCAGATGACGGGGCACGGTGAACCGTCCCGGTTCGAAGTCGTGGTGGGTTACTTCCGGCTTCACGAAATCCCCATTCAGGAGGATGCCCCCGGGTTCCAGCAGCCGATGGCAGTCGGCATAGACCTTGGCGGTCAGCTCCTCGGCCCCCAAGTCGTGCAGGGCCCAGGTCGACACGATGGCGCCGACCGGGCGCTGGACGGCGGTCGTCCAATCACCCTGGACCAGGTCGCCGGCGCACAGGGTCACCCGGGAGGCGAAGGGCTGGAGGCGCTCTGCGGCGAGGTCCAGCATCGCCCGGCTGAAGTCCAGCCCCTCATAGGCGAGGTCCGTTCGCTCACGCAGGAGGCGCTCGGCGAAGTAGGCCGGGCCGGTGCCCAGCTCCAGCACCCGGAGCGCGGGCAGCGGATGCTCGCGAAGCGCCTGCAGCATCCTGGCGAACAGAGCCTCCCGGGAGGGCGATGGAGTGAAACGGTTCGCCCAGTCCTGGGCGTAGGCCGCATCGTGGAACTCGTGCAGCACCCCCACGTACCGCCTCTGCGGGCTTTCTCCGGGAGCTCCGGAGGCAGGTGAAGGCGATGGGTCCATGGCTACCTCGGAGCCCATCATAGGCGCACCGGCGGGGGAGGCTGGAGGTCCCTTCCTCGCCGGAACCCCGAGGGCGGGCCTGCCCCGCCGATCCAGGTCCGACCGGGTCCGGGGCGGGTCTCCGTCCGCGTCCCCCCAGGGGGTTCGGCCGGGGCATGCTCTGGTTTTTTTCGCCAAATCTCCCGGCCAGGTACCCGGCAAGCCCGCCCGCCCCTTGATCCTCCGGTCCTTCCGCGCAAGAAACCACGAACAGGTCCTATTTCGTTTTTATTTTCACTTGTTGAAAACAGGGAGTTTTCTACACTTTGAAGTGGTTCTCAGTGGAGAAAAATGGTCTGAAGTGGATTTAAGTGGTCCCACTTCCGTTCGATTTCCTCTGTTGAGTCGTTGGTTGAAAGGCGCTACCGGTGCTGCGATTCCGCGGAAACTCACCGGCCACGGTGGATGAAAAGGGACGCCTCAAGCTCCCCACTTCCTTCAAGGCCGAGTTGGAGACCTTCGCCCAGGGCGAGGGGGGCGGAACGCTGAGGCATTACCTCACCTCGCTGGACGGCCGATCGGCCCGCCTCTACCCCCTGCCGGTCTGGGAGGCCATCGAGGCCCGCCTGGCCGCCCTGCCATCCACCAGCCCCGCCAAGCGCAAGTTCCTGGAGACCACCGCCTACTTCGGCAGCGAGGTGGAACCCGATACCCAGGGGCGCTTCGTCATCCCGCCCATCCTGCGCGAGGCCGCGCAGTTGATGGGTGAGGTCGCCGTGCTGGGCCAGATGGACCACCTGGCCCTCTGGAACAAGGCCGGCTTCGAGCGGCGCCTCGCGGCGGAGCCCCTGGGTGCCGAGGACCTGGCCCAGCTCGCGGACCTGGGGATCTGATGATGACGGCCCCTCCCCCCGTCCATGTGCCCGTCCTGCTCCAGGAGGTGCTGGACAGCCTGCCCCTCCCACCGGCGGCCCGGATCCTGGACCTCACCCTGGGGCTGGGTGGCCATGCGGAGGCTCTGCTGGCCCGGGCCGATGCCGGGACCCGGTACCTGGGCGTGGACCGGGACCCCGAGGCCCGTTCCCTGGCGATGCAGCGGCTGGGCCGGGATGCCCGCCTCAGTGTGCTGGCCGGTGCCTACGAGGACCTGTGGGAGGAGCCCCAGTTCCTGGCCTGGCGTGCGGCCCAGGCACCCGAGGGCTTCGACGCCATCCTGGCGGACCTCGGCGTGTCCACCCTACAGCTGCGCAGCCCGGAACGGGGCTTCAGCTTCCGGGACGAGGGTCCCCTCGACATGCGGATGGATCCGGATCACGGGCTCTCCGCCCGGGCCTGGATCGCCGAGCAGACCGACGAGAGCCTGGCCAATGCGATCTACCAGTACGGCGAGGAGCGGGCCAGCCGCCCCATCGCCCGGGCCATCCTCAGGGCCCTCCAGGAAGACCGCCTGAGCACCACCCGCGACCTGGCCCGGGCGGTCTACAGCGTGATCCCCCGCGAGCCGGCCAAGCGGAAGGGGCACAGCGACCCGGCCACCCGCACGTTCCAGGCCGTCCGCATCGCCGTGAACGGCGAGCTGGACCGCCTGGCCGCCGCCCTGGAAGCCGCGGTGGTCCACCTGCGGCCCGGCGGACGGCTCGCGGTCATCAGCTTCCACAGCCTGGAGGACCGCATCGTCAAGCAGACCCTGCGCCGCCTGGCGGGCATCTACGACGGGCCCGGCCGCACCGCGCCGACCGAGCTCCCCAAGCTCCTGAAACTCATCCGGGCCGGCGGCATCGCCCCGTCTGAAGCCGAAGCCGCCGCCAACCCCCCCTCCCGCTCGGCCCGCCTGCGCGTGGCCGAGCGGCTTCCGTGATCGAGGTTCCCATGGTCGCTGGAATCCGGCAGAGTCCCGCTGCTCCCACCAGGATGGTGGAGAGCGAGGGCATCCTGCGCATGCTGCTGCTGGTACTCGCCCTGGCCATGCCCCTGGCCACCCTCGCCTACCTGAAGATCCAGAGCACCCGTCTGAGCTATGCCATGAGCGACATCAAGGACCGCATCCACAAGGAGGAGGAACTCCAGCGCAAGCTCATGCTCGAGCGCAGCCGCTACCAGCGGGAGGAGGAGGTCCAGGTCTACGCCCAGAAGGTGGGGCTCCAGCCCCGCAAACAGGGGCACCTGATCCAGCGCGTCTTCACACCCGAGGATCAGCGCCTCGCCAAGCTCCGCCCCGTGTCGTCGGACGGATTCTAGGGTCAAGGCGGTAGGCTGTAAGGTGCGGGCCTTCGGCCCGACCACGCTTCCTCCATCCCCGGCTTTCCCGTGTCCCTCCCCTTCGCCACCGAACCCCGCGCTTCCAGGCGCCTCCTGGGTCGGCAGGATCCCCAGGACCTGCTGGACCACCGCATGCCCTGGATCATTGGCGCCATGGCTTTCTGGGTCCTGTTCATCCTCCTCAGGCTGCTCTGGCTGCAGGGGGTCGAGCACAGGCACTACCAGGCCAAGGCGGAGCAGCAGCACTCGACAATCGTGCCCATCCCCCCAATCCGGGGAGAGCTCCGGGACCGCCGCGGCGAGCCCCTGGCCATCTCGATCAAGGTGGAGAGCCTCTTTGCAGATCCGCGCGTGTTCTACCCGGACTTCAAGCCGGGGCGGGGCGAGGATCGGCAGTGGGGCAGCCCCGATCGCAAGACCGCCACCGAGGTGGCGGCGAAACTGGCACCTCTCCTGGAGCAGACGAAGGGCCAGGTGCTGGAGAAGCTCCTGCGGAAGAAGACCTTCGTCTACCTGGAGCGCCATCTGCCCCCCATGCGGGTGGCCGCCATCCGGGCCCTGGATCTCGACGGCATCGAGTTCCAGCCCGAAAGCCAGCGCTTCTATCCCCGGGGCAGCCTGGCCGCCCAGATCATCGGGTTCACGAACATCGACGGACTCGGCCAGCTGGGGATCGAGCAGACCTACGACCACCAGTTGGCCGGCCAGAAGGGGGAACTCATCGCCCCCCGGGATGCCCACGGCAAGCTCATCATCTTCCAGGAGAACTACAGCCAGGTGCCCGTGAACGGGGCCTCCCTGCAGCTCAGCATTGACGCTTCGATCCAGCACATCGTGGAGGATGCGCTGGAGGAGGGCATGCGCCTATCGAAACCCCACACGGCCTACGCGGTGGTGGTGAATCCCCGGACTGGCGAGATCCTCGCCATCGCCGGGACCCCCACCTTCGATCCGAACCACATCCTGCCCAAGAAGTTCCGCAACCGGGCCGAGTCCGAACTGTCGGCCGCGGAGCAGGAGGAGCTGCACCGGGAACTGGAGCGGCAGAAGGCGGCGCGCAAGGTGCATCCCCTGGAGGATGTCTACGAGCCGGGCTCTACCATGAAGATCTTCACCGCGGCCATTGCGCTGGAGGAGCGCAAGGTGCACCTGGGGGAGCGGATCGACTGCATGGGCGGGCAGTGGCTCTACAGCCCGAAGATACCGCCGATCACGGACACCCATCACTACGGCGTACTCTCCTTCGAAGAGATCCTGTGGCTGAGTTCCAACATCGGGGCCGCCAAGATCGGCGTCCGCCTGGACCCGGCCGTGCACTACCAGTTCCTGCGGAAGTTCGGATTCGGGGAGGCCACCGGCCTCAACTTCCCCGGCGAGAGCGCGGGTCGCATGATCGCGCCGGACCGCTGGAGTGTGCCCACCCAGTACACCTTCTCCTACGGCTATGGCCTCAACACCACCCCCCTGCAGATCCTCATGGCCGGCTGCGCCCTGGCCAACGGCGGGAAGCTCATGCGGCCGATCCTGGTGCAGCGCATCTACAACGACAAGGGCTTCCTGCTGCAGGAGTTCAAGCCCTTCGTGCGGGACCAGGTGCTCAGCGAGGAGACCGCGAACCTCATGAAGGAGGCGCTCAAGGGGGTGATCACGCAGGGCACGGGCAAGCGGGCCAAGCTGGACAATGGCGTGGAGGCGTTCGGCAAGACCGGTACCAGCCGCAAGCTCATCGATGGGAAGTACGATCCCAGGCGCCATTTCGCCTCGTTCATGGGGTTCTTCCCGGCGGACAGGCCCCAGTATGGCGTGCTGGTGATGCTCGACGATCCCCTGGGCGACACCACCGGCGGCGATGTCGCCGCGCCCCTCTTCAAGCGCATCGGCGATGGCATCATGCGCTTCCGCGAGACCTCCCCGGACCAGGACCGGGAGCCGGATCTCAAGCTCTCGCTGAGGGACTGGCCCGTGAGCGAGACGGACGAGGCCGCGGTGCACGTGGAACTGGGCCGGGTGCCGGACCTCAGGGGCCTGACCCTCAAGGCCGCCATCCACCGCGTGGTGCTGGTGGGCGGCTACCCCCAGGTGGAGGCGTCGTCCGGAAGGATGGCCACCCTGGTGGTGGGTCAGAGTCCCGAGGCGGGCGCCCCCCTGGGACCCGGCGCCGTGGTGATGATCAAGGCGGGGGGGCCATGAATCTCGACGCGCTCATCGACGGAATGGCCATCCGGAACTCGGGACCGGATGTCGACGTGGTGGATCTCACCAGCGACAGCCGCGAGGTGGCCCCTGGCTGGGTCTTCCTGGCCCTCAAGGGCGAGAAGACCGACGGAGCCGTCTTCGTGCCGCAGGCACTGGGAAGGGGCGCCTGCGCCGTGGTCTCGGAGACCCGGGTCGAGGTTCCCGAGGGCGTGGCCGCCTGCGGATTTCTGGCCGAGCCCCGCCTGCGCATGGCCGAGATGGCCCGGAGGCTGCACGGCACGCCCGACGAGCGCCTGGCCCTCATCGGCGTCACGGGCACCAACGGCAAGACCACCACCACCACCCTCGTCCGCCAGCTGCTGCGCGGCGCCGGGATCGGCTGCGGCCTGGTCGGCACGGTCCTGAACGCGGCCGGCACCGTCGAAGAGGAAGCCGTCCGCACCACGCCGGAAAGTCCGGCCTTCTACCGCTGGCTGCGGCGCAGCGTGGATGCCGGCGACGCGGCTTCGGCCGTGGAGGTGAGCAGCCATGCCCTTTGCCTGGGGCGGGTCCATGGCGCCCTCTTCAAGGTGGGCGTGTTCACGAACCTGACCCAGGACCACCTGGACTACCACGGCACACTGGAGGCCTACTTCGAGGCCAAGGCCCGCCTGCGCACGCAGAGCGACCGGTTCCTGGTGAACGTGGACGACCCCTATGGCCGCCACCTGCTGGAGGGGGGCCGCTGCTGGGGCTATGCCCTCGATTGCGAGGCGGACTACCGGGTCACGGACCTGGTCCTGGGCCCCACGGGCACCCGGTTCCGGCTGCGGTGCCTGCAGGGTGATTTCGCCGTGGACAGCCCCTTGCTGGGCCGTTTCAACGCCTACAACCTGCTGGCCGCCCTGGCGGCCTGTGCCGAGGCGGGCTTCGACCTCAACCGCCTGGTGCCCGCCGTGGCCAAGGTGACGGGGGCCCCGGGCCGCCTGGAGCGGGTGGACTGCGGCCAGCCCTTCGGCGTGATGGTGGACTACGCCCACACCCCGGATGCCCTGGAGAAGCTGCTCGCCGAAGGCCGGCGCCTGCTGCCGGTCGGAGGCCGCCTGCACGTGCTCTTCGGCTGCGGCGGGGACCGCGACCGGACCAAGCGCCCTCTCATGGCCGCGGCCGTGGCGGCCGGGGCGGACGTGCTCTGGCACACCAGCGACAATCCCCGCACCGAGGATCCCGAGCTCATCCTGGACGACGCTGCGCCTGGCATCCCGGAGGCGCTCCGCCGGGATCCGGCCCGCTACCACCGGAACGCCGACCGCCGGAAATCCGTGGGGCAGGCCCTCGCGGACTGCCGCCCCGGCGACCTGCTGCTGCTGGCGGGCAAGGGCCATGAGCCCTACCAGGAGATCCATGGGGTGAAGCATCCCTACAGCGACCGCAGCGCGGTGGAAGCGGCACTCGGGGGCTCCCGGTGACGCTCATCCTCCAAGTCGTTGGGCCGGAGGATCCCTCTCTCCGCGAAGCGGCGGCGGTTCTCGCCGCCGGGGGCCTCGTGGCCTTTCCCACCGAGACGGTGTACGGCCTGGGGGCGGATGGCCTCAATCCCGAGGCCGTGGCCCGCATCTACGCGGCCAAGGGCCGGCCCGCCACGAACCCGGTGATCCTGCACGTGGCGGACGTGGGTTCGGCCCGGCCCCTGGTGGCCCACTGGCCCGAGGCCGCCAGGGTCCTGGCGGAACGCTACTGGCCGGGGCCGCTCACTCTGGTGCTGCCCGCTTCCGAGGTGGTGCCTGCCATCGTGAGGGCCGGTGGTCCCACCGTGGCGCTGCGCTGTCCGGCCCATCCCGTGGCTCAGGCCCTGATCCGCGCCGTGGGCCGGCCCCTGGCCGCCCCCAGCGCCAACCGCAGCCAGCACCTGTCTCCCACCCTGGCGGAGCACGTGGCCTCGAGCCTGGGTGGGGCCGTTGACCTGATCCTGGACGGGGGTGCCACCCAGGCGGGCCTCGAGTCCACCATCCTCGACCTGAGCGGGACGCGACCCAGGCTCCTGCGACCCGGCCCCGTCACCCCGGCGGAGCTCGAGGCCCTTCTGGGCGCCGTGGACATCTGGGAGGGGGCGGTCCAGGCCGGCGCGAGGCAGGACGCACCGGGCATGGCCGAGCGGCACTATGCGCCACGGGCCCGGCTCGAGCTGGTCGCCCCGGGCGCTGGGCTGAGTTCGGCCTCCGGGCGGGTGGCCTACGTGGGGATCGGCGCCCTGCCGGCCCTGCCCGCGGGCGTGCGCGGCGTACTCCTGCCCATGGACGCGAAGGTGGTGGCGGCGAGGCTCTTCGCGCTGCTCCACGAGCTGGATGACGCCGGGTTCACCCGGATCGTCATGGAAAGACCCCCGAGTGACGAGGCCTGGCTGGCGGTCCGGGACCGCCTGCAGCGGGCTTCCGTGAAGGAGATGGCATGAGCATGCAGCCGGAGCGCAGCAAGTGGGAGCGCGCGCTGCGCGCGTCCGGCGGAGGTGCCGCATGAGCTTCTGGTCCCTGTTCCAGGCGGCCGCCCAGGTGGGCGGGGAGATCCTCGGGGACGGTGCCGTGATGCCCTCATCACTGTCCCTGGACACCCGCACGCTGGAGCCCGGGGCCTGCTTCGTGGCCCTCCGGGCCGAGCGGGATGGTCACGATTTCGCGCTCCAGGCGGTGGCGAGGGGCGCCGCGGCCCTGCTCGTGGATCATCCATTGGACATCGATTGTCCACAGCTGGTGGTGCCGGACACCCTTGACGCCCTCCAGCGCTGGGGACAAGCGCGTCTCGCCGCGGTGCGGCCGAGGCTCGTCGCCGGGGTTACCGGGAGCGTGGGGAAGACCAGCACCAAGGAGCTGCTGGCGGCGGCCCTGGGCGGGTGGAAGACTCCCGGCAACCGCAACAATACGCTGGGCCTGCCAGAGGCCCTGGCCACCCTGCCGGAGGGGCAGGACGCGGCCGTGCTGGAGATGGGCATGAGCACGCCCGGGGAGATCCGTCGGCTCACGGAGATCGCGCCGCTGGATGCGGGGCTGGTCACTCTGATCGGCACGGCCCATGCCGAGAACTTCCCCAAGGGGCAGGAGGGCATCGCCGAAGCCAAGGGTGAGCTGGTGGCCGGGCTCAACCGCGGGGGGATCTGGGCCCATCCCGCCGCGGATCCCTGGTGCCGCTGGATCGCAAGGCAGTCCTGGGCCCGCCACGCCGAGGCGCTGCCGGTCGGGGAGGGCGAACCCTTCGGCTGGGAGGCCGTGGAGTCCCTCGGCGCGGCCGGCGGGGCCTTCCGCCTGCGGACCCCGGCGGGCCTGGTCCCCATCCGCCTCCAGCTGCCGGGCGAGCACCAGCTCCGGAACGCGGCCCTGGCAGCGGCCCTGGCCATGCGCCTGGGAGAGGCCCCCGAGCAGGTGGCCCGGCGGCTCGGCACGGTGGTCCCGGGGGCGGGGCGGGGCCGGATCCACGGCCTGCCCGGCGGGGGTGCCCTGCTGGACGAGACCTACAACGCCAGCCCGGATTCCATCCTGGCCTGCGCCCGGGCCCTGCTGGGGCTGCCCGGCGGAGAGGCTCTGGCCGTGCTGGGATCCATGCGGGAGCTGGGAACGGAGGCAGCGCGGATCCACCGGGAGACCGGCGCGGTTTTGCGGGCCCTGGGCCTCACCCGCCTCTGGGCCTTCGGCGATTTTGCACGGGACTATGCGGATGGCTTCGGCCCCGGAGCCACCGCCTTCCCGGATTTCGAGGCCCTGCGCGACGATGCGGCCGGGCTCACCGCAATTCCCCCGGGAGCCCGTATCCTGGTGAAGGGAAGCCGTTACTGGCGCGCCGAGCGCGCCGTGGATTGGCTCCTCGCCCGCTGACCCCCTGACTCCGGACCCCCCATGCTGCCCTGGCTCCTCCATCCTTTCCGCGATGCGCTTCCCGGCCTCTCGGTCTTCCGGTATGTCACCTTCCGTTCGGCCATGGCTGCCGCCACGGCCATGGTCCTCAGCCTGCTGCTGGGACCCTGGGTGATCCGCACCCTCACGGCCCTCAGGATGGGCCAGCACATCCGCGAGGTGGGCCCCGAGAACCACCAGAAGAAGGCGGGGACGCCCACCATGGGCGGCATCCTCGTCCTCATCGTCATCACCGTCTCCACCCTGCTGTGGTGCGACCTCAAGAGCGGGGCCATCTGGGTGGCCCTCCTCGCCCTGCTGGGCTTCGGCACCGTGGGGGCCTTCGATGACGCGCAGAAGCTGCTCAAGAAGCAGAACCTCGGCCTCAGCAGCTGGCAGAAGATGGCCCTGCTCACGGGCATCTCCCTGCTCGTCGCCTGGCTGATCCTGCACTTCGGCCTGCGGGGCGCGGCCACCAGCCAGCTCTCGGTCCCCTTCTTCAAGAACTACCGGCCCGACGTGGGCGTCTTCCTGATCCCCTGGATCTGGCTGGTGATGGTGGGCACCAGCAATGCCGTGAACCTGACCGACGGCCTGGACGGCCTCGCCATCGGGGGCACGCTCATCGTCTCCCTCACCTACGCGATCCTCGCTTATGTGGTGGGCCACGCGAAGATCGCCGCCTACCTGGTGGTGCCCCATGTGCCCGGGGGCGCGGAGCTTTCGGTGTTCATGGGCGCCATGGCCGGGGCCTGCCTGGGCTTCCTCTGGTACAACGCCCACCCCGCGGAGATCTTCATGGGCGACACGGGCTCCCTGGGCCTCGGCGGGGCGCTGGGTACCGTGGCGGTCGTGATCAAGCAGGAAGTGCTGCTGGTCATCGCCGGCGGGCTCTTCGTCCTGGAGGCCGTGAGCGTGATCCTGCAGGTGGGGAGCTTCAAGCTGCGGGGCGGGAAGCGCATCTTCCGCATGGCACCCTTCCACCACCACCTGGAACTGGGCGGGCTGCAGGAGACCAAGGTCGTCATCCGCATGTGGATCACGGCCATCGTCTGCTCGATCCTGGCTCTCAGTTCCCTGAAGCTGCGATAGGGGCCGCGATGGGCCGGGGCCGCGTGGGCCAGGGCTGGCCCAGGATGAAGCCCTGGCCCCAGGGCACGTCCGCATCCATGACCGCCTCCAGTTCCTCGAGCGTTTCGATGCCTTCGGCGATGAAGCCCACGTGCATGCGCCGGGCGAAATGGGCGAGGGCGTTGAGCAGCGCGGCCTGGTAGGGGCGGCGATGGACCTGCTCGACGAGACTGCGGTCGGCCTTGATGAAGTCGGGCGCCAGCCGGGCCATGTGGGTGAGGCTGGCCACGCCGGCGCCCAGGTCGTCCACGGCCACGCGCAGGCCCAGGTCCCTCAACCGGTTGGCATAGGCCTGGAGGGACCGCAGGTCGTGAACTCCCTGGGACTCCGTGAACTCCATCACCACGCACTCCCGGGCGAAGGGCAGGGCCTCCATCCAGCGGGGCAGGCTCTCCCAGAAGCCCGGCGCCTGGAGACTGACCGGCTCCAGGTTCACGAAGTGGAGGCAGGAGCCATCCCCCGTCCGGGCGAGGCTCTGGAAGGTGGATTCCAGGAATCTCAGGTCCAGGATCAGCCGGTCCCTGAGGCGGAGGGCGGGATCCTGGAGGATGGGGCCCACCGGCCTGGTCTGCCCCTCGGCGTCCAGGTGCCAGGCCAGGTACTCGAGGGCCACGAGGCGGTTGTCGCTCAGCCGGTACATGGGCTGCACGTGGGGCACGAGGGTGCCCTCGCCTCTCAGCATGCTTTCCAGGACGCCCTTGGGCATGTTCACTCCACCTTCGATCCAGGGACCCTGGTTCAGTGTAGCGCGGCCACCGCGGCATTGCCGCCGCCCTGTCCCCGGGGACCCGGCGGCCGGCCAGTCGCAACCAGGCCCCTGTTATTTCAGCGCCAGCACACTAGTCTGGAAGGGGGGCGGCATGCATACCGTGGTCATGGGGGCAGGGCGGTCGGGGCTCGCCGCGGCGCGGTTCCTGGTGTCACAGGGTCACTCCGTCGTGCTGACGGATTCCCGACCCGGACCCGACCCTGTGCTGGAGGCCGATCTGGCGAAGCGGGGCATTCCCGGCGTCTGGGGTGACCATCCCCTCGCGCTCCTGGAGGGTTGCGGCGAGCTCGTCATCAGCCCCGGCATTCCCCGCACGGCCCCCTTCGTGGCCGAGGCGATTTTCCGGGGCATTCCGGTGGTGGGGGAAGTGGAGCTGGCCCACCGCGTGATTCGCGAGCGCAGGGACGGCAGCCGGATCCTGGCCGTGACGGGCACCAACGGCAAGAGCACCACCACGGACTTGGTGGCCCACCTCCTGAAGACCTCGGGGATTCCGGCCTCCGCCTGCGGCAACCTGGGCACCCCCCTGATCGAGGCGGCCCAGGCCGCGCCGGCGGGGTCGGTCTTCGCCCTGGAACTGAGCAGCTACCAGCTCGAGTCGATCCAGTTCTTCCATGCGGAGGCCGCCGCCTTCCTGAACCTGACGCCCGACCATCTGGCGCGCCACGGCACCATGGAGACCTACCGGAGCACCAAACTGCGGATCTTCGAGAGGCAGACCTCCGACGATCTCCGGGTGGTGCCCGCCGCCCATCCCGAGTGGTGGCAGGATGCGCCCGGACGGGGGCGGACCGTCCGCTTCGGCTGGACCGAATGCGAGGCCTGGTGCGATGGCCACGGGATCCTGAGGCTGCACGGCGAGGCCCTGCTGTCCCGCGCCGAGCTGCAGATCCCCGGGGACCACAACGTGGAGAACGCCCTGGCGGCGAGCCTGCTGGCCCGCCATGGGGGGGCCACCATCCCGGGCATCCGGGCAGGGCTGAAGGATTATCCGGGACTGGCCCACCGCATCGCCTTCTGTGGCGAGAAGGGCGGCGTGAAGGCCTACAACGATTCCAAGGGCACCAACGTCGATGCCACCCTGACGGCCATCCACGCCCTGCCCGGGCCGCTGGTGGTGCTCCTCGGCGGCACGGACAAGGGCGCCAGCTACGCGCCGCTGCGGGATGCCCTGGCGGGCAAGCTCCGGCGGCTGGTCTTCCTGGGGGAGGCCATTCCCCAGCTCAGGCGGGACCTGGGGGATCTCCCCCATGACCTGGTTCCAGCCTTCGACGAGGCCGTGGGGGCCGCCCTTGCCCTCGCGCAGCCCGGCGACCAGGTGCTGCTCAGCCCGGCCTGCGCGAGTTTCGACCAGTTCGACAATTTCGAGCAGCGGGGCGAGCGCTTCGAGGCGCTGGTCGGGGCCTGGTCCAGCTCCCGGGAGGATGCCCATGCCTGACGCCGCCCAAATCGCCGCCGACCTGCGCGCCCTGTTCGGTGCGGACGCGGTCCTGACGGAGGCCGAGGACCTGGCCAAGTACGAATCCGGCTGGCGGTACGGGAAGGGAAGGGCCCTCCTGGCGGTCCGGCCCGGGACCACCGCCGACGTCTCCCGGCTTCTGGCCTACTGCCATGCCGGAGGCCTCCGGGTGATGCCCCAGGGGGCTAACACGGGGCTGGTGGGGGCCTCCAACCCCGATGCCAGTGGCGAGATGCTGGTGCTCAGCCTGGAGCGGCTGAACAAGCGCCTGGAGATCGACCCCGTCAACCGCACGGCCCTGGTGGATGGCGGCGTGCTGCTGAGTTCGCTGAACGAGGCCCTCGTCGCCCATGGCCTCATGTTCCCCATCGACCTGGGTGCCGATCCCACCCTTGGCGGCATGATCGCCACCAACACCGGCGGCACGCGGCTCTTGAAGTACGGCGATGTGCGCCACAACCTGCAGGGACTGGAAGTCGTGCTGGCGGACGGCACCGTCATCGAGGCGCTGAACTTCCTCCGGAAGAACAACACGGGCCTGGACCTCAAGCAGCTCTTCGTGGGCACCAGCGGCATCTTCGGCGTGATCACCGGTGCCGTCCTGCAGGTGGTGCCCGTGCCCAAGCAGCACGCGACGGCCCTGGTGGGCTGTGCCTCCGGGGAGACCGTGCTGGCCCTGCTGCAGGCCCTGGAGCGGGAACTGGCGGACGTGTTCACCGCCTTCGAAGTCATCAGCGCCGAGGCCCTGACCCCGGTGTTCAGGCACCACACGGACCTCCGGAATCCCTACGGCGCCAGCCAGGCGCCCGCCTACACGGCCCTGGTGGAACTCTCCTCGACCCTTCCGCTCACCGCCCTGGACCTCCCGGAGGTCCTGGAGGAGCGGCTGGGGGCCTTCATGGAAGGCGAAGCCGGGGAGGGCATCACGGACATCTTCATGGGCAAGCCCGAGGAGTTCTGGTCCCTCCGGCACCACATCAGCGAGAGCCTGCGGAGCGAAGGCAAGGTGCTCGCGTTCGACATCAGCGTGCCCAGGAGCCGCATGGCCACCTTCACGGAAGCGGCCCGCGCCATCCTCATGGCCGAGTACCCCTTCGTGCGCTGCTGCGATTTCGGCCACTGGGGGGATGGCGGCACCCACCTGAATCTCGTGTGGGACGAGTCGACCTCGCCCGTGGCCACGGCGGAGCTGGCGCCCGTGCTCCAGGGCCGGATCTATGATCTGGCCGTGCTGGAATTCGACGGCAGCTACAGCGCCGAACACGGGGTGGGCCCCCACAACCAGCGCTTCTACGACGCCTACACCCGGGAACCGGTCCGCCAGCTGAATGGCGCCATCAAGGCGCACCTGGACCCGGGCCGCATCCTCGGGACCACCCGGCTCGACTGAGAGGTTCCATGCGACATGCCCTCCTGGCCCTGGCGCTCGTCGGCTCCCTGGGAGCCCAGTCCCCGGCTCCGACTGCCGATCCCTTCGCCCCGGTGCGGTTCCTGGAAGGCGAGTGGAAGGGGGAGGGCGGCGGCCGGCCCGGTCAGTCCACGGGCACGGCCACGTTCCGGTTCGAGCTGGAGGGAAGGGCCCTCGTGCGCCGCAGCTCCGCCGACACTGCGGCCGCGAACGGGCGTGCGGCCTCCCACCACGAAGACCTGATGGCCCTATTTCCTGAGGGCGGCCAGCTCAGGGCCCTCTACCTGGACAACGAGGACCACGTCATCCGCTACCTGGTTTCACAACTTCCGGGCGGAGTCGCCTTCACCAGCGAGGCGGGTACCGGCCCGCGCTTCCGCCTCACGTACCTGCGGAAGGCCGAGGCCCTCGTCACCCTGCGTTTCGAGATCGCCCCGCCCGGCAGTCCCGAAGCCTTCTCCACCTATCTGGAAGCAGCCACGCACAGGGTGAAGTGACCTCCAACGGATTCCCAGGACTGCAAAAAGGCCCCCGGGGAACCGGGGGCCTTTCGTGGTCAGTCGGGAGCTAGGCTTTCCCGTGCGGTTTTTCCACCCAGAATCGGGCCGGCGCGTAGCAGATGCCCATGAGGACGAGCTGGCTGGCGATGAAGGCGGTCAGCGCATAGAAGGCCTGGTCCATGAAGCCGTAGGAGTGGAGCCCCACGCCCAGCATGTTCACGCCGAACCAGGAGCAGGCGGTGATGATGTTGCCGAAGATGGCCATCATCATGATGCCCCGCTCGCGGACGTAGCCCGCCATCCGGGCGTGGAGGATGATGGCGTTCCACAGCACGATCAGCAGGGCCCCGTTCTCCTTGGGATCCCAGCCCCAGAACCTGCCCCAGGACTGGTCGGCCCAGATGCCGCCCAGCACCGTGCCCACGAAGCTGAAGAAGAGCGAGAAGCAGATGATGCCGTAGGCCATGTCCGCCAGGGCCCGGTCGGTCTCCACATCTACCTGGGTGGCGAGGTGCTTGCGCAGGGCGTAGGCGATGGCGATGGCCCCCGCGAGGAAGGTGCCGGCGTAGCCGATGGTGATGGTCACCACGTGGGTGGCCAGCCAGAAGTTGGAGTCCAGCACGGCGCGCATCATTTCCATAGTGTCGCCCTCGGTGCCCAGGTTCTGGGCCACGATCAGGGAGGCGAAGCCCGCTGCGGCGGCCACGGCCGTGCCGAAGCCCTTCCGGTACATCCGCTCGACGATGAGGCCGAGGATCACGGCGCCCCAGCCCACGAACACGGCGGAGGAGTAGAGGTTGGTGACGGGGGGGCGGCCCTGCAGGATGATGCGGGCGGCCAGCCCCAGGGTGTGGACAATGGCGCCAGCGCAGAGCAGGGCATAGGCCGTGGGGCGCAGCAGGTCGGGCTTCCAGAGCCAGGAGATGCAGAGCGCGAGGAAGGCCATGAAGTAGATCGACAGGCCCACGTAGAAGGGCTGGGCCCGGTTGAAGACCAGCTCGCGGGAGGCCTTGGCGAGGGCGCCCGGCTTCAGGGTGGAGACCACGCCGTCCATCTCCGCGAGGGCCGCGTTGAAGCCGGCGGCATCATCGGTCACGTAGGCGGCGTTCAGCCTCGCCAGGGGGGGCAGGGCCGGATGCAGCGGGCCGCCCTTGCTCGCGGCGCTGAGGGCCTGGCCCACGCTCTGCCAGGCATCGGGGTTCTCCCCGGCCAGTGGCGGCAGGATGCGGAACTGGGCCAGCTGGATCAGGTCCTGGTGCCGCAGGTTCGCGTCCGCCGTGCCCAGGGACTGGATCTCCCAGCCCAGGCCCGGCGAGCCCGCCAACTGCAGGGTGTTCCGCAGCTTGTAGTAGAGGTAGACGCGATCGAAGAGGTTCACGATGGCGCTCTGGAAGCGGGTCCGCTTCTGGGGCGCGATGGGCTGGGCGGTGCTCGCCTGTTTCTGGATCTCCTCAAGGCGCGGGCCGAGGTCCGCGAAACTGTAGTTGTCGCGACCCAGCTTCTTCCCCTTGTCGTCGATGAGGCTCTGCACTTCAGTGTCATTGATGATGAAGATGCGCTGCGTGTCAGCCACCTGGGGGCGGAACAGCAGGTCGAGGATCCACTCGTCGGGGCCGATACTGCGGCCCTCGTGGCGGAAGCCCTGGCTTCCGTGGATCACCAGCAGGGAGTTGCGGGCCAGGGAGTCCAGGGGCTTGATGCGGCCACCTTCCAGGATGGGCAGGTTGCCGAAGCCGCTGGCGTCGAAGCCGCGAACCTTGCCGCCGGGCAGGGCGAAGACGAGGGCGATGAGCAGGGCCAGGACACCGGCGCCCCAGGCAAGGTATTTCTGCACGAAGGTCATGGTCAGCCCTCCTTCTTGTCCTGGCGCCGCTTGAGCGAGCGCCGGAGGACGATGGCGAAGTGCGCGAGCAGGCCGATGGCGACCAGCACGCAGGACACATACGGGAGCAGCCAGCCGGGGTTTTCAACCACGGAAAGGACGGACAGGGTGTCGTTCTTGCCGAAACTCGCCTGGTAGAAGGTCTTGCCTTCGTAGCGCAGGGGCTGGTTCATGTAGATCAGCGCTTCGCGGGACTCGTGGCGCGAGGGGTTGGTGATCTGGACCAGGCTGGAGAAGTTCTTGGGTATGTCCGTGCCGGGATAGACATCATGCCGGAACTGTTTCAGCGTGAAGGCATAGGGCAGGTACTGGCGGCGCAGGCGCATGGAGAGGACGTAGTTGTGTCCCTCGTGGATGAAGGACTGGGGTGCGCCCAGGCCCACGGAGACGAGCCAGACGCCATAGCTGTGGCCCGCGGCCACCGGCTCCACGAAGGCCGAAGCCTGGTTCATCTCGTTGTCTGCGGACACCAGCGGCTGCTCGACCACGGACACGCTGGGGCCGATGCCGGCGGTGGCCATGGAGGGTGGCGTGCCCTCGGCCCGGTTGCTCAGCTCGGCATTGGGGAAGTAGCGCTTCACCTTCAGGGTGATGGGCGTTCCGGGGACCGCGATGGAACCGCCCCTGGCCAGGAGCGTGTCCGGCACGGAATAGACCTCGTCCCAGGTGGGGTCGGTCACGTCGATGAGGGCCAGCTCGGTGTTCTTGTAGCTCTGGACGAAGTTGACGGTCTGGCCCACCTCGATGGACATGTTGGTGTCCACCTGCATCATGCCGGCCACGAATTCGCCCGCGAACAGCACCACCAGCCCGAAGTGGACCAGCCACATGCCGGCCTTGCCCCAGCTGAGCTTGATGTCCAGGGTCTTGGCGATGAGGTTGAGGGTGAGGAGCAGGCCCACGAGGGCGCCGCCCGGGAACATCGGGAGGGGGAAGGGCAGGCCCGAGAACTGGTGCCAGACGACGAAGCTGCGCATGTAGGCGTTCACGGCACCCTGGGTGCCCATCTCCACCTGGGCCAGGGTGCAGAGCACCACGAGGCACATGAGGAGCGCCAGCAGGACGATGGTGAGCTGGAAGGACCTGAAGAAAGCCCAGACTCGGGAAGCGATGGTCTTAATCAAGGCGTACACTCCCCAGGATGGACATGAAATCGGACTTGGCCTTGGCCACCGGGGCGGCGTCTCCGGTCAGCTTGAGGAACCAGGTGTTGCCGTCAGGGGTGCTGATGTAGCCGGCCACCATGCGGCTCTTGACCTGACCCTCGCTGGTGAAGTCGTAGACGTTCAGGGCGCCGGCCTTGGTCCTGAGCACGGTGCGGGCCTTGGCCAGGCCGGCCTCGTCATAACCGGGCAGCCCGATCTGGCCGCGCCAGCGGTTCACGTTGGCCAGCTCGCCACCCGCCTGGCCGGGGAGCACCACCACCGTGGCCTCCAGCTTGCCTTCGAAGGGCGCCTTGAAGGTGGCGAACCGCATGGTGCCTCCGCCCGGCTGTTCACTCCAGCCCCTGGGCAGGGACCATTTCAGCGAGGCCCTCGGCGCGGGAGGCGGAGGCATGTCGGGCGTCGCCCCGGGAGCACCGGCTGGTTCCCCGGTGCGCTCGCCCATGGGCATGGGCGGCATGGCCGGCCTGGGCCCGGACTGGGCGAAGGGTGCCTCCTTGGGGACCCGGAAGTGGGAGACTTCATCCGATCGGCAGCCCAGGGCCAGGCTGAGCAGTCCAGAACCAATCAGGAGGGAGGTCTTGAGCGGGGTGGGGCGGAAACGGGGCAGGGGAGCGGACAGGTTCGGCAAGGGACTCCTCGTTGGACATTCCAGAATACCGGAGCTTCGGGTGGATGGACAGGGCTGAATTCGGCAAAGCTCATGGATCAAAAGGCTTAAGCACCACATCGAGGGCCTCGGCGAGCCGGTGATCCCGCTCCGTGACGCCGCCCGCGTCATGGGTGGTGAGGGTGATCCGCACATAGCCCCAGCCGAAGGCGATGTCCGGATGGTGGTTGAGCTCCTCGGAAGGACCCACCACTGCGCTGACCAGGCGGTAGGAGGTCATGAAATCCGGAGTCCTGAAGGTCCGCACGAGCTTGCCCCCTGCTTCGGTCCAGTTCATGCCAACGCCTCCAGTTCGGTCAGTTCCGCCCGCAGCAGCCATTCCCCGGGGTGCGCCTCGGCCCGGGCGACCAGGGCCCTCAGCCGGGCCCCATCAACGGGGCCACCCTCCCTCAATGTCCTGACCTGGAGGTAAAGTTCCGCGACCTCACGGGACAGGGCGCCGGCCTTCCGCTCCCGGGCCTGGGCCTCGGCCTCGCCTTCGGCCGGGGAGACCTGATCGCCGAACCAGGTATCCCAGGCGCCGGGGTCGGCGGGCCCACCGGCCACCGAGGGCAGCCCGGGACTCAGGAACAGCAGGGCCCAGCTGGGCAGGTCCAGGGGACGCCCATCCTGGTGGCCCCGCAGGTTGATCACCTCGTGCTCGCCGACCCGGAAGCCCGTGAGGAAGAGGCCGGAGGGCAGGTCCAGGTTGAAGGCACCGCGGGGGGGCAGGGCCCCGCTGCCGAAGGCCACCAGGGCCTCGCCGTTCCAGGGCCGCCCCAGGGCCCGGCCTTTCCTTGACACCAGGATGGGTCCCTCCAGCCGCGCCAGGGCCGTGCCGAGGCCCGGGGCCAGCGGGCCCCGGGCGGGGATCCGCGCCACCACCTTCCCGGTGAGCTCGACCCCGCCCTCCAGGACCAGGTGGTTCACCGTGCGGGCCCGGAGGGCCTCCTCCAGGCCCAGGTCGCCGCCGCGGCGCCAGCCGAGGGTGGCTTCAAAGGCCTCCAGCACCTCGAAAAGGTGGTCGAAATCCCGGGCCACGAAGAGCTGGGGTTGCATGCACGTGATGTCGTATTCCCGGTCCGTGCAGGCCAGGCTGAGGGGTTCCCTGGCCACCGCGTCCGTGAGGCAGTGGGCCGCCTCGCCGAGGCTGCTGAGGAGCCCGGCCCCGTAGAGCCTCGGGTTCCCCAGCTCACCCACCAGGCCATACTCGGCGGTCCACCAGTAGAGGCGGCTGGCCTTGGTGCTTTCACTGACATAGCGTCGGCTCGCGCTGGCGGCCCGGAGGCGCTCTTCGGCCAGGCGGAACTCGCCCGGGGTGGCCTCGGGATCCTCCTTCACCACGCTGAGATTCCGGATGGCCTCGTAGACCGCCTGGTCCTCCACCGAGCCGATGGCCCGGAAGCCGGCCTCGCCGCAGCGCCTCAGGTAGTCGGCGTAGCGCCGGTCCGCCAGGATGGGCGCGTGGCCGGCGCTCTCGTGGACGATGTCGGGAGCCGGGGTGTAGTCGATGTGTTCGTGGCTGCGGATGTCCGCGGCGATGGCGAGGACCCCCATGGATTGCAGTTCCGTGAACACGGCGGGCGGGATGAAGCCCCGGACTCCCACGGCGGACCAGCCGAGCGCCTCCAGCTTCTCGTTCATCTCGTCGAGGCTGGGGATCTGTTCGAGGCCGATGCCCGTGGCAGCCAGGCCGGAGAGGTAGCTGGCATGGGCCGTGTCCTTCAGGCGGGCGGTGAGCTTGTGCAGGATGTGCCGCCACACCGCGTGATCCCGCGGGGTGTAGGCCCCGGGGTCCTGGTCCACCACGTAGCGTCTCAAATGAGCGGGCAGGCGCTCGATGGCGCGCCTGGTGGGGGATGGGGCTGGGAGCATGGCGGCCTCGGAATTCATTAAACTCTATTTTGGAAACAATCGCCCGGGAATTCCCCGACCATGGCAAAGGGGGCCGCGGGCTACCCTGGACCCATGGCTTTCGACCCCTGGGAACCCTATCGAGACCTGCGCTTTGCCGGCACGCGGGAGCATCCCGACCATGGAACCTGCTTCATCGCGGAGGGCCGGATCCTCGTCGAGGACCTGCTGCGGGCGGCCCGGTCTGGCCGCCTGAAGGTGATTTCCGTGGCCGCCACGACCTCCGCTGCGGAGGGGATCCGGGGGAACCTCCCCGCGGGTACTGACCTGCTGACCGCCGAGCCCTCGGTGCTCTCGGAACTGGCAGGCTTTCCTTTCCACCGGGGCCTCATGGCCTGCGCCCAGGTGCCCGCG
>CAIMBM010000271.1 GCA_903839205.1 uncultured Holophagaceae bacterium | reverse complement strand
CGGACTGTCGAAGTCCATGCCGGTCTACGCCACCATCTTCATGATCATGACCATGAGCAGCATCGGCCTGCCACTGCTGAACGGCTTCATCGGTGAGGGCGTGATCCTCATGGGTTCTTTCCAGGCCTTCCCCTGGGCCGCCGTGGTCGCCACGCTTGGCATCATCCTGGGTGCCGCCTACATGCTCTGGATGTTCCAGCGCGTGATGTTCGGACCCATCAGCGCCGTGAACGAGAAGATGGACGACCTGGGTCTGCGCGAGGTGCTCTATTTCGCCCCGCTGGTGGCCGCCGCGTTCTGGATCGGCCTCTACCCCAAGCCGATCATGGACGTGATGGAGGCTCCGGTCCACAAACTGGTGGAGCAGGTGACCCCCGGCTACTACGCCGCCGAGGCCCTGGCCACCAAGCAGGCCATTGCCGCCAAGCTGGGCATGCAGGGCATGGCCGCGCCGCACCATGAAGGCGCCGCTGCCGAGGGCGCGAACGGAGAGCAGGAGCACCCTGCCGAGCCCGGCACGACCCCGGTCGAGGCTCCCGCAACCCCAACCCATGAAGCTCCTGCCCAGGGCGGAGGCAACTGATGACCGGCTTCGCTCAGGGGCTTCTGGGCGCGCTCCTCCGGGACACGCACCTGGTCACCCCCCAACTCTTCCTCATCACCGTGGCCACGCTCATGCTCTGGCCCGGCGACCTCTTCTTCAACCGGAATGAGAAGCACCGGTGGGCGCCCATCACCCTGGTGGTCCTTGCCGTCACGGCGGTCCTGGTGACAGGGGTCGCCGATGGCGAAGGCTTCTCGCGCATGTACCGCATGGACGGCCTCACCCGGGGATTCGGACTGCTCTGCGTGATCGCCTCGGCCGGCGCCGTGCTCCTGAGCATGCGCCTGCTGGACAGCCTCAGGCAGCAGACAGTGGAGTACTACGCCCTGATCCTGTTCTCCCTGTCCGGAATGCTCTTCCTCTGCGGGGCCTCGGACCTGATCTCGGTCTACTTCAGCATCGAGCTCATGGCCATCTGCATCTACATCCTGGTGGCCTACCTGCGGGACCGGGCGACCAGCGTGGAAGCGGGCATGAAGTACTTCCTGCTGGGGGCCTTCTCCAGCGGCATCCTGGTCTACGGCATCAGCCTGCTCTACGGCGCCGCCGGGGGTGTCACCACCAACCTTTCGGACCTGAACCAGGCCCTGGCCCTCGCCCCCCCTTCCAGCAACCTGCTCGTCTATACCGGTGTCCTCATGGTGCTCGTGGGCATGGCCTTCAAGGTGGCCGCGGTGCCCTTCCACATGTGGGCGCCGGACGCCTATGAAGGGGCACCCACGCCCATCACCGCCTTCATGGCCACGGCCCCCAAGGCCGCCGCCATGGCGGCCTTCCTGCGGGTCTTCGGGGCGGGCTTCCACGGCGTGTCCAGCGACTGGGTGCTGCCCCTCAGCTACATCGCCGGGGCCAGCATGATTCTCGGAAATGTCGCTGCGGTGAAGCAGGTGAGCATGAAGCGGCTGCTGGCCTACTCCAGCATCGCCCACGTGGGCTACATGCTCTTGGGGGTGCTGTCAGGAGACCCGAAGGCCGGGGCGCAGGCCGTCTGGCTCTACATGCTCATCTACATCGTGATGAACACCGGCGCCTTCGCGGTGGTGATCTACCTCCAGGGGAAGGGCGAGGGCGAGCGCATCGAGGACTTCAAGGGCCTCGGGCGCAAGCACCCCGTCCTGGCCTTCGCCATGATGGTCTTCCTGCTCAGCCTCGCGGGAATTCCGCCCCTGGCCGGCTTCTTCGGCAAGTTCTACCTCTTCAAGCTGGCCATCGAGCAGGGCTTCGTGACCCTCACCGTCCTGGCCTTGCTGACCAGCGCCGTGAGCGCCTACTACTACCTGGGCGTGGTGAGCCAGATGTACTTCCGGGAGCCCGAGGGCGAGGCGGCCCCCATGGGCGCCGGTCCGGTCTTCATCGTGACCCTGGCCTGCGCCCTCGTCCTGGTGGGCACGGCCTTCGGCCCCTGGCTGCTGGACTGGGCCGGCCGGATCTTCTGGGTTTAGGGCTAGGGACTACACTGGAAGGCGCGGGATGGCCCCGCGCCTTCCCATTTAGAGGCGGCCCGTGATCTTCAGGCGCAAGGTGGATGCGGATCCGGGCGAGCGGGCCCTCTGGGGCGACCTGCTCTCCCTGGGCTTCACCTTCCCGATCTGCATCGCCCTGGGGTTCTTCCTCGGCCGCTGGGCGGGGGGCTCGCTCGGCCATCCCGCACTGGGTCAATGGGTGGGCCTCGTCTGGGGCATCTTCGCGGCCTTCTGGGAGCTCTACAAGGTCAACCGGCGCATGGCCCGGCGGGATGAGGCGGAACTGAGGCGCCTCCAGCAAGGCAAGGGCCCCCATGATTGAGGGCGGGGATCCGGGCGAGGGCCACCTTCGGCGAGTCACCCGGTCCATGGTGGTCCTGGCGTGTCTGGGCACGGTCCTGTGGGGGCTCCTGCGCTCCTGGACCGCGGCGCTGGTCTTCGGGACGGGGGCCCTGACCAGCCTGGCCTTCTGGCTCCTCCACAAGGCCCTGACCGCCTGGATGCTCACCCCCTCCCGGCGCGGCCGCTGGGTGTCCGCGGTCCTGTCTCTAGGCAAACTGGCATTGATCGCACTGGTGCTGCGTGGGATGATGGGAAGATACCCGGCGGAAGCCCTGCCGCTGGCCACGGGAGTGCTCCTCTTTGTGGCCGGCATCCTCCTGGAAGCCCTGCGCCTGGCCTTTCAGAAACCCGACCCCACACCGCCCGATTGAGGTTTGACCGAGATGGAACACCACGCATCGATGCTCGCTCAGTGGCTCACCCATGTGCTGCATCTGGCCCAGCACCCGTGGCCGGGCTTCGCCCATGGGGCCCACCTGTCCATCCTCGAGCGCTATGACCACCTGCTGAATGCAGCCCTGGCGGCCCTGACGACCATGGCCATCACTACCCTGGTGCGAAAGAACCTGGCCCGCATCCCCGGCCCCCTGCAGCAGGTCTTCGAGGGAGTGGTCGGAGGCCTCAAGGACATGATCAGCGAGAACATCGCCCACCACGGCGAGAAGTACCTGCCCTTCGTGGGAACCATCGCCCTGTTCGTGTTCTTCAACAACCTGTTCGGCCTCATTCCCGCCCTCAGCCCCGGCACCAGCAACTGGAACGTGACCCTGGGCTCGGCGCTGGTGGTATTCGCCTACTACAACTTCCATGGCATGAAGGAGCAGGGCTTCGTGAAGTACTGGGCCCACTTCGCGGGCCCGATCTGGTGGCTGGCGCCCCTCATGTTCCCCCTGGAGATCCTCGGCCTGCTGAGCCGCATCCTCAGCCATTCCCTGCGCCTCTTCGGCAACATCGCCGGCGAGCATCTGGTGGGCGGGATCTTCTTCGGGCTCATGCCGATCCTCCTGCCGCTGCCCATGATGTTCCTGGGACTCTTCTTCGGCCTGATCCAGACCTTCGTGTTCACCATGCTCACCGTCATCTACCTCAGCGGTGCCGTTTCACACGAGCATTGAGCCTTCGGAAATCGCCGCGCGAGTTCCGCCAGAACAAACCATTCACCCGCCCTGGGGATTCCGAACCCCCCGGACGACACTCAAGGAGCACCACCATGAAGAAGTTCCTCACCACCGCCTTCCTCTTCACCCTGGCCGTCGCCGCCTTCGCCCAGGGCGCCCCTGTCGCTGCCAAGGGCCTCTTCGAGGGCCAGTTCACGGCCCACATCGCCCTTGCCATCGCCGCCGCCGGTTGCGGTCTGGGACAGGGCAAGGCCGTGGCCGCCGCCGTCGAGGGCGTGGCCCGCAATCCCCAGGCCGCCGGCAACATTCGCACCACCATGATCATCGGCCTGGCCCTCATCGAGGCGCTCGTGATCTACGTGCTGGTGGCTGCCTTCGCCATCAAGTAGGTCCCTCCGGGTCCATGCGGGGCGTCCAGGATCTGGGCGCCCCGTTTCTTTGTGACCTCCCAGCGAACCTATGCCCATACTTGGACACCATGACTCCCCATTCCATGTTCCCGATGCCACCCGAAGTCACGCAGGTGATCCTGGGGGGCGGTTCTCCCATCGACCTGGACTCCCTGCGGATCCATTCCCCGGGGGAGGCCTGGAACTTCGCCCTCAACTACGGCTACGACATGGGCGTTCCGGTCCAGCGCACTGCCGTGATGCGGATCTACGAGGATGCGGTGGACTTCCTGGAGGCGGTGGTGCTGGAGGGCACCAGCCTCCACGTACCCCTGGAAGTGCGCGACCTGCAGGACCCTCTTGAGCTGCTGGTCTGGGCTTCGGACCGTCCCCGGGACAACCGGGCCAGGTGGTCCTGCGCGGTCCTGCGGGTGATGCACACCCTCTTTCACGTGGATCACAACGTGAACCTCCGCTTCCTGCCGGAAATCCAGGCTCAGGTCTTCGGCCGCTATGACCAGTACCTGGTCTGTGAGGAGGATCGCTGGTGCCTGCGGGGGGCCTACGAGGTGCCCCTGCTGGCTGTGGAACGGAAGGAGAACAAGGACCGCGTCTCCATGCTCCTGAAGATGCTCCACAAGCCCGAGAATGTGGCCGAGACCATCTACGACCAGATCGGCATCCGGTTCGTGGCCGAAGATCAGCTCGGGGTCCTCATGGTCATCCGGTTCCTCCTGGACCACCACGTCCTGATGCCCACCCACATCAAGCCGAGCCGGAGCCGGAACCTGATGATCGATATGGAGGCCCTGGCTGCCTGGAGCGAGACCATGCCCCCTTACTTCCGGATCCAGGACCTGGGACCGGAGGAACGGAAGGCGCTGAGCCGTACCCTGGCCCTGAAGTCCCCGTCGAAGGACCAGAACCCATTCTCCAGCAACGATTACTCCGCCATCCAGTTCACGGCCCGCACGCTGGTCCGGCTGCCGAGTCCCGCCACCAGGGCCCTGGAAACCCTCCAGGAACGGCTTCAGACTATGGGAGACTCTGAGTTGTCGGACCTTGTCCGCATTCCAGAGTTGCTCCAGGATCAGGAGGAGTTTACTTTCTTCTTCGCACACGAAGTCCAAGTAATGGAACAATCGGGGTTTCAAAGCTCACGATCGGGTCCGGCATCGCATTCAGAATACAAACAGCGCCAGCGGGATGCCGCCCGGCGGAGAGTGCTTCAGGGAATCCTTCAGGAGGAAGCATGTTGAACATCCAGACCCGCCAATCAGGCAGCGCCTCGGTGGTGTCCATCCAGGGCAAGGTCAATTTCGAGGTGACCGCCCAGCTGCGCGACGTGATCCGCGAGACGGTGGCCACCGCGCAGCCGAAGCTCCTCGCCATCAACCTCGAGGGTGTGAGCTTCATCGATTCTTCCGGGCTCGGCCTCCTGGTCGCCGCCCGCAACAGCGTGGACAAGTCCGGCGGGAAGCTGCACCTGTGCTGCCTGCCCGCCACGGTGAAGAAGTCCTTCGACCAGACCAATCTCACCAACTACTTCTCCATCTTCGCCACGGAGCAGGACGCTCTCCGCGGCGCCTGACCGGCCCGTCTCGGCACATGGCCAAGGGCACGGTCCTGGTGGTGGACGATGAAGCACCCATCCGGGATATTCTCAGCTTCTATCTCAAGCGAGCGGGCTACCAAGTTCTAACCGCCGGCGATGGCCTGGAAGCCCTGGAAGAAATGGGTCGCTCCAGGCCCGACCTCATCATTTCGGACCTGCGCATGCCCGGGATGACGGGGGATGAGCTGTGCAAGCGCGTCAAGAGCGAAGCCGCCACCCGCGACATCTACTTCATCATCCTGTCCACCCTGGACGGGACGGCCTCGCGCATCGGAGGCCTGTCCCTGGGCGCGGACGACATGATCCCCAAGCCCTTCCATGCCCAGGAAGTCCTGGCCAAGGTGGATTCATCCTTCCGGCTCATCGAGATGCAGAATGAGATCAAGCGCCAGAACAGGGAGCTCACCACCTTCCAGACCCGGGTGAGGGAGGAGATGGAACTGGCGGCGGCCCTCCAGATGGGCCTTCTGCCCAAGCTTCCGGGGAAGGCTCCGGGCTCCAGGTACACCCACCGCTACCTTCCGGCCGCGGGCATCGGCGGAGACATCTACTCGGTCCTCCCGCTGCCGGATGGCTGCACGGCCCTGATGATCGCGGACGTGAGCGGCCACGGCGTCACCGCGGCCCTCATATCGGCCATGGTGAAGACCTCCTTCGAGAACCAGGTCCGGCTCGGAGGCGATCCCCTCGCCTGGGCCTACGGCATGAACGAGGACCTCTGCAGGTCCACGCTTCCTGAGCAGTTCGCCACGGCCTGGCTGGGCCATCTCGAACCTGCCTCCAACTGCCTCCGGTACGTGGTGGCCGGGCATTGCGCCCCCCTGCGGATCGTGGGCGGCACCCGGGGAGGTCTGCAGCGCTCTGAAGTGCTGCGCGGCAAGGGATTCATGCTGGGGCTGGACGGGCAGCTTCCCTTCGCGGACTACGAGGCCGAGTTCCTGCCGGAGGATCGCCTGGTCCTCTACACCGATGGCCTGGTCGAGGTGGAACGGGAGGACCGCAGCATGCTGGAGGAGGCAGGCCTGCGGCGCATCTGCGCGGAATTGCCCGGAGGAGCCGAAGAGGCGGCGGACGCCGTCATCACCCAGGCCCGGGCCTACAATCATCCGGCGCAGTTCATGGACGACGTGACCCTGGTGATCCTGGACCGAAACGCCTAGAGGTCAGCCAGGGTCGCGGCGATGCCGGCCTCCAGCGGAGTGAACGGCGCCCCGTAGCCCGCGGCGCGAAGGCTGCGCACGTCGGCCTGGGTGAAGCTCTGGTACTTGCCGCGCAGGTCATCGGGGAAGGGGATGTAGTCGATGCGCCCCTGCCCGAGGTGGGCGATGAGGGTCTTCGCGATGTCGTTGAAGCTGCGGGCGCGGCCCGTCCCGGCGTTCAGGATGCCCTTCACCATGGTGCCGCCACTGAAGTGGAGGTTGATGGCCACGATGTCGCCCACGTAGATGAAATCACGCTGCTGTTCACCATCGCCGAAGCCGTCGGTGCCGCGGAACAGCCGGCACACACCCGCCTCCCTCAGCTGGCGCAGGAGCCGGTGCAGCACGGACATCATGCGGCCCTTGTGGTGTTCCCGGGGACCGAAGACGTTGAAGTAGCGCAGGCCCACCACGGGGCTCTGGATGGCGGGCAGGAGGCTGCGCACATGCTGGTCGAAGGCCAGCTTGGAGTAGCCGTAGACGTTCAGGGGTCTTTCGTTCTCGGGCACGGGCTCGAAGGAGGCGCTGGTTCCGTAGGTGGCGGCACTGCTGGCATAGACGAGGGGGGTCTTCCGCGCGAGACACCAGTGGAGGAGGGCCTTCGAGTCCCCGTAGTTGTTCTCCATCATGTACCGCCCATCCGCTTCCATGGTGTCGGAGCAGGCGCCGTTGTGGAACACCGCCTCGGGGCGCAGATCCAGGGTTCCGGCGTCGAGCCTGGTCCTGAATTCCCGCTTGTCCATGTAGTCCGATAGGACGAGGTCCGCCAGGTTGCGGGCCTTTTCCGGGTGGGTGAGGTTGTCCACCACGAGGATATCTGTGTGGCCACGCCGGTTCAGCTCCCGCACCAGGTTGCTTCCCACGAATCCCGCACCCCCGGTGACGATGAACATGTCCCACTCCTCGCCCCAAGAATAACGGCTATCCGATGGTTTCTTCCGTCTCCAGCCGGGATATGCGTCGCAGGAGCCTGGGGCCGAGTTCGGCGACGAGGTTGGCGGCGAGGATGAGCCCGCCGCCAGCCAGTTGGAGCGGGCTGAGGTGCTCCCGGATCCCAGGAACCCAGCCGCTTACCGCCAGGGCTGCGGTCCAGACGGGTTCCGAGGAAAAGATCACGGCGCTTTCCGTAGCCCCCAGCCGGGCCTGGAAAGTGCTCTGGACATAGAAGGCCAGGGTGGTTGCCAGCAGGCCCATGAAGACCAGGGCGGCCCAGGTGCCACCCCGGGCGAGGGCCGGACCCGCGCCCTGGAAGCCGAAGGGGGCCGGAAGGGCCAGGGTGATCAGGATCGAAATGGCGCCGGTGACCGCCACCTGCATGAAGGCCAGAACCCAGCCCGAAGAGCGGCGGGAGAAGTGCGAGGTCATGACGATGTGGAAGCCGCAGAGGACCGCCGCGAGGAAGGTCTCCGTGTCGCCCCGGTTCCAGCCGCCCCAGGCCGAGCCTGGCTCGCGCACCAGCAGGGCCAGACCCAGCAGGGCCACCATGGCCCCGAGCCCGTGGGAGGGCCGCAGGCGGTCGCCCACCAGCAGGGCCACCATGGGCGTGAAGATCACGTAGAGGCCCGTGATGAAGCCGGACTTCGAGGTGGTGGTGAAGCGCAGCCCGTCGGTCTGCAGCCAGAACAGGGTGGCCAGGACCAGGCCCAGCCAGAGGCCGTCCAGGACTTCCCGTCGGCGGACCGGCACCCCCAGGAGCATCAGCATGAGGCCGAGCCCGGCGGTCCCGATGGCGAAGCGGATGCTCAGCAGCGCGCCCACGGAGAGGCCTGCATTGATGCAGTACTTGGTGGCCGGGAAGCCGCCGGCCCAGACGAAGGCGATGGCGGCCAGGGCGAGGACGGCGGACAGATGGGAAGGACGCGATTCGGGCATCCCCCCAGGCTATCGCCCAGAAGGGGACGTTCCAGGAAGAATTCCATCCGAGGCGGGGAGCACCGTTATTTCAGCAGGGTCACCACGCGAACCGTCAACTCCGGCTGGTCGGGATCATCCGTGCTGAGGGCGAGCACTTCGGTGGCATGGCCTGCCTTCACCGTGGCCGGCAGGATGACCGTCAGTTCCACGGTGGCGGCCCTCTGGTTCAGGCCCTCCGCCCGCAGGCCCGGGATGGAGGGGCGCACCTTGGTGACGCGGAAGGGCCTGCCGTCCGCCTGTTTGAGGGTCAGCTTCTGGCGCAGTTCCTTGCCCGCGGTGTCCTGGAAGACCAGTTCCAGGGGGCTGGCCTGGATGACGGGCTTGAGGTCCCACTGGACGTTCAGGGAAAGCTGATTCATCCGCGGGTTGGTGAAGCGCACGGTGGCGATCTCCACCCCGCGCAGCTGACCCTCCGGGACCTTGCGGCCGTCGAAGGCCACGTCCAGCAGGAGGTCCTTGCCCTCGGGCCGGTAGGCGAAGGTGAGGAAGGGGGCGCCCGGCGCCTTCACGTCCACGATCTGCACTGGCTCCCCGTTCCCGCTGGCGTAGCGAACTTGGCTGCGGCTGGTGAGGGACTTCGGGGCCTGATGAAAATACACCGAGTCCACCGAGGGCATGATCTCCTGGACCACCTCCGCCTCGAGGCTGAGGGTGATCGCGGGCGTCTTCGGGTCGTTGGACACCACCTCGATGGACTTGCGCACGAGGCCCTTCACCCCCCTTGGATCGAAGGTGGCCTCGATCTCCGTGGCCTCCCCGGGTGCCAGGGACCACTTCCCGAGCACGGTGTAGGTGCATCCGCAGCTGGGCCTCACCTGGGTGATGTTCAGGTAGGCGTTGCCCGTGTTGGTCACCCGGTACTTGGCGGCGACCTTGCGGTCCGGCCCGATCCGGCCGAAATCGTGGTGCACCCTGTCGAAGGAGATGACCGGGGCCTGGGCCATCAGGGTCGCGGCGGCGCAGGCGAAGATGAGACGGCGGAACATGCGGGACCTCTGCGGCAGTGGGAGCCTTGATTCTATACGGAGATGAGACGGGTCAGCTCAGTCCAGACCTGGTCCGGCCCGATCCCGGCCAGGCAGGGATGGCCCTGGGTGAAGCAGTCCGGTTTGAAGCAGGGGGCACAAGGGATGCCTTCGTTCCGGAGGCCTCGGCTGTGGGGACCCCAGGGCGTGGAGCCGCCGGGATCTGTGGCCCCGTAGATCGCCAGGACGGGGGCTCCGCAGGCCGCAGCCAGGTGGCTCAGGCCTGAGTCGTTGCCGAGCACCGCCGCGGCCCCGCGCATCCAGGCCGCCGCCTCCTTGAGGGTGGTCCTGCCGCAGAGGTCGATGCCCTCCGGGCCGGCCACGGCGGCGCAGGTCGCGGCCTCGTCGGGGGAGCCCAGCACCGCCACGGCGAAGCCCTCGGCCCTCGCCCTGAGGAGCAGCGCCCGGTAGTGTTCGAGGGGCCAGGCTTTGGAGGGCCAGGTGGAGCCGGGCATGAGGCAGAGATACGGTGTCCGGGGCCCCGGAATGGCGATGCCTGGGTCGAAATCCGCGTAGGGCATGGCCGGCAGGTCCGGCCAGCGCCGCGCCAGCACGGCGTGGTAGCGGAGGAGGAAGGGGCCTTCCGCCTCCCAGAAGGGGCCGCTGTGGGTGTTGAAGAGGCCCGCCAGGCTCTCGTCCACGCCGATGCGTTCGGGCACCCGGGCCAGCCAGGCGGCCAGGGCGGGGCGCAGGGATTTCGTGAAATGGATGCTCCGGGCGGCCTGGTACTTCCTCAGGATCCGGGCCATGACGAGGGGGCCGGGCTTGCCCTCGTCCGGCAGGGTCGCCTCACAGAACCAGGTGCCTTCCACGAGGCCCACGGTGAGCCTGGGCCCCCACACCACGAGGGGCCCGACATTGATCTCCTTCAGCAGGCGCAGCACCGGCAGCTGCATGGCGGCGTCACCCACGAAGCGCGGGAAGCGCACCCACGTGGCGTGGTCCGGGATCACAGCCATTCCGCCACCGCCTCGCGGAACCTGGCCGCGGCGTCGTAGTCCCGGGTCAGCGCGGTTCCGAAGGCACGGGCCTTCGCGCGCTGGGCTTCCCAGGTCTCGGCGTCGGCCAGCAGGGGGGCGAGCCGGGCCGCCGCCGCCGCCAGCAGGGGCTCCGGGACAGGGCCCCGGTCATCCGCCTTCCGCAGGAGAAAGCCGCCCTCGCCATCCTCCAGGACGGTCCCGATGCCCCCCACCGTCGGGGCCAGCACGGGCACTCCGCGTTCGAGGGCCTCGATGAGGGCGATGGGGAAGAAGCCCTCGTTCCGGCTGGTCATGACGTAGAGGTCGAGGGCGGCGAAGGCCGGGGCCAGGTCCTTCAGCGGGCCTGTGCGGGTGCAGCGGTCCAGCAGGTGCTCGTCTTCGAGGGCGGCCTGGATCTCCCGGGCATGAGCCGGATCCTCGCGGCCAGCCAGGAGCAGGTGGAGCGGAGCGGTGAGCTCCTTTTGGAGTCGGACCGCGAACCGGATCACGTCGACGGTCGCCTTCCGGGCGTCCATCTGCCCCGCGTACCCCACGACCAAGGGACCTTCGGGCACGCCCAGCGCGCGCCGAGCCGCGTGTCGCGCCTCGTCATCCACCCTCGCCACCTCGGCCCTGGGATAGAGGGGATGGATGATGCTGCAGGGCGCGTCGCCGAGGTGGGCCCGCACGGCGGCCGTGAAGTCGTAGGTGCAGAGCCAGCGGTCCACGAGGTTCCGGACCCCCCGGTACTTGCGCAGGTGGCGTTCGTAGTGCTCGTGGAGGGTGAGGACGCAGGGCACCCGGAGCCCGCAGCGGGCCAGCCAGGGCAGGGCGCGCTGGACGCCCTTGTGGTTGCAGAGGACCAGCAGGTCGGGCCGCGTCTGCCAGAGCCAGCGGAAGGCGCCGACCGCTCCGGGCAGGTGGATCACCTCCGTCACATTAGGATTGCGTTCGCGCAGCTCGAGTTCGATGTCGCGTTTCCCCGGTTCCTTCCGGAACAGCACGGTCACCCTCACGGGCAGGTCCGCCAGGGCGGCCACCTGTTCCAGTAGCACCCGCTCGCCCCCCCCGAAGGACAGCTTCCGATGGGCGAACACGACATGCTTCACGGGACTCCAGCCAGGAATGGGTTCAGGATAGGATGACTGACCCAACGCGTCATATGCACAGGTTGCCATGTCCCTCGCCTCGACCCAACGGATCCTGCTTGTGGAGGATGAACCCGGCCTCCGGGAGGTGCTGACCCTGGCCCTGGAAGGGGCGGGATTCCGCTGCGAGGCGGTGTCGGGCATCGGGGAGAGCCAGCGGGCCCTCCGGGAGACCACCTTCGACGGGGTGCTCTCGGACCTCAAGCTCAAGGATGGCTCCGGCATCGAGCTGCTCTCCTGGATGAAGGAGCAGGGCCTGGGGACGCCCGTGGTGATCATGACCGCCTACGCCACCACGGAGACCACGGTCCAGGCCCTGAACCAGGGGGCCGTGGACTTCATCACCAAGCCCTTCAAGCACGAGGAGCTCATCGCCTCGCTCAAGGGCCTGCTTGCGGCCGCGGAGCCCGAATCGGAACCCCCCGCGGACCTGGGCGAACTGGTGGGGGTGGGACCCACCATGCGCAAGATCAATGCCCTCATCGGCAAGGTCTCGCGCGCCGACACCACGGTCCTGCTGACGGGCGAAAGCGGCACCGGGAAAGAGGTGGTGGCCCGCCTCATCCATCGCTATTCAGACCGGGCCAAGGGTCCCTTCGTGGCCGTGAACTGCGGCGCCCTCCCCGAGGCCCTCCTGGAAAGCGAGCTGTTCGGCTTCGAGAAGGGGGCCTTCACCGGGGCCGGGGCCCTGAAGCGGGGCCTCTTCGAGGAAGCCGGGGGCGGCATCCTCTTTCTCGACGAGATCGGCGAAATGCCACTGTCCCTGCAGGTGAAGCTGCTGCGGGTGCTCCAGGAGCGCCGGTTCCGCCGCCTGGGTGCCACCGAGGAGCGGGCCGTGGATGTCCGCATCATCGCCGCCACCAATCGCGACCTGCGGACCCGGGCCGGATCCGGGGCCTTCCGGGAGGACCTCTACTACCGCCTGAACATCCTCCAGATCGAAATGCCCCCGCTCCGGGAGCGACCCGAGGACCTGCCCGTGCTGGCGGAGCACTTCATCCGCCGCTCCTGCCTGAAACTGGGCAAACCCCCCATGCAGCTCCACGCCGAGACCATGTCCCAGCTGCTCACCTACCGGTTCCCGGGCAACGTGCGCGAACTGGAGAACCTCATGGAGCGCTGCGTGGCCCTCAACCCCGGGGGACCCATCACCCGGGAACTGCTGCCCGAGAAGTTCGGCCTGTCCGTCCAGACCGAGGCAGAGCGCCCCGCTCCCCTGGTCATTCCCGCCGAGGGGTTTGATCTCGAGGCCTGGATCCAGGCCCTGAAGGGCCATTTCCTCCGCCGGGCCCTCGATGACGTCGGCGGCGTCAAGACCAAGGCCGGCAAGCGGCTGGGCATGAGCTTCCGGGCCTACCGCTACTGGCTGGCGGAACTGGGCGGGCTGGAGGCCCTGCCGAAGGACTTCCCCTGGCCCGTGGACTTCCCTCCGCCCCCGGTGGACGAGGGGGGCGGAACCGAGGGTCCCAAGGAGGCAGGAAGCCCATGAATGCTTGCTTTTTCAGCCATCCCTGGCACACTGGAACGCTCGGATGCGACCCATCCGGCCCTCTCACCGGATCCGACCTATGACCTCCACCCCTGCCCTCATCCAGGCCCGCCCCGGGACCCGGGGCTTCTCCCTGCTGGAACTGCTGGTGGCGATGATGATCATCGCCGTGCTGGGCACCCTGGGCTTCTCCCAGTACCGGAAGCACTCCGCCCAGGCCCGGTACCTCAAGGCCCAGGATGACCTCAAGATCGTGGCCGAGGGCCTCGACCAGTACTTCCTAAAGCACGGTTTTTTCCCGGATTTCGGCAGTTTTGACGCGATGGTGGATGGCAATTCCTCCCTGGTGAAGGAAAGCCTCATCAAGGTGGGCATGTCCGCCCAGGATCCCTTTGGCCAGCCCTATGAGGGCAAGTCCTCGCGGGCCTCCGGTACCTACGAATTGAAGTGCGCCGGCGACCCTGCCAACCAGGAAGATTCCGGCCCCATCCTGCGTACGCCCGGCCAGGTGACCGGCTCCTCCCCGGTGAGCGCGCCCAGGAGCGGTGCGGGTCCCAGCCCCGCGGCCCCGGCGGACGCCGGAGTCCAGAAGTGATCAATCCCTACAAACTGCCCCCCGAGGGCCTGCGCCTGAACGGCACCACCGAGCGCGTGGCGCTGGAAGGGGACGTGTCCCTGCACGACCTGACCTGGTCGGTGTTCGCCCTGGCTTCGGACGGCGATGTGTTCCTGGAGGTCAAGGGTCAGGCCCTGTGGCAGGGTGCCTGCAGCCGATGCCTGGCGCCCCTGGATCGGCCCCTGGTGGTCGAGAGCCAGTTCCTCGGCAGCCGAGATGCGGACCTGGTGGGCCGTGGGGCCCACACCCTGGGGTCCCAGGACCTGGACGTGGTCTTCCTGCCGGAGGACAACCTGGACGAGGCGGAGCTGGTGCGGGAGCAATTCGAGCTCCAGGCCCCCATGCACCCCCTCTGCGTCGAGGACTGCAAGGGGCTCTGTCCCAGTTGCGGTAAGAATTGGAACAAAGGATCCTGTCAATGCCAGCCCGAGGCCGACCGGGTGCCCTCGGCCTTGAACAAGGCCCTGGCGAAGGCGCTGGCGGGAATCAAGCTGGACCCGGAATCCTAATACCCTTAACCTGGAACTTTGTGTTCTATCCCTAGGAGCAAGCCATGCCGAATCCCAAGCGCCGCCATTCCAAGGCCCGCCGCGACCGCCGGCGCACCCACGACGCGCTGGAAGTCATGAGCGCCAGCACCTGCCCGAATTGCCAGACGCCCAAGCTGCCGCATCGCGTCTGCCCCAGCTGCGGTTTCTACCGCGGCAAGCTGGCCGTCCGCGTTTCCGCGACTGCCTAGAGCATTCGCGGGTGGACATCCACCATCGGATTGCGCTCGATGTCATGGGGGGCGACCACGCTCCCCATGCCACATTGCAGGGCGCCCGGGAGGCCCTCGAGGCCTGGCCCGGGCTCTTCCTGTTCCTGGTCGGGGATGAAGCCGTGCTCCGGCCCGCGCTGGGCAGGTACGGTTTCACCCCGGAGCTGCTCGACCGAACCGAGATTGTCCACGCCCCGCAGACCGTGGTCATGGAGGACAAGGCCACCAGTATCCTGAAGGAAAAGAAGGACAGCTCCATCCGGGTGGCGGCCCAGCTGGTGCGCGAGGGACGGGCCCACGGGGTGGTGTCCATGGGGCATACGGGTGCCGCCATGGTGGCCTCCAGCCTCGTCATCGGGAAGCTCGAGGGCGTGGACCGGCCGGCCCTGGCCAGCGTCCTGCCCAACATGAAAGGCGCCCCCACGGTCCTGCTCGATGTGGGGGCCAATGTGGGCTCCCGCGCCGAGCACATCGCCCAGTTCGCGGTGATGGGGTCCGTGTACGCCGAGGAAGTCCTCGGGGTGGCGCGGCCCAGGGTGGGCATCCTCAGCGTCGGCGAGGAGGACGGCAAGGGCACGGACGTGACCAAGGACGCTGCCGCCATGCTGCGCGAGCTGGACATCCGCTTCGAGGGCAACGCCGAGGGCCGCGACATCTGGAACGGGGACTTCGACGTCATCGCCTGTGACGGGTTCGTGGGCAACGTGGTGCTGAAGTCCAGCGAGGCCCTGGCCGAGGGCATCATCGGTGGCCTCAGGGACAGCTTCATGGAGAGCGCCCTCACCCAGTTCGCCGGCCTGCTGGCCAGACCCGCCCTGAGGCGGTTCAAGAACAAGCTCGACTACGCGGAGTATGGAGGCGCCCCGCTGCTGGGCGTGAAGGGCGTGAGCATCATCGGCCATGGCCGCAGCGATGCCAAGGCCGTGCGCAACGCCATCCGGGCCGCCCTGCGGGCCGTAGAACACCGGCTCCACGAGCGCATCCAGGAGCGCGTGGCCCTGCTGCTGCCCCAGGATTAATCTTCAGCCACGGATGAACGCGGATAAACACGGATTTCCTTTCATCTGAGTTCATCTGTGTTCATCCGTGGCTAATTCTTCGAGGTTCCCATGAGCAAGGTGGCTTGGCTGTTTCCGGGGCAGGGCTCCCAGGCCGTGGGCATGGGCGTGGCGCTTGCCGAGGCCGAGCCCGCGGCCCGGACCGTGCTCCAGGAGGCCGATGCGGCGCTGGGGTTCCCCCTGTCGAGGCTGATGGCCGAGGGGCCCGAGGAGACCCTGCGGCTCACGGAGCACACCCAGCCCGCCATCCTCACCCACAGCCTCATGGTGGTCCGGGCCTGGGCCCATCGTCTCCCTAAGCCCGACTTCGCCGCCGGCCACTCCCTTGGGGAGTACAGCGCCCTGGTGGCGCTGGGCGCCCTCAGGTTCGAGGACGCGGTGCGCACGGTCCGGGAACGGGGCCGCGCCATGCAGGAGGCCGTGCCCGTGGGCGTGGGCGCCATGGCGGCGCTGCTGGGCATGAGCCTGGAGGACGTGGAAGCCAGCTGCGCCGAGGCCGCCCAGGCCACAGGCAAGATCGTGGTTCCAGCCAACTTCAACGGGCCCGGCCAGATCGTCATCGCCGGCCACGTGGAAGCCGTGGAGGCGGCGCTGGAGGCCGCCAAGGCCCGGGGCGGACGCAGGGCCATGAGGCTGCCGGTGAGCGCGCCCTTCCATTCCCCCCTCATGGAACCCGCCAAGGCCCGCATGGAGCCCATCCTGAGCGGCCTGGACTTCCGGGAACCCGTCTGCCCCCTGGTGAACAATGTCGATGCGGCGGCCGTATCCGAGCCGGCTGCGCTCCGGGATGGCCTGGTCCGCCAGATCCCAGGCGCCGTGCGGTGGCAGGCGACCCTGGACCTGCTCCTGGGCCGGGGGGTCACCACCTTCGTCGAGCTCGGTCCTGGGAAGGTGCTGGCCGGGCTGGTGAAGCGCCAGGCCAAGGACCAGGGGCTGGAAGTCTCCGCCCTCAGCCTGGGGGCCCCTGAGGATCTCGTGCAGCTGGGCTGACACCCGGCTGGCAGTCCACTCCCCGGGAAGGTGTGATGAAAAGCAATGGCCTTTGCGGCTAGGGTAATGGGAACGCCACGACTATGTATTTCGTGTGTGGGGTGATGGGCCGCGACCGCACGCCTGGCCCTCCCCAGTCACAACCCTTCCCGGAGGTGCTCATGCGCAAGGATCTTGTCTTCGGAATGGCCGGGTCAGGGGGGGATGGCATCGTTTCCGCTGGCGATTCACTCCTCCAGGCCGCCGCGGCTGAGGGCTATCACGGCGTGATGACCAAGAGCTTCGGATCGCAGATCCGCGGCGGCGAGTCCTCCTGCCGCGTTCGCATCAGCACCACGCCCGTGCTCAATCCCGGCGGCAACCTCGACGTGGCCGTGGCCCTGAACTGGGACGACTTCCTCAAGTTCGGCGCCGAGCTGCCCGTCAGCGGCACCACGGTGGTGATCTACGAGGCCGCCACGAACATCCCCGAGGACCAGATCCCCCTGGTGGGCGTGACGCCCCTGCAGGTGATCGCGGTGCCCATCGCGGGCATGGCCAAGGAGACGGCCGGCACCGAGCGTGCCAAGAACACCGTCGTGCTGGGGCTCATCGCGGGCTGGTTCGGCATCGGCGCCGTGGCCGTGATGAAGGGCATCCGCAAGAAGCTGGCGAAGAAGGGCGAGGAACTGGTCGAAGCCAACCAGCGCGCCTTCGACGCGGGCCGTGCCTTCGCCCTGGCCCACCCGCTCAAGGCCAGCATGAACATCGTGGCCTCCGAGACCAAGGGCAACGTCAAGCTCATCACCGACGGCAACGACATGAGCGCCGCCGCTGCCATCTTCGCGGGCTGCCAGTTCTTCGGCGGCTACCCCATCACGCCCTCGACCGAGGTCATGCAGTTCTTCACGGACCATGTCTGGAGGTACGGCGGGTCCGTGCTGCAGGCCGAGGACGAGATCGCGGGCATCGGGGCCGCCGTGGGCGCCTCCTTCGCCGGCAAGAAGTCCATGACCGCCACCAGCGGCCCGGGGCTCTCCCTCAAGTCCGAAATGATGGGCCTGGCCAGCATCGCCGAGCTGCCCCTGGTGATCATCGACGTCCAGCGGGGCGGTCCCTCCACGGGCCTGCCCACCAAGACCGAGCAGTCCGACCTCTTTGCCGCGGCCTTCTCCGCCCATGGCGACGTGATCCGCCCGGTGTTGGCGCCCACCTCCGTGGCCGACACCTTCCGCACCACCATCGAGGCCTTCAACATCGCCGAGTACTACCAGACGCCCGTGATCGTCCTCTCCGACCAGGAGATCGCCGCCCGCAAGGAGACCCTGGATCCCATCGATACCAGCCAGTTCAAGATCATCGACCGCCTCCGCCCCACCGGTGCGGAGCTGCAGGGCTACACCCGGTTCAAGCAGACCGAGAACCACATCAGCCCCATCAGCCACCCGGGCATGCTCGGCGGCACCTACCTGGCCTCGGGCATCGAGCACTCCGAATCCGGGGCGCCGACCAACAGCGGCTCCGTCCACCAGCGCATGAGCGACAAGCGGACCAAGAAGTTCGATCCCCTGAAGAACCGCAAGGACCTCTTCGAGATCACCGGGAATCCGGATGCCCCCCTGGCCATGGTGGCCTGGGGCAGTGTGGCCGGCATCTGCCGAGAGGCCCTGGCCATGGCCCAGGCCGAGGGGATGAACGTGAAGCTGCTGGTGCCCTACCTGCTCTACCCAGTGGCCGAGGGGGTCTACAACGACTTCTTCGCCTCGGTCCAGAAGGGCCTGATCATCGACCAGACCCACCTGGCGCAGACCTTCAAGCTGCTGCGGATGCACATCGACCTGCCGAAGGGTGTGCAGCCCCTGTCCCGCAGCGGCGCGAACCCCTTCCTGCCCGGCGATATCGTCGCGGCCCTCCACCATCTCCTCTCGGAGCTGCAGCGCAGCCACGAGGGCGAACTTCAGCCCCAGGAGTGAGGTCGACCATGAGCGCAACCGGCACCTGCGAATACCAGCCCAAGGACTACAAGAGCGACCTCAAGCCCATCTGGTGTCCCGGATGCGGCGACTTCTCCGTGGTCCAGGGCATCTACCGCGCCCTGGCCGCAATCGGCCGCCCGCCCCACGAGATCGCCTTCGTCTCGGGCATCGGCTGCTCCAGCCGCATCCCGGGCTACACCACCGCCTACGGGTTCAACAGCGTCCATGGCCGGGCCCTGCCCATCGCCCAGGGCATCAAGATGGCCAACCCGGATCTGACGGTGCTGGCCGCCGGTGGCGACGGCGACGGCTTCTCCATCGGCGGCGGGCACATCGCCCACCTGATCCGCCGCAACATGGACATCACCTACATCGTGATGGACAACCAGATCTACGGCCTCACCAAGGGCCAGCTCTCACCCACGTCGCAGAAGGGCCGCGTCACCTGCACGTCCCGCTACGGCAGCATGGAAGAGCCCGTCAATCCCCTGCTCTACGTGCTGGCCTACGGCGCCGGCTTCGTGGCCCAGGCCTCGCCGACGGACCTGGCGGGAATGGCGGCGACCATCGAGGAGGCCATCCGCTACCCCGGCTTCGCCTTCGTGAACGTCCAGTCTCCCTGCGTCACCTACGGCGAGGAAGCCCAGCAGATCAAGGGCCTCAAGTCCATCAGTGAAAGCCTGGCGAGCATGGGGCACAACCCGGCGGACCGCCTCGCCGCCATGGACCTCGCCCAGCAGTACGGGCAGAAGATGCACCTCGGCGTGTTCTACCGCAATCCCGAGCCCCCGCCGACCTACGGCGACCTGGTCAAGGAACGGCAGGCGCTTCTGTCCAAGGATGCCCAGCCCAAGGAACGCATCCTCGACCTCTTCATCAAGAAGTAATTAGGAGGTCCCATGGCCATCCAAGGCATCGATTTCGCCAACCTGTCCCTGAAGGATGCCCTCGACCTGGCCATCCTGGTCGAGGACGAGGCCCAGGAGCGCTACGAGGAGTTTGCGGCGCAGATGGACCAGCACCGCACGCCGGAGGCCGCCAAGTTCTTCCGGTACATGGTCGAGAACGAGGCCAAGCACGGCCGGGAGCTGCTGGCCCGCCGCATCAAGCTGTTCGGCGACGCGCCCCGCTCCGTCACCCGGGCCATGATCTTCGACATCGAGGCGCCGGACTACGATGCCGCCCGCGCCTTCATGACGCCGCGCAACGCCATGAAGGCCGCCCTGGCCTCCGAGGTGAAGGCCCACGATTTCTTCGTGTCGGCCCTGCCCGCGCTGAAGGATGCCGACGTCCGGGCCCTCTTCGAGGAACTGCGGGACGAGGAAGTCGAGCACCAGGACCTGGTCAAGAAGGAACTGGCCAAGCTGCCGCCCGACAGCGGCCTGTCCGACGAGGACTTCGTGGACGAGCCGGCGGCGCAGTAGCCCCGGCCGCCGCACCAGACCGCGAGACCAATACCAGGACCACCAGGTGCCGCCTTTACGGCAGCCCTTGGTGGTCCTGGTGCTTGGCGCGCCCTGGGGCGCGGCTTCACTCCATCGCGACCGGTTCCGTGGCCCGGCTCTGCCGCATGAGGAAGAGCAGGGGGAAGAGCACAAAGCAGAGCACACCCATGAACCAGAAGGTGTCAGAGAAGGCCATCATGCTCGACTGCCGGATCACGGTGCCGTAGGCGACCCCCTGGGCCACATGGGCGGCGTCCGCCGGCGAGAGCCCCCCGCGGAGCACACCCAGCTGGGTCGCCCGGTCCAGGAAGCCCTGGTAGGCGGGATCGCCCGGAGAGAGGTGGCCGATGAGGTTGTTCTGATGAAACTGGGAGCGGCGGGAGAGCATGGTGGTGGCGAGGGCGATGCCCGTGCTGCCCCCGATGTTGCGGACCAGGTTCATGAGACCCGTGGCATAGGCCGTCTTCTCGTGCGGGATGTGCTGGAATGCAGACACGTTGATGGGAATGAACAGGAAGGCGAAGCCCAGGCTCTGCACCACGCGGGAGACCATGGCCGTCTGGAAGTCCACCTGCAGGTTGAAGCCTGACATCTGGATGAGGCCCAGGCCGCAGGTGAAGAACCCGATGCCGATGAGCCAGCGGGCATCTGTCCGTTTCAGCAACCCCGCCACCACCGGCATCATCACCATCACGGCTAGGCCGCCTGGGCTGAGCACCCAGCCGCTCAGGAGGGCCGTGTAGCCCAGCATGGTCTGGAGGAAGATGGGCAGGAGGGCCAGGCTGCCGTAGAGCACGAAGCCCAGGACGAAGAGCATGAGGATGGAGACCGCGAAAGTCCGGTCCTTCAGCAGCCTCAGGTCCACGATGGGCCGGTCCTTCCGGAGCTCGTGATAGACGGCGTAGACCAGAGCCACCACCGCGGCGATGGCGAAGAAGACGATTAGGTTCGAGCTGAACCAGTCCCTGCGCTGGCCTTCGTCCAGCACGATCTCCAGGGAGGCCAGCCCCAGGGTGATGACGCCGATGCCCAGGTAGTCGAAGCGGGCGCCCTCCTTGAGGGAGATCCGGTGGAAGGACGGCGGATCGTGGACCAGGGCGCTGGTGAGCGCGAAGGAGAGGAATCCCACCGGGATGTTGATGAGGAAGATCCAGTGCCAGCTGAAATTGTCGGTGATCCATCCCCCCAGCACCGGGCCGATGATGGGCGCCAGCACCACGCCCATGCCATAGACGGCCATGGCCGCGCCGCGCTTCTCGTGGGGGAAGGTCTCCACCAGGATGGCCTGGGAAATGGGCTGGAGGCCGCCGCCGCCGAGGCCCTGGAGCACCCGGAAGAAGATGAGCCAGCCCAAGGACGGCGCGATGCCGCAGAGCAGGGAGGCGATGGTGAAGATGGACACGCAGGTGAGGTAGAAGCGCTTGCGACCGATGAGGCTGGAGAAGTAGCCGCCCAGGGGCAGCACGATGGCGTTGGCCACCAGGTACGAGGTCAGCACCCAGGTGGTCTCCTCCACCGTCGCCGAGAGGTTGCCGGCGATGTGGGGCAGGGCCACGTTCGCCACGCTGGTGTCGAGGACCTCCATGAAGGTCGCGATCATCACGGTGAGCGCGATGATCCAGGGGCTGATGTGGCGGTGGGTGTTCATCTAGGACATACGACCGAAGAGGTCAATGGGCACTTGCTCTTCACCGCAAGGGGAGAAAAAGCTTTGTAGCCTCAAAGAGCACAAAGAACACAAAAGGTGATATGCCTTCCACTCCTGCTGCTGAAGTTCCAACGCCTGACCTCGTACCTTTCTTCGCGCCCTTCGTGTTCTATGTGGTCGAAATACCTTTGTGGTTGGTCAGTTTCATTGCAGGAGAACCGTGGCCTCGACGTTCATGCCGGGCCGCAGGACCACCTTCCTGGATTCCTCCTCATCGATGCGGATCTTCACGGGGATGCGCTGGACGACCTTCACGAAGTTGCCCACGGCGTTCTCAGGCGGCAGCAGGCTCATGCGGGAGCCTGTGGAGCCGGCGATGGAATCCACGTGGCCCTTCAGCACGACGCCGTTCATGTCCACCTTGATCTCCGCCTCCTGGCCGGGCTTCATGCGGGCGAGCTGGGTCTCCTTGAAGTTGGCGGTGACCCAGCTCTGGTGAAGTGGGATCAAGGTGAGCAGCCCCTGGCCGGGCTGGATGGTCTGGCCCGCCTCGACGAACTTGCGGGTCACGACGCCGTCCACGGGCGCGAGGATCCTGGTGTAGCCCAGCTGGAGGTCGAAGCCTTCCTGGGTGGCGCGGGCCTGGTCCACCTGGGCCTGGGCCGAGGCCAGCCGGGCCTCGGCGATCCCCACGGCCACCTTGCGGATGTCGGCTTCGCGCTGCAGCGAGGCCAGGTGCTGCTGGGCCTCCCGCCATTCGCCGTCGGCGACCTCGGCCTGGGTCTTGAAGCCGTCGAACTGCTGGGCCGAGATCTCCTCGCGGGCTGCCAGGGGCTTCATGCGCTGGAGGTCGGAGGTCGCCTTGTCCAGGCTGGCCTTCTTGGCGTCGAGCCGGGCCTTGGCGGTGTCCAGATCCGAGCTGCGGGCCTGCTGGTAGGCCACCTGGGCCCGTTCCAGGTCGGCCTTGGCGCCTTCGACCTGGGCGCGGGCCTGGGCCAGGGCGCCCCTGGCCTGATCGAGCCGGGCCTGGATGTCGCGGGGATCCACCACGACGAGGGGATCCCCGGTCTTCACGGCCTGGTTGTCCTCCACCAGCACCTTGTCCACGGTGCCGTAGACCCGGCAGGAGACGGGCACGAGGTGGCCGTCCACCTGGGCGTCGTCGGTGCTCACGCGGTTGCGGGAGTAGAACCACATCCCGGCGGCGAGGAGCAGCACGAGGGGCATGCCGATCTTCAGGACGAGCATGGCCCGGGACCCGTTGGCCTCGGGCGCCCCCGAGGCGGAAGGGGCTGACGGGTTGGAAGCTTCTTCAGTCATCGGGGTCTCCATCAGCGTGCAAAGTAGGATTCGAGCTGCCCCGTGGCCCGGGCCAGGTCCGCACGGGACTGGTTCAGACGGTAGAGGGCGCTGATCTGGTTGTCATTGGCCCGGGCCAGTTCATCCTGGGCATTGATCAGTTCGATGTTGTTGCTCACGCCGGCTTCGAAACGGTGCTGGGACTGCGTGAGGGCCTCCGTCGAAAGCGCCACGGCGAGGTTCGACACTTCCACCTCGTGGACGGCGGCCTCCAGCTCCGCCTGGGCCACCTGGACCTCGTAGCCGACCTGGGCGCGGACCTCCCGCCGGGCCTCCTGCACCCGGCTCTGCTCGGCCGTGGCGCGCGCGACCTGGGAGGAGATGAGGCCGCCCGTGAACAGCGGCACGCGGAGGCCCAGGGAGACCTGGTAGGTGTTGGTCCCGGACATGGACTGGAGGGCCGTGGAACCGTAGCTGCCCGTGGCGACGAGCGTGGGCAGGCGCAGGCCCTGGGCGGCCTCGCGCAGGTTCACGGCGGCCTTCTCCCGGGCATCCAGCGCCGCGAGCTCGGGGCGCTGGGCGAGTCCGGACCGGTAGGCCTCCTGGAAGGTGTCGACCGGGAGCGCAGGCGTGGCCAGGGAATCCGTCAGCTCGACGGCGGTGCCGGGCTGCAGGTCCAGCAGGCGGACGAGGCCCGCAAAGGCCGTGGTCCGCTGGGTCTGGGCCTGGATGAGGCGCTGGCGCTCGGTCTGGAGCTGGAGCTGGGAGCGCAGGGTGTCGAGCCTGGTGCCCACCCCCTGCTTCTGCTGGTTCTCCGCCAGCTTGGCCAGGGCCTCCGCCAGGTCCACCCGCGACTCGCCGGCCTTGACCGACGCGATGGCGCGGAGGGCGTGGAAGTACTGCCCCACGACCAGGGCGGTGATCTCCTCGCGCACGGCCCGGCCCTGGGCGCGGGCCGAGTCCTCGGCGTTCTGGGAGGCGCGCCACTTCTTCCAGAGGCTCAGGTCGAAGAGGGAGACCTGTGCCTCGAATCCCGCCGTGCTCCAGTTGAAGGGCCCCACCACGGACGGGAAGCCGGGCACGGACATCCCCATCTGGGCTTCCAGGTTGTACTTGTTGCGCTGGCCATAGGCCTGGGCCGCCACCGTGGGCAGGAGCGCCGCGGCGGCGGCCCGGCGGTCATCCCCGCTTTCGGCGATGGCCAGCAGGGACTGGTGCACCCGGGGGTTCTCGCCGAGGGCCGTCCGGATCGCCTGCGCAAGGGTGAGCCGGACCACCGTGGAGGGCCTTTCGCCAGGCGCTGAAGGCACCTGGGACCAGGCCGCCGTCGATCCCAGCAGGGTCAGGCAGAGCACAAGAACCCCGCAGGGAACGCGGGTGGTGCCTGGTGCCCGGGGGGTGAGGCGGGACATGAAATCCTCCATCCGTTTTGAAGCAGCTTCTGGTCGAGTCATACGGCGGCGCCGGATCTCGACGGGTTTTGGACGGGGCTGGCGGGATCCAGGGCGGCCTGCTCGCTGTTGATCCGCATGCGGTTCAGGAAGCCCTTGAACAGGTCCAGTTCCTCCCGCGTGAAACCCCGGAGGTGCGCGTTGAGCACCTTCATGGCCACGGGCGGCATGAGGGGGTACAAGCCCCGGCCCGTTTCGGTGAGTTCCAGGCACATGACCCGGCGGTCCTTGTCGCTCCGGGCGCGCCGGATCAGCCCCTTTTCCTCCAGGCGATCCAGCATGCGGGTCATCGAGCCGGTGTCGTAGCGGCTGAAGCGGCAGAGCTCGGCGGCCGTGGAACCGCAGCCATTGGCGATGCGCATGAGGATCACCCACTGCGCGCCGGTAATGCCCATGCCGGTCATCTCATCGTCAAAGGCGGACAACAGCCGCCCGGAGACATCGGCGATGAGGCGCCCGATGCTCTCCTCCGGATTGTAGTTTTCGGGGGTGTACAGCGGCTCTGTCCCCCTTGAATCGGTGCCCACGACCTCATCCTCGCATTTAATGCCTAAGCAATCACTGCCAAGGCAGTAATGTTAGGGCAGTCGGCCCGGTACGTCAACGGCCCAGGTGGGGCTGTCCGCTCGGCAGTGGCGGTGGCCGATTGCCATGGGACCGGGCATCATCTGGACCGGGACGGCGCCTGCCTCCGGAGTCCTGATGAAACGCTTCCTGCTGCTGCTTCCCTGCCTGCTTTCGCCCAGCCTTGCGCAATCCCCACCCGAAGTGCCGCAGGCAGGTCATTGGGAAGGCTCCCTCCAACTGCCCAAGGGGAAGCTCGATTTGCTCGTGGACCTTTGGGTGAAGGGGGATGACTGGAAGGGCGTTATCTCCATCCCTGCGCAAGGCGTGAAGAACCTGGCGCTCACCAAGATCAGCGCGGGGGCCGGCCGGCTCAAGTTCACCCTGCCGGGCATTCCTGGCGATCCTGCTTTCGATGGGGCCATCGGTCCAGGCGGCATCGCCGCCAGCGGCACGTTCATCCAGGGCAGCGCCCAGTTGCCCCTGACGCTCCGGCGCACAGGCCCGGCACCCGTGGAGGCGCTGAAGGCTGAAGAGGCCAGCGGCCCCCAGCCCCTCCGTGCAGGCGAGCGAAGGGTCCGTTTCCCGGGGTTCAATGCTTTTCCATTGAACGCGACGGTGCTCGCCGGTGGCGCCCATCCCTATTTTGCCGTGATGGTGGCGGGCTCGGGACCCACGGACCGGGACTGGTCCAGCCCCCTCATACCCATGCCCAGCCATGGAGGGCGGGACCTGGCTGCTTGGCTGAAGGAGCAGGGTCTCGGCTCGCTGCGCTACGACAAGCGGTTCATTGGGTCCAGGGACCCGGGACTCGACATCTCGCTGGACGCTCAGGTGGGTGACATCAAGGCGGCCCTGAGGGCTGTCCGCGCCCTGCCTGAGGCGAAGGGGAAGAAGCTGCTGCTCGTGGGACATAGCGAGGGGGCGCTGCTGTCGCTGCTGGCGGCCGGTGAAGCCAATGCCCTGCTGCTGCTGGCCATGCCAGGCATGAGCATGGGCCGGCTCATCCCGGTCCAGGTCCAGGCCAGGCTGGAGGCAGCGAAGGCGCCGGCGGAGGTCTCCAGGCTCAACCTTGCCTACCTCGAATCGGTCCTGGGGGCCATCCGCACGGGCCAGGACCTGCCCGGAACGCCAGCGGGCGTGGCACCGGGCATCGCCGCCCTGGCGCAGGGTCTGGCCCGCCCGGAAAGCCGGGGCTTCGTCCGGGATCTGCTGGACCTGGATCCATGGACCATGGCCCTGCGCCTGGCCGTGCCCTGCGCCATGGTCTGGGGCGACCGCGACATCCAGACCTGGGAGCCCGGGACCCTGCCCCCCGCTTTCAAGGGGACCCTGATCCAGGTTCCAGAGGCGAACCACCTCTTCAAGCGGGAGCCTCGCGCCAGGACCGGGCTGTCCGGTGCTGATGCCATGAGCGCCTACGGCGACAGCACGCCCCTGGCGGACCTATCGCCGGTGGCCGCGTGGCTCCGGGACTTGAAGTAGCTATTTGGCTTCGGCGGGAACGGGAATAAACAGCGTGTGAATGCCGCCATGGGTGGAGGCCATGCCCGACAGGGTGAGGGTCTGGGCCATGTGCTCGCTGAAATAGGCAGCCAGGCTCGCCTTGCCGTCCCGCCTCGGATGGTGCGGCTCGGGCATGAGGATGTAGAGCGTCCCATCGGCCGCGAGGATGCCCGCGGGGGCGCCCGCCGCCACGCATTTCGCCCCGCAGGCCCTGTGGCCCTCGCCCCGCTTGCCCAGCTGGGTGTAGCAGGAGACGTCCACCACTTCGCCGGTGACGGTGAGGGGCTTGGCCTCGGCGAGGACTTTCCGGTTCGCATCGGTGGAGGCGGCCTCGTAGGTGGTGGCGGACCAGGCCGGGCTCTGGGGCCCGGGAGACTGGAGCAGGAGCAGACAGGCCATGAGCAGCATGAGCCCTCCCTTGTGAAGGGCCCCATGGTACGTCCATCCCGGGGCTGGACAAGGCCCCCAGTCCACCCGCCTCCTCCTTGCTATCCTGTCCCTCCACACTCCCGGAGGTTCCATGTTCCGCCTTGACGGCAAGGTCGCTCTCGTCACCGGTGCCAGCCAGGGCATCGGTGCAGCCATCGCGAAGCAGCTCGCGGCCCAGGGAGCCACCGTGGTCTGCGCCGCGCGCACCCTGAGAAAGCTCCAGGAGGTGGCGGACGCCATTGCGGCGGAGGGCGGCAAGGCGGATGTGGCGGTGGCCGACCTCTCGGACGGCGCCTCGGTGAGGGCCGCGGTGGCCACGACGGTGGAGCGCCACGGCGCCATCCACATCCTGGTGAACAACGCCGGGATCACCCGCGACAAGCTGCTCATCCAGATGAAAGAAGAGGACTGGGACGCGGTGATCAACACGAATCTCAAGGGAGCCTGGGCCGCGATGCAGGCAGCCACCAAGCCCATGATGAAGCAGCGCTGGGGGCGGATCATCAACATCGCCTCCGTGGTGGGCCAGATGGGCAACCCGGGCCAGGCGAACTACGTGGCGGCAAAGGCCGGCCTCATCGGCCTCACCAAGTCTGTGGCCCGGGAATTGGCCAGCCGCAACGTCACGGCCAACGCCGTCACCCCGGGCTACATCGAGACCGCCATGACGGCGGATCTCCCCGAGGGCGTGAAGGCCGAGTTCACCAAACAGATCCCCCTGGGTCGCATGGGCACCGTCGACGACATCGCCTCCGCCGTGGTCTTCCTGGCCAGCGAGGAGGCGGGCTATGTCACGGGCCAGGTGCTCAGCGTGAACGGTGGGCTGCTCATGCCCTGAGCCTGCCATGCTCGCCCGGGTGCAGGTGCTGTTCCGTCAAGGCTGGGCCGCCTTCAGGCTCCGCCGCGACCTGCCCTGGGTGCTGTTCCTGGGTGGCCTGCTGCTGACGGCTCACAGCGGGGGTGGATGCCTGGCCACCGGCCTGCTCTGGCTTGGCGGCTGGGTGCTGTTCTGGCGGGGCTTCCTGTGGGTCTGGCGGAAGCTGCTCTTCAGGGTGTCGCGGCGACTCTGGGTGATCCTGGCCCTGATGTCGGTGCTGCCCGTGCTGGGTCTCGGCGTGCTCCTGACGGCCACCAGCTGGCTGGGGCTCGGGGCCCAGGTGAGCCGGGCCACCCAGCAGAACCTCTTGGCCTGGCAGGAGGCCCTCAGCCTGGCGAACCAGGCGCCCTCGGATGCGGGGGCCCTCCAAGTCCTCCGGTCCTATGGGGCTGCCCGGGCGGAGCACGTCCCGAGCCTGCCGGCAGGGGTGCCGGCCACCTTTCTGGGGATGGCGGTGGACCTCCCAGAGGCCGGTGCTGCTGGGCAGGTCAGTCCTTTGTTCCTCAGATCTGTGCGGAAGGAGGCTGCGGGCTACCGGATCCTGTCGCTGCCCTTCCGCACCCTGGGGGAGCGTACCCAGGGCCGATCCGGCGGCAGGATCCAGTTCCGCATCACTCCCAGGCGGGAGTTGAAGGCAGGCGAGAAGGAGACCATCCGGGTCCAGGCCGCAGGAGGCACCGTCGGGGAGGCGCCGATCCTTGGGGGGCCTGGGCAGGAGGTCGCCCGTTGGGCAGAGGGCCAACCCCTGGCTGGATCCGGCCTCTTCCGCCCCTTCGACCTGCCGCCCCAGGCCTTCACCCTGCTCGACTGGAAGACGGGCCGTGCCCTGGTGCTGACGGCCACGCCCGAGACCAACCTCTACTGGCTATTTGCAGGCTACAAGTCCGCCGAAGGCCAGGCCATGTCCGAAGGGGCGGTGAAGGCCATCGTCGTGGTGGCCCTGATCCTCATGGGGCTCCTGGTGGCCCAGGCGATCGCCACCCTGATGGGCCTCAGCCTGGCCTGGTCGCTGGGGCGAGCGGTGAACGAACTGCACCGGGGGGTGCTCCGCCTGACCCACGGCGATTTCGACACGCGCATCCGGCCGCGGGGGCGGGACCAGGTCACCCAGCTGACCGAAGCCTTCAACGAGATGGCCGTCCGTCTCCAGACCGCGGATGCGGAGAAGGGGGAACGCCTGCGGATGGAAGAGGAGTTGCGGGTCGCCCGGGAGGTGCAGATGCGGCTGCTGCCGGACCTGGAGGCCCTGGGGGTGCCCTGCGTGCGAGCCAGCATCCTCCCGGCCCGGGAGGTGGCCGGGGACTACTACGATGTCTTCCCCCTGGCGGACGGGGGCCTGGCCTTCCTCATCGCGGACGTGAGCGGGAAGGGCACCAGCGCGGCCTTCTACGCGGCGGAGACCAAGGGCGTGCTGTCCGCCCTGGACAAGCAGGTCCTCGATCCTCTGGAGGTGGCCGACCGCCTGAATACCATCTGGTGCCAGGGGCACGGACGCCGACTGTTCCTCACCCTGGTCTACGGCACCTTCCACCCGGCGACGGGACGCTACCGGTTCGTGCGGGCCGGGCACCCGCCGGCCTTTTTGCGGCGCGCCGGAGGCCCGGTCCTCCGCCTGCACCCCCGGGGCCTGGGCGTGGGCCTCAGCGCCAGCCGGTTCAAGGAGGCACTGGAGCCCTGCGAGGGCCTTCTAGAGCCCGGGGACAGCCTGGTGTTCTACACCGATGGCCTGACCGAGGCCCAGGCGCCAGATGGCAGCCTGTACGGGGAGGAACGCCTGGCGAGCCTGCTCGGCAAGCCCGCGGAGGACCTGCAGGCGGCCATCCTCGCGGACGCGGTGGCCTTCGCCCAGGGGCGCAGCTTTGCCGACGACCTGACCCTGCTCATCCTGAGGCGCTGATCCGGTCCGGGGGGGCCCGGATCAACCGGCGGCTTCCTTCAGTTCCCGGACGATCTCCGGCGCCCGCAGGGGGGCCATCAGGAGGGCCCTGCCGAAGAGCGCCCTGGCCTCGTCGGCATGACCTTCGCTCCGGGCCAGCCAGGCCTGGGCGCGGAGGAGGTAGGGCGACTCCACCGCGGACAGTTCCCGGCCGCGGGCCAGCAGGGCCCGGGCCATGCCCCGGTGCCCGTCCCGCGCCAGGCATTCCGCCTCCCCGGCCAGGCAGCGGGCCTCCATGACCGGGTCCCTGAGCTCATGGTGGAGGGTCAGGGACTGTTGATAGTACCCGCGGGCGGCATCGTTCTTCTTGGAGGTGCGGCTCAATTCCCCCAGGCGGTAGCAGGCCAGGGCCTCCGCGGGCCGCAGGCTGTTCCTGCGGGCCAGTTCGAGGCACTGGCGCACCATCCCTTCGGCCCGGTCCAGGTCGCCCCGGGCCTGGAAGACGCTGGCCAGGCCCAGCAGCGTGGAGGCCAGGCCGTCCTGGTCGCCGATCGCTTCATGGAGGGCGAGGGCCTTCCTGTAGAAGGCTTCGGCCCGGTCCAGGCCCCCCTCCTGGGCCATGGCGAGGTCGCCCAGGTTGTGGGTGAGGGAGGATTCGCCCCACCGGTCCCCGAAGGCCTGCACGGCCTGGAGGGCGCCGAGGTAGTCCGCCTCCGCGTCCTTGAGGCGGCCCCGGTCCTTCTCCAACCCCGCGAGGTCCTTCAAGGTGCGGCTGGCACTGAGGCGATCACCCACCGTGCGGAAGATCGCCAGGGCCTGCTGGCACTCGGCCTCGGCCTCGGCGGGCCGGTGCTGGCCCTGGAGATTGACCCCGAGGGTGGCGTGGGCGCTGGCCTCGAAGGAGGCGTCGCCCAGGGTCCGGGCCAGGTCCAGGGCGGCCCGGGCCGCCTGGTCCGAGGCCTCCCAGAGTCCCCGCTCCCCCAGGCGGATGGCGAGGAAGTGCAGGGCTGCCATTTCGCCGAAGCGGTTGCCCTGGGCCCTCGCGGCCCAGCGGGCCCACTGGAAGACCGGTTCCGGGGCCGCATCCGCCAGGCGGCTGAGGCACCGGGCCTCCGCCAGGACTGCGGGTACGAAATCAGGCGCCAGCTGGGCGGCCTCCTGGAAAGCCGGAACAGCCCCCTTGAAATCGCCCCGGTCCATGAGCGCCGAGCCTCGGGTGTAGGCCGCCATGGCACCTGCGGGAAGGTCGGGCCAGAGCGGCCGCTGGCGGCTCGCGAGGGGATCCACGGCCCTCAAGAGGTCGCCCGAGGCGCTGCGGGCGAGGGGCAGGGAGATGTCCAGGTGTTCCCGGCTTTCCCGGGCCTCGCCTGCGTGCCGCACCTTCCCGCTGGCGTCGACCAGCTCGAAGGAGAGGGCGAACGACCCGTCCTCGCCCTTCCGGAGCTTGCCCCGGAGGAGGAGCTGGGTCCCGAGGGCCGAGGCCAGTCGCAGCTGGTCCGAGGGATTGAGCGCACCCTCCGGCGACAGGCGCAGGGTGCTGCGGGCCCGGGTCAGGGTCTCCGCGTCGAGGGGGGCCAGCCTGGGGTGTTCGCGAAGGGCCGCCGCGAGCAGCTCAGGAACGAGGACCCCCGCGATGGGATCCAGCCGCGGCTCGCCGGTCTGGTTGAGGAAGGGGAACACGGCCACCCGGGCCGGTCGCTGGCGGGTCAGGTCGGCGATGACGCCGCGGCCCAGGAACCCGTTCACGGCCACCGCCAGGAGCAGGGCACTGGCCACCGAAAACGCCGTCCAGCGAAGGAGCCTCCGGGGCTTCAGGAGATCGCCGAGGGTGGCGGCGACGCGGCTCGCGGTCGGCCGCTTGAACGGGTGGGCCTCGAGCATGGCCCTCAGCAGTTCGGCGGTGCCCGCAGGCAGGCCCCGCCCCTTCAGTCCCCGGCGCGGCCCATCCACGATGGCGCGCATCCGGGTGCGGCCTTCTCCGGGGAAGGGATGTCCGCCCGCGAGCAGTTCCCAGGCCACGATGCCTAGGGAGAAAAGGTCGCTGGCGGGACCCGCGGCCTGGCCCTGGATCTGCTCCGGGGAGGCATAGCTCAGGGCGTTCTGGGTGGCCCCAGCCTGGGGGGTCTGGGACCAGGGATGGGGGCCCGAGGCTTCCTGCCGGCTGTCCTCGGGCCTGGTGGCGGTCGCGTCCTGGCGGTCCGGATTCCGCCTCAGTTCGGCTTCTTCCAGGGACAGGAGCAGCGCCAGGTTCGGCACTGCCGGCGGGGTGATCTGGTTCTCCGAGGGGCCCCGGGGATCCATGAGCCGAGCCAGCCCGAAGTCCAGGACCTTCACCTTGGGGGCTTGGTTGGGGCCCCCGGGGGCGACCAGGATGTTGCCGGGCCTGAGGTCGCGGTGCACGAGCCCCCGGGCGTGGGCCGCTTCCAGGGCGAGGGCCACGGACCGGACGACCTGGAGCCTGTCGCGCACCCGCAGGTCCGGTGCCGCCTGGTCCAGGGGTCGGCCCTCCACGAGTTCCATGGCGATGAAGGTGCCGCCGGGCCCGTCCACCCAGTCATAGATCTGGCAGATGTTCGGGTGATTGAGCTGGGCCAGGGCGAGGGCCTCACGACGGAACCGCTCCGGCGCGCCCGTGTCCCGGGCCTCCCCCGCCCTCAGGGCCTTGAGGGCCACAAGGCGCTCCAGGGTGGCATCCCATGCCCGGTAGACTTCACCCATCCCGCCGCTGCCCAGCAGGGCTTCCACCCTGAAGCGGCCGACCTGGGTTCCTGGCTCGAGGAACTGCCGTCCCGGGGGCTGCGCCGACACTTCCTGGGGGTCGTTGGACATTCGGCACCGGGAATTTTTTTTACCTTAGCACACCCCCGGGGGGCTGGGACTCAAGCGCTTTTGAGGCCATCCTCTCAGTCGAGGGTGGCCCTCCGCTCGCCGTCCAGCCAGCGAAGGCGCAAGGTGGCCCCGGAGGGGAGGGCCGAGGCCCGGGTCAGGGGCCGCCCATCCAGGCCGAGGGCCAGCACGAAGCCGCGGTGGAGCGGTCCGGTGGGATCCAGGCCCTGCAGCCGTTCAGCCAGCACCGCCAGCCGCTGGTCCCGACGCTGGAGGGCCCGCAAGGCCGCGGGGCCCAGGCGCCTCCGGGCCTCCAGGATCCGGGGCAGATCCAGATCCCCCGCCGCGGTCGAGGCGGCCTGGGCCACCCTCTGCCGGAGCAGGGCCAGCCGGGCCGCCGCGCCGTCCAGGCGCCGGCTGGGATGGGCCAGGGCGAGGCGCTGGGACAGGAATCCGAACCGGGCCGCGGTGGCCGCCAGCGGGTCCGCCCGGTTCAGGCCGTGGTCCACCAGCAGGTTGAGGGTGGTCTCCAGGCCCCGGAGCCGCCAGAGGGTCTTGGCCGTCAGGGCCTCCACGCGCCTCCGCAGGTCGGCGGCCAGGGCCGTGCGGTCCGGCGTGGCCAGCTCCGCGGCCTGGCTGGGGGTGGCCGCACGGCGGTCCGCCGCGAGGTCCACCAGGGTCGTGTCGATCTCGTGTCCCACCCCCGTGACGACCGGGATCCGGCACTCCGCCACGGCCCGCACGAGGTCCGGATCGTTGAAGGCCCAGAGATCCTCCAGGCTGCCCCCGCCGCGCACCAGCAGGAGGGCCTCGCAGCCCCAGTGGGGATCCTGGAGCTCCTGGATGGCCAGCAGGGTTTCCGGCACGCAGCGGTCCCCCTGGGCCGCCGCCGGGGCGATGAGCAGATCGATGCCCGGGGAGCGGCGGGCCGTCACCTCCAGCACGTCGCGCAGGGCGGCCCCCCCAAGGGCGGCCACCACGCCCAGCCGCCCGGGGAAGCTGGGCAGGGGCCGCTTGGGCCGGTCGAAGAGGCCCCGGGTGCGCAGGTCCGCTTCCAGCTGCCGCAGCCGCGCCTGGAGGTCGCCGGCCCCGGCCGGTTCGCAGTGGGTCACGGCCAGGGTGATCGTTCCCCCCGCCACGTAGAGGTTCAGGCTGCCCCTCAGGACCACCCGCTGGCCATCCGCGGGGCGGTGGGACAGGAAGCGCTGCTGGCTGGCCCACACGGCGCAGGTGAGGGCCGCGCCCTCCTCCTTCAGGGTGAAGTACCAGTGCCTGCCGGACCCCCGGAAATTCGAGACCTCGCCCACCACGCAGACCGCGGCGAAGGGCGGTTCCAGGCGGGCCTTGACCTGTTCCAGCAGGCGCTTGACGGAAAGGGGGGCTGCTTCGCTCATGGCTTCCGGAAATAACCCAGGCCCACCGTGAGACCCGCGAAGACCGTGTACCGGGGCGCCCCGTGGCTCAGTCCCAGGTCCACCCCCGCGTCGAGCACCAGCCGCTTGGACACCTTGCAGGCCACCGCCCAGAGGTTGTCGACCAGGTGCGCGCTGACCGGCGTGGCCTGGATCGCATACAGCTCCCCGGAGACCGACCAGGTGTCCCCTAAGCTGCGCGAGATGGAGACCGTGCCGGCGGTCTGGGGGGCCCGCCCCCCGCCCAGGTCCGGCCTGAGTCCGATCCACGATTCCAGGACGTTCACGTCGATGTGGTAGGGGCCCGCATCCCGGCTGAAGAGCAGGGTGAGGGTGTCGACGGGGGCGCCGTTGCCGAGGCCCCCGGCCGAGGGTGCCGTGGGAAAGGTGTGGGCCAGCTGGACGGCATGATCCATGCCGAACAACCCCTCGTGGAGGTAGCACCACTGCGCGCCCAGACTGAAATCGCCGGGTCCCGAGGCCGTCGCCGCCCCGACCGGCGCCAGACGCTGGAAGCCGGGCGAGGCCAGGCGGAGCTCGAGATCCTTCTCCAGCCCGAGCTTCAGGAGGGTGGGGGTTCCGAAGCTCGTGCTGTCGTCGCGGAAGGTGCTGCGCTGCACCCCCCACTCCAGCTCCGCCACCCCCGGCTGGGTGGTGAGGGCCGGCGTGGCGAAGGTGGGCCGGTTGGGGTTCACCTCGATGGGGGGATCCTCGGCTCTCAGGGCGAGCGAGAAGAGCAGGCAGAGGGACAGTGGGATGCGCATGGGCCTTCAGGCTAGCGGATCCGTCCCCGGGGATCCGAGCGATTTCCCGGCACCCAGGGTCCTACCTCGCAATACAATGGTGGAACTTCCCGAGGTGACGCCATGTCTGGATGCGCCCTGTTCCTCCGCTTCCTGGTGCTCGCGCTGGCCCTGTCCGGCCCCGCGCAGGCCCAGACCAAGCTGCTCCGCTTCCCGGATATTCATGGCGACAAGGTGGTCTTCACCCATGGTGGAGACCTGTGGACGGCCCCGGCCAGCGGCGGGACCGCCACGCGCCTGACCGCTCATCCCGGGCTGGAACTGTTCGCGAAGTTCAGTCCCGATGGGCAGTGGATCGCCTTCACGGGCCAGTACGACGGCGATGAGCAGGTCTATGTCATGCCCAGCGGGGGGGGCATTCCGCGCCAGCTCACCTTCGATCCGGCCGCGGGCCCGCTGCCCCCGCGGGGCGGCTACGACCACCAGGTGGTGGGCTGGACTCCGGACGGGACCGGCGTGGTGTTCCGGGCCGCCACGGATGCGGATGGCGTGCTCAGCCGCACGGCGCTCTACACCGTGAGCCTCAAGGGGGGCCTGCCGGTAAAGCTGCCCATGCCCACGGCGGGACCCGGCTCCTTCTCGCCGGACGCTACACGCATCGCCTACACGCCCATGTTCCGGGACTTCCGCCACTGGAAACGCTACGAGGGGGGCTGGGCCCAGCACCTCTACGTGTTCGACCTGGCCACCCACCAGCAGAAGAAGATCGCCGCCAGCAAGCGCACCGAGCGCGACCCCATGTGGATCGGCGACCGGGTCTGCTTTGCCTCGGACCGGGACGGGACGCTGAACCTGTATGCGGTGGATCCCGCCACGGACGCCGTGAGGCAGCTGACCTTCCAGAAGACCTGGGACGTGCGCTGGCCCTCCTCCGACCACCAGTCGCGCATCGTCTACGAGCTGAACGGCGAACTGCGCGTGTTCGACCTGAAGGACGGCAGCGATCGCGGCCTCTCCATCCAGGTGCCCACGGACGGGGGAGCCTCGCGTCCCACCCGCATCAACGTGGAAAAGAACATCGAGGGCTTCGGCCTCTCGCCCAAGGGCGAGCGGGCGCTCTTCGTGGCCCGGGGGGATGTGTTCACGGTGCCCATCGAGAAGGGGGCCGTCCGCAACCTCACGAACAGTTCCGGAGCCCATGACCGGCTGGCCAGCTGGTCGCCGGACGGGAAGAAGATCGCCTTCATCTCGGACCTGAGCGGCGAAGATCAGCTCTATCTGGTGGACCAGGATGGGAAGGGGCATCCCGAGGCGCTGACCACCGGACTGGCGGCCCAGCTCAACGAGCCCGTCTGGGCGCCCGACGGGAAGCACCTCGCGTTCAGGGACAAGGACGGCATCGTCTATGTGGTCGGTGTGTCGGACCACAAGAGGGTCCAGGCCGCCAGGGATGAGTTCGGGGGGCGGGGCGGGGACCTGGCCTGGTCGCCGGACGGCCAGTTCCTGGCCCTCTCCCTCTCGAACCTGAACGGCATCCGCAGCCTCCATGTCTGGAGCCTGGCGGAGCAGCGCCTGCGCCGCCTCACGGGCGACCTCTTCCCCGTCACGGACCCCGCCTGGGACCCGGAGGGCCGGTACCTCTACGCCCTCAGCCGGCGGGACTACGCCCCGCAGGTCAGCAACCTGGAATTCGACTTCGCGGGCAACCGCAACCTGGACGTGATCGCCTACGCCCTGCGCCGGGACGTGCCCCACCCCTTCCCGCCGGAAAGCGATGAGGTGGGCGCCGCGGCCGAGAAGAAGGAGGACGGCGAGAAGAAAGCCGAGGCCGCCAAGCCCGTGGTGGTCCGCATCGACTGGGAGGGCTTCGAGCAACGTGGCACCCGCGTGCCCCTTCCCGCCGACAACCTGGGCGCCCTCGAGGCTACCCGCGGCCACCTGCTCTACACCAAATCCGCGCCCTTCGTGTACGGGGAGGCCAACGGCCGGAGAAGCGGCGGCAGCAGCCTCTGGATCTTCGACCTGAAGAAGCGCCAGGAGAGCGAGCTGCTCCCCGACATTCAAGGCTGGACCCTCAGCCGGGATGGGAACAAGGTCCTGGCCCATGTGGGGCATGGGCCCGCGGCCTCCTACCAGCTGATCGAGGCCAAACCCAAGACCACCGAGAAGAAGACCGTGTCCACCAAGGAGCTCTATGTGGACCTCATCCCCGCCGAGGAGTGGCGCGAGGTCTACGACGAGACCTGGCGCCGGTTCCGGGACTTCTTCTACGTGAAGAACATGCACGGCAACGACTGGAAGGCCCTGCGCGAGCAGTACAGTCCCTGGCTCCAGCATGTCACCCACCGCTCGGATCTGACCTACCTGCTGACCGAACTCATCTCGGAACTGAACATCGGCCACACCTACACCGAGGGCGGCGACTACGTCCAGCCTGAGCGGGCCAAGGTGGGCCTGCCCGGCGCCCGCATCGAGCTTGACCCGGCCGCGGGTAGATACCGGCTCGCCCGCATCTACCGGGGCCAGAACGAGGAGCCCAAGTACCGCAGTCCCCTGACCGAGGTGGGGGTGGATGCCCACGAGGGCGACTACATCCTGGCCATCGACGGGGTGGACTTGAAGGCCGAGGCCAACCCCTACCAGCTGCTCCGGAACAAGACCTTCACGGTGACCCTGACCCTCAACGCAAGCCCCACCCTCGAGGGGGCTCGGCAGGTCACCTACCGCCCCATTGAAAGCGATGCCAGCCTGCGCTACCTCGACTTCGTGCTGCGCTCGAAGGAGACCGTGGACAAGCTCAGTGGTGGGAGGGTGGGCTACCTCCACATCCCGGACATGGGGGCCCCCGGACTCTACGAATTCACCAAGTGGTACTACCCCCAGATCCGCAAGGAAGGACTGGTCGTGGATGTCCGCGCCAATGGCGGGGGCAACATCAGCCAGATGGTCCTGGAGCGCCTTGGCAAGAAGCTGTTGGGCACCCGCTTCGGCTACCTGGGCGACCATCCCGGCACCTACCCAAGCACGGTCTTCCACGGCTCCATGGTGGCCCTCATCAGCGAGACCAGTGCCAGCGACGGCGACATCTTCCCCTACTACTTCCGGTTGGCGGGCCTCGGGCCCCTCATCGGCAAGCGCACCTGGGGCGGCGTGGTGGGCGGGAACTACTCGCCCCTGATCGACGGGGGCAGGGTCTTCGTCCCGCAATCCGGGACGAACGCGGCCACGGGGGAGTGGATCATCGAAGGCCAGGGTGTCTCTCCCGACATCGAGGTCGAGGATGATCCAATCTCGACGCTGGCAGGCCGGGATCTTCAGCTGGAGCGGGGCGTCGACGAAGTCCTCAAGCGGATCGCCGACCATCCCATGACCCTGCCGAAGCGTCCGGCGGACCCGGTGAAGTCGAAGTAATTTTGGTCACAACCAACTACATTCTCCTTGGTGTCCTGCCGACATCTCTATAAGGTTCATCGTAGAAGATCTGGAGGTAGAAAATGTTGATGCTCGCCCTCGCGGCCACCCTTCCGCTTCTCGTGCTGCTCCTCGGCATTCCCCTGATGATGAAGCCGGCGGCCAAGGTCGCGCCCGTCGCCTGGCTGGCTGCGGTGCTCACGGCCATCTTCGTGTTCCATTTCCCGGCGAAGGTGACGCTCCTGGCGGCCGCCCAGGGCGGCCTCACGGGCATCTTTCCGATCATGTACATCCCCTTCGGGGCCCTGGTCATCTACAACGTGCTGAAGGTCACGGGGTGGATGGACAAGATGCAGGGGGCCATGGCGAACCTCACCGTGGACCGCCGCGCCCAGGCCCTGCTCATCGCCT
>CAIMBM010000270.1 GCA_903839205.1 uncultured Holophagaceae bacterium | reverse complement strand
GATCTCGCCTGACCGCTCGCCTCGAGGTCCATGACCGCCAGTTCGGCGGAGGTCTTGATGACGCTCAAGAGGTTGTTGAGGTCATGGGCCAGACCGGCTCCCATGAGGGCCATGGTGTTCATGCGTTCGGTCCGCAACAGGATGCCCTGGGCCTGCTCCAGAGCCTTCGTCCGCTGGCGGACCCGGTCTTCGAGGGTCCTCCTGGCCGCCTCAAGATCCTCGATGGCCAGCACCTGCCGGAGGAGGAGGAGGAGGAGGAGGACCACGACCAGGAAGAGGGCATAGGCCTCCCGGGTGGCCTGCCGGGGAGCCCAGGCCAGCATCGTCGCGAGCACCAGCACCGCGACCGACACCGGCAGATAAGGGAGGAGTCCCGCCATTTTGTGTTCGGGATTGGCCACCACCAGGGACTCCTCCACCAACCTGGGGGACCAGGCCGCCAGGCCCTGGAACAGGGGGATGGCGCCAGCCAGGATGATCCATGGCTCCGTCGCAATCGCCGTCGGCAGGCCCGTGAGCGTCCACCAGGAGACCGCTGCCAGCCAGGCGCCGGCTGAGGCCGCGAGCCAACCCAGCGGACCTCGGGCGCGGGCGGGATGGTAGGAGGTCATGAACACCAGGCCACCCCCGAGCAGTGCCACGTTCAGGTAGGCCGCGAAGACCCGCAGACCCACGCCCTGGGCCGCGGATCGGAGCGAGCCCTGAACCCCCATCACCCAGAGCAGGAACAGCAATGAGACCGCGAAGATCAGGGCATCCAGAACCCGGCGCCGGAACCTCCCACCCCGTTCCCGGCCCCTCGGGAAGCTCAAGATTCCCACGAGCACCAGGATCCCTTCCGCCAGGGACAGGTAACTGGAGGCCATCGCGGTCCACGGAGGGAGTCTCCCCCAGACCTGTAGAGCGTTCGGGAGCAGGCTCAGCGCAGATAGAAAGGCCGAACTCGCCAGCAGCCACCAGGCCCTCCGTTCGCTGCGGGAGGCCCGCCAAGCTCGATAGGCCAGGCTTGCACAAGCCAGGACATCGAGAAGCATGTACCCAAGGGGCCAGACCAGAAGCCGGTGGCCCGACCCCAGAACCAAGTGGACAGAGGCCACCAGGATCCAGGTTCCCACCAGGATCGCCCTCGGGAGCCGCCCTGGCCCGGAATGCAAAGCCCCACCTTCGGACACCTGCTCAGGAGCCATCGGATGATCCAGCTGCTGCGGGGAGGGGTCTGGCCCGGACAAGGAGGGCCTCATGCTTGGGGTGGCTCCGAGCTTAGCGGGAATCCATGGAAACCCATGAAATTCACTCGGCCAACCTTCGACATGTATATCATCCAGGCCCATGGATCCCCTGCTCGATCTGGCCCAGCTCCGAACCTTCTTTACGCTCGCCCAGGCCGGCAGTTTCACGGCCTGCGCCCGCCGGCTGAACCGCACTCAGTCCGCGGTCAGCCATGCCATGACCAAGCTGGAGGACCTCGTGGGGGCGCCATTGCTGGATCGCAGGGGCCGGGAGCTGGGCCTCACGGAAGAAGGAAGGCGCCTCTACCTGGCCTGCGAGCAGGTGTTTGCCACTCTGGACGCCGCCGCGGATGATCTGCGGCGGCACCAGGTGCATGCCCGGGGCCGGCTCCGGCTGGGCGCCACGGTGGAATTCGGCAGCAGCATCCTCATGCGGCACATGCAGCCCTTCCTCGCCGCCAATCCGAATCTGGAGATCGACTTCACCCTTCGGCCCGATCTGCTCGCCCCTCTGCTTCGGGACGACCTCGACCTGATCATCGACTGCCTGGACCATCCCCTGCCCTCACTGAAGAAGGTTGTCCTCTTCCGCGAAACCTATGTGGTGGCCTGTGCCCCAGCCTTCCAGAAGATCCACCAGCTGCGGGTCCCGGCGGACCTCTCCGGTGTGCCCGTCCTCTCCATCGACAAGGCCGGAGCCTGGTGGAACCGCTTCCTCATGGCCGTACCGGAGCACGAGCAGCCCCTGATGGATCGCATCATCGAGGTGAACCACATCCGGGCCATGATCCACGCGGCCATCGAGGGCATGGGCGTCCTGCTGGTGCCCCGGTACAGCCTGCTGGAGGAACTCCGGCGTGGCGATCTCGTGGCGCTGTTCCCGGCCATCTGCCCCACTGAGGACCGCTTCTCTATCTACCAGAAGAAGGTGAAGGCCAGCCACGAGAAACAGAAACTGCTCACGAAGTACCTGCAGTCCCTGAGCCCGGCAGAGTTCGGCTCCTGAGCCCAGCCCCGCTCAGGAGTGTTTCCGGTGGCTCAACCGGATGATGCGGACCATCTTGAGGTTGATCACGACAAACCGGAAGAACTGCCAGAGCAGGCTGGTCCGCAGGAACCGGGTGAAGCCGGTGGGCCGGGTGGCGAAATAGGATGAGCGCAGCTGGGCCATTTCAACCGGCGTGTAGGACTTGTGACCATTCATCAGCTACTCCGGGATCAGGGACCAGAAGGGGCGCATCCGCGCCTTATGCAGGAAGAGATGGTGGAGCAGGATCTTGATCCAATGGCCCGCCAGGCCGATCTCCCCGAAGGTGTAGCGAGTGTCCCGCCCGTACTCCGGGTACTTCTCGAAATCCGGCACGATGGGGAACACCGTGATGGAG
>CAIMBM010000269.1 GCA_903839205.1 uncultured Holophagaceae bacterium | reverse complement strand
CGGCGCGCCTTAGCCAGGGACTCTGGTTTCCCCCCTACAAGCTAGGGAACTCGGCAAGCCTCCACGACTGAGCGGGGATTTTGAATTCGGGTGCTGGTGGCTCTTTGGATCCCCTCCTTGGAGTCGCCCATGAATTTGATTAGTTGGATTTTCCTCGCCCTGGCCCTGGCGGCCGGCGCGGTGGCGTACCTGATGTCCGTGCGGGCCCAGAAGGCGGCCCTGGACAGTTCCCAGGCCCAGGCCAAGGCCGAGGCCGACACCAAGACCCAGCGGGAACGGATGCTGGAGGAGGCGAAGCGGGAGGCCCAGCGGCTCCTGGAGCGCGGGGTCCAGGATGCCGAGTCCGTCCGCAAGGAATCCGAGCTGAAGGCCAAGGAGCAGGCCCTCCAGGCCCGCCAGGAGGCTGAAAAGCTCCTGACCGAGCGGCAGAAGAACCTGGAGAAGCAGGAACAGCGCCTTCAATCCAAAGAGGAGGGGCTGGACAAGAAGACCCAGGCGGTGGACCAGAAGACCAAGGACCTCGAGACCCTGACCGAGAAGCGCAAGGCCGACCTGGAGCGGCTCGAGCTCCAGCAGGCCGAGGCGAGGCAGTTGATCGAAGCCCAGGCCAAGCGGCTGGAGGAAGTGGCCGGACTCACCCGCGAGGATGCCAAGAAGGAACTCATCTCGCAGCTGGAATACGGCGCCCGCATGGATGCCGCCAAGTTGGTCCGCCGGATCGAGGAGGAGGCCCAGGAGGAGGCCGCCAAGAAGGCCCGCTGGACCATCGGGGCCGCCATCCAGCGGGTGGCCTCCGATGTGGTCACGGAGCAGGCCGTGAGCTCCGTGCAGCTGCCCAGCGATGACCTCAAGGGGCGCATCATCGGCCGTGAGGGCCGCAACATCCGGGCCCTGGAGAAGGCCACGGGCTGCGACCTCATCGTGGATGACACGCCCGAGAGCATCGTCGTCTCCAGCTTCGATCCCATCCGCCGCGAGGTGGCCCGGCAGGCCATCCTCAAGCTGCTGGCCGATGGCCGGATCCACCCCGCCCGCATCGAGGAGGTGGTCGAGAAGGTCAAGCTGGACATGGACCAGCACCTCAAGGAGATCGGGGAGGCCGCCTGCATCGAACTGGGCTTCCCGGATGTCCATCCCAAGCTGCACAAGCTGGTCGGCCGCCTGAACTACCGGACCTCCTACGGCCAGAATGTGCTGGAGCACACCAAGGAGGTGGCCCGGATCGCCGAGTACATGGCCGGCGAGATGGGTGCCGATGCCCGCTTATCGCGGCGGGCTGGGCTCTTCCACGACATCGGCAAGGCCATCGATCGCGAGGTGGAAGGCACCCACATCGAGATCGGCATGCAGCTCATGCAGCGCTACGGAGAGAAGGAAGAGGTCATCCACGCCATGAGCTGTCACCACGGGGATTTCGAGCCCCGCACGGTGGAGGCCATGCTCATCACCGCCGCCGATGCCCTCAGCGCCGCCCGCCCAGGGGCCCGCCGGGAGATGCTGGAAACCTACGTCAAGCGCCTGGAACAGCTGGAGGGCATCGCCAACAGCTACAAGGGGGTCCAGAAGAGCTTCGCCATGCAGGCCGGCCGCGAAATCCGCATCCTGGTGGATGCGGGCGCGGTGAACGACGACCAGGCCTACTGGATCGCCAAGGATGTCTCCCGCCGCATCGAATCAGAAATGCAGTACCCCGGCCAGATCAAGGTCACGGTCATGCGCGAGTTGCGGGCCGTGGAAATCGCGCGCTAGGGGCCAGTCCCAGGGCATGGCCACGGGAGGAATGAAGCATGCGGACCATTCTTCTGCTGGTGCTCAGCAACATATTCATGACCATCGCCTGGTACGGGCACCTCAAGCACAACCGGGACAGCCCGCTCTGGCTGGTGGTCCTCATCAGCTGGGGCATCGCCTTTTTTGAGTACTGCCTGATGGTTCCCGCCAACCGCTACGGGTACGGCCGGTTCAACCTGCCCCAGCTCAAGGTGATCCAGGAGGTGGTGACACTGCTTGTCTTTGGAGTGTTCACGGTGGTCTGGATGCGCGAACGGCTTTACCTCAACCACCTGTGGGCCGGACTCTGCCTGGTTGGCGCGGTGTTCTTCGCGTTCAGGCGTTAGGGGGACAGGAGCGCTTCGCCGGGGCTTGCCGGGTGCAATGAGAGGAATTACAGGGCAGCCCTGAGCGCGTTGATGGCCTCCGGCAATCCAGCCGGGTTGGTCCCGCCCCCCTGGGCGAGGTCCTTCTTTCCCCCGCCCCGGCCATTCAGGGCCGGGAGCATGGCCTTGAACAGGGCGCCGGCATCGTAGGGAAGGTCCGCCGAGACGGATACCAGGGCGGCCACCTTGTCCTCGGCGACCTTGGAGGCCAGCACGATGACCGCGCTGGAGTGCCGCGTGCGGACCTGGTCCATGAATTCCCGCAGGGCATTGCCCTCGAGACCCTCGATGACCGCCGTGACCAGGGTGACGCCCCTCACCTGTTCCGTCTGCTCGGCGCTCCCGCCGCCACCGGCGGCCTTCAGCTTGGCCTCCTTCAGTTCCCGCTCCAGCTGGGTGATGCGCTGGTCCTTGGTCACCAGGAGGTCGGGCAGGACTTCGCGGTTGGCATTGGCCCGCCTCGAGAGACCCTGGATCAGGGATTCATCGGCCTGCAGCAGTTCCAGGGCCATCTCGCCGGCCACGGCCTCGATGCGCCTGACCCCCGCGCTGACGGCCCCCTCGGAGGTGATCTTCACCACGCCGATCTCGCCCGTGTTCGGCACGTGCGTCCCGCCGCAGAGCTCCGTGGAGAAGCCGGGCACCTGGACCACCCGCACCACGTCGCCGTATTTCTCCCCGAAGAGGGCCATGGCACCGGAGGCGAGGGCCTCCTCGATGTCCATTTCGCGCACGGTGGTGTCCACGGACTTCAGGGCCTGCCGCGAGGCCAGCCGCTCGATCTCGGCGATCTGCGAAGGTTCTAGGGTGGCGAAGTGGGTGAAGTCGAAGCGCAGGTGGGAGGCATCCACCACGCTGCCCGCCTGTTTCACGTGGGTGCCGAGCACCTCCCGCAGGGCCGCATGCAGCAGGTGGGTGGCCGTGTGGTGGGCCCGGACCCGGCGTCGCCGGATGGGATGCACCAGGGCGTTGACGGCAGAATTCTCGTGCAGCGAACCGGTGATCACGACCTTGTGGAGGTGCCGCTTCTGGGCCGGAGCGGTGCAGTCCAGCACCTCGGCATGCCCTCCCTCGAAGCGGAGCTGGCCGGTATCGCCCACCTGGCCTCCGGAAAGGGCATAGAACGGCGTCCGGTCCAGCAGGACATACCCTTCACCCGTGAGCTGCTGCACCCTGCGGTGCTCAGCATCGAACAGGGCCACCACGTGGGCCTGCCCTTCGAGGTGGTCATAGCCCGTGAAACGGGTGGGCGGGAGGTCCGCCAGCACGGCCAAGTCACCGGCCAGACGCAGGTCGTGGGCCTTCATGGCGGCCCGGGCCCGGGTGCGCTGGGCGTTCAGTTCCCGCTGGAAGCCCGCCAGATCGGCCTCGATCCTGCGCTCCCTGCACCAGTCCTCGACCAGGTCCACCGGGAACCCGTAGGTGTCGTAGAGGCGGAAGATGTCAGAACCCGTTAGGACGCCCGTCGAAAGGTCGCTGGCCTCCAGGATCTTGAGGCCCGCCGACAGGGTGTGGCTGAACTGCTGTTCTTCCCGGTGCAGTGATTTCTGGATCCGGCCCATCTCGCCCAGCAACTCCGGATACTGGTCGCCCATGGCCTGGAAGACCGCTGGCGCCAGGTCCGCGAAGAAAAGCCCCTCGATGCCGAGCTTCCGGCCGAACCGCAGGGCCCGGCGGATGATCTTGCGGAGCACGTAGCCGCGACCCTCGTTGCTGGGGACCACGCCGTCGAAGCACATGAAGGTCGCGGCACGGATGTGGTCGGCCACGACCTGGGAGGCGGTGCGGTTGGCGAGTTCGCGCCGCTCCTGGGGAGCCACGTTCGCCGCCTTCCAGATGGCCTCGAAGATGGGTTCGAACAGGTCGATCTCGTAGTTGGTGTCCACCCCCTGGAGGATGCTGGCGGTGCGCTCCAGGCCCATGCCCGTGTCGATGCTCGGCTTGGGCAGGGGGGTGAGGACGCCCTTCGTGTCCCGCTCGTACTGCATGAAGACCAGGTTCCAGATCTCCATGACCCGGTCGCCCTTGCCGTTGGGGGTGGCATCCCCGGGGAGGTGGTCGCCCCGGTCGAAGTGCATCTCCGAGCAGGGGCCGCAGGGACCTGTGTCACCCATCTGCCAGAAGTTGTCTGCCTTGCCGAAGCGCATGATGCGGTCGGGCCGCACACCGGCGGCTCTCCAGAGTTCCTCGGCTTCCGTATCGGCAGGGACGCCCTCGGAGCCCTCGAAGACGGTGACCCATAGCCTCGACGGATCCAGGCCCAGGCAGCCCTGGTCCACGGGGCCCGTCACGAACTCCCAGGCGAACCGGATGGCATCGGCCTTGAAGTAGTCGCCGAAGCTGAAGTTGCCGAGCATTTCGAAGAAGGTGTGGTGGCGCGCCGTAAAGCCCACCTGGTCCAGGTCGTTGTGCTTGCCACCGGCGCGCAGGCACTTCTGGCTGGTGGTGGCCCGGCTGTAGTCGCGGTTCTCCTTGCCCAGGAACACGTCCTTGAACTGGATCATGCCCGAGTTCGTCCACATCACCGTGGGGTCGTCGGCGGGTCCGATGACGGCGCTGGAGGCCACCCGGCGATGTCCCTGGCGTTCGAAGTACTGGAGGAATCGCTGACGGAGTTCAGAAGTCTTCATGTTGGAAACCTACTAGAAAAGCAAACCACCAAGGCACCAAGATTCTGTTTGTCTCGTGCATCGCAGCAGGCGATACCGAGAGGCAAGGCCAGCTGGTTCCTGGTGCCTTGGTGTCTTGGTGGTGAATCGGTCCTAATGTCGGAAGTGTCTCATTCCCGTGAAGAACAGCCAGACACCGAGCTTCTGGGCGGCGGCGATAACCTCGCCATCCCGCAGGCTTCCGCCCGGCTCGACGAAGGCGGAAACCCCATGGCCCGCAGCCACCTCGAGGCCGTCGGGGAAGGGGAAGAAGGCGTCGCTGCCTAGCACGGCGCCGCGGGCGCGGTCCCCGGCCTTGCGGCAGGCGATTTCGACCGAGTCCACCCGGCTCATCTGGCCAGCGCCGATGCCCACGGTGGCGCCGTCCTTCACCAGGACGATGGCGTTGGACTTCACGGCCTTGGCCACGCGCTGGGCCAGCATGAGGTCCTCGGCCCGGGGCTTGGCGCCGGGGCCGCTGGCCTTCACTTCCCAGTCCTCGAAGGGCATGAACGCATCATCGGCCCGCTGCACGAGATAGCCGCCCCCGATGGAGCGGGTGTCCAGGCCTTCCGCACTCTGGGGCCACTGGTCGGGAGTCTGCAGGATGCGGAGCTGCTTCTTGGCCGCGAACACCTCGAGGGCCTCCCCGGTGAAGGCAGGGGCCAGGATCACCTCCCAGAAATTCTGGGCCATGACCTGGGCCACCTCGACCCCGACCGGGCGGTTGAAGGCGACGATGCCGCCGAAGGCGCTGATGGGATCCCCGGCCTGGGCCCGCATGAAGGCTTCCAGCGCATGGGGCCCCTGGCCCACGCCGCAGGGGTTGTTGTGCTTGACGATGACGCAGGCCGGGGCCGGGAACTGCCAGACCAGGCGCGCCGCGGCATCCGCGTCCAGGAGGTTGTTGAAGCTCAGTTCCTTCCCCTGATGCTGCTGGCAGGAGGCCATGCCCTCGGCTTTGCGGCCGGGTTCCACGTAGAAGGCGGCGGGCTGGTGCGGGTTCTCTCCGTAACGCAACCCCTGTTTCTGCACGAGGTTGAGACAAAGGTGGTGGGGCAGGTCCTGGAGCTTCCTGGAGGCCAGCTCGCGCTCCATCCACCCTGAAATGGCGGCGTCGTAGGCCGCGGTGCGGCGGAAGGCCTCCAGGGCGCAGCGCCGGCGGTCCTCCAGGTTCCAGGTGCCGGCCTGGAGCTTTTCCAGGAACGGGCCGTACTGGGCCGGATCGGTGAGCACCGTGACCGAAGCGTGGTTCTTGGAGGCGCTGCGGATCATGCTCGGACCACCGATATCGATCTGTTCGATGGCCTCGGCGGCGGTGACGCCTTCCCGGGCGATGGTGGCTTCGAAGGGATAGAGGTTGATCACCACCAGGTCGATGGGGTCGATGCCCTGGGCCTTGGCGTCGGCCACGTGATCCGCCAGGTCCCGGCGGTATAGGAGACCCCCGTGGATGCGCGGGTGAAGGGTCTTCACCCGTCCATCGAAGCATTCCGGCGCGCCGGTGTAGGCCGCCACTTCCTGCGCCTCGAGCTTGGCCTCCTGCAGGGTGCGAAGGGTCCCGCCCGTGGCCAGGATCCGCCAGCCCTGGGCCAGCAGGCCCTCGGCCAAAGCGATGAGTCCCACCTTGTCGTACACCGAGATCAATGCCGTCGGCATGGCCGCCCCCTGAACCCTTGATTTTCCCACGGCTTGGGGCCTTTCGGAAGGGATGGATGTCCAGGTTTGGGTTTTCGGTGATCCTGGCCGACAAGCCTTGCAGGGCGGAGGTCGTCATGGATGTCCAGGTAGAGGTTCAGTTCACGGTCCAGCACACCCTGGAGCAGCTGAAGGCCGAGTTCGTGAAACGGGCCCACATCCCCGCCTGGAAGACGCCCGAGGACGGGGGCGCCCCGGACCTCTTCTTCGAGACCAAGGTGGTGAGCCTCACCCTCTCGTCGGAGAAGGACCGCCAGAACTGGTTCGTGTTCTCCCTGGAGGCCACGGGTGAGCTGCGGAAACGGGTGGACATCCCGAATGTGATCCCCGCCACAGTGAACCTGGATATCCCGGATCTGGAGGATTTCCTGGACTTCTGCCGGCGCTGCATGGTTGGGGCCGTCGGAAGGAGTTGAACCGGCCTCCTTTACCTAGAGGGCTGCAAGCCCCATCCTGGAAGCCCTGGAGTGGGCCCATGCCGACGATCAAGATCAACGACGTTGCACTGAGCGTGAACCCCGGCACGCTCGTGCTGGACGCCTGCCGCACGGTGGGCATCGACATCCCCCACTACTGCTATCACCCGGCCCTCACGCCCGTGGCCACCTGCCGCATGTGCCTGGTGGAAATCAAGGGCCAGCCGAAGCTGGCCACCAGTTGCACGACCACGGTGCCGCCGGCCCCGAAGGACAACCCGGAGGCCGTGGTGATGGAGGTCTTCACCAACACCCCCGCCGTGGCCGATGCCCGGGCCGGCGTGATGGAGTTCCTGCTCATCAACCACCCCCTCGATTGCCCCATCTGCGACCAGGCCGGCGAGTGCAAGCTTCAGGACTACTCCTACCACTATGGGAGCGGCGATTCCCGCATGGGCGAAGTGAAGCGGCGCTACCGGTACGAGGACCTGGGCGCCAAGATCGTCATCGACAAGAACCGCTGCATCCACTGCACCCGCTGCGTCCGGTTCACCCGCGAGATCAGCGGAGGCGGCGAACTGACGGTGGCCTCCCGCGGCTCGCGGCTGGAGGTCACGACCTATACGGGCAAGAGCATGGACCAGAATCCCTACGCCGGGAACGTGGTGGACCTCTGCCCGGTGGGTGCCCTCACGAGCCGTGATTTCCGCTTCCGTAAGCGGGTCTGGTACCTCAAGAGCGTGCCGTCCATCAGCCGCCACTCGGCGCTGGGCAGCCCCATCTGGATCGACCACGAGGGCAACAAGGTCTACCGTCTGCGGCCGCGCCCCCTGGAGGGCAAGGAGACCACCCACTTCATCAGCGACGAGGAGCGCTACGCCTACACCCACTACAACCGCGAGGAGCAGGCACCGGCAGCCCAGCTGAACGGCGCAGAGGCTTCCATGGACGAGATCCGGGAGGCCCTCCAGTCGGCCGGCCCGGTGGCGGTGATCGGCCAGGGGACCTTCGGCTGCGATGCGGCCCAGCGCCTCGGTGAGCTGGCCACCTCGACCGAGTTGCGCTACGGCAGCGGGGACAGGACCATCGCCGTGGTGCTCCCCAAGTACCAGACGAGCGCCGACGGCATCTTCAACCGCCGTGGCTTCATGGAACGCGGTTTCCGCTTCGGCGTTCTCGAGGAACTGCTGGGTAGGGTGACGCGGAGAGAGGTCAAGGCCGTGGTGCTGCTGCATGACGCGGGCTTCACCAGCGCCAAGGAAGCAGAACTCCTGGGACAAATCCTCAAGGCCGCCGCCTTCAGCCTGGCCATGGAAGTCCAGGGCTCGGAGTTAGGCCGGGCGGCCACCGCCTGGCTGCCCATCACGAGCTGTGCGGAGGAGAGCGACTTCATCGTGAACCACGACGGCGAGCTGCGGCGCTACCAGAAGGCCCTTCGGCCTCCCAAGGGGGTCCGCACCGTTCCTGCCTGGGTGAAGGACCTTTCCGCCGTTCCCGCAACCGTGTAGCCAAAGGGCCAGGCGGGCGCCCGAGGGCGCCTGCCTGGCCTGGCGACCCCGTGTCTTACTTCTTCACGACCTTGGCTTCCTCGACGAGCATGCCGTAGCGGTAGCCTGAGCCGAAGTCTTTGTCCACGCGCACCACGCCCTTGGCGGTCACCACATCGCCCTTGGCGACCGTGTCCTGGCTGGTCACGGTGATGTCGTGGGTGCCGTTCGACGGGTCGCCGCTGCCGTCCTGCAGGTGGATCCAGTTCTTGCCCATGACGCCGGGGTTGTACTTCACCACCTTGCCGCGGATGCTGACGGACTTGTCCTTCAGGCCGGCCTTCTGGGCCCAGATCTCAGCCACGGTGTGGGCATCACCGCCAGCAGCCTTCTCGACCTTGTCGATGAGCACAGGGGCCGGGGCGGGGGCGCCCATGGGGGCAGCCGTCCCGGCCGCCGGGGCCGAGGCGGTGGGTGCTCCGGCAGCATCGGCCAGGGATCCGAAGAAGATCTCGGAGAAGGTGCGCTTCAGGGTCTTGGATTCGAAGTTGGTCATCAACATGGGATTGACCACCGTGACGTCGGTGCCCTTTTCGACTTTGGCCTCGGGCACCGCCGCCCAGACCTCGCCCCGGGCCGTCTGGAGCCGCAGGTAGCAGTAGGGGGAAGCCTCGATGCGCTCCAGGACTTTGCCGCTCAGGCCCGGGGCCTGGGCAGGGGCGCCCGGCATGCCGCCGGCCGTGGGCTGGGTGGGCGCGGCCACGACGGCATCGGATTTCTGGGAATGGCAGCCGAGGGTGGTCGCGAGGACGAGGAGAAGGGGTAAGGCGCCGCGCATGAAGGGAACTCCTTGGAGGTTGCCGGGATCGGACCGGGGCAGTCTGAGATTAAGGCAATCGCGCTATGACCGGGGACAAGGTGCGATCGTCGCGGGGCAGCAAGGCTTGGATGCGGACCGTTCAGGAGGCGTCCCGGGCCGGATCGTCCCAGAAGGGGTAGAAGCAGTACCACTGGCTGGGGTGGCGCCGGATCAGGGCTTCCAGTTCGGCCACATAGGTCCTCATCCCCGCCTCGATGGCCGCCAGGCGCAGTCCCCTCTTCCCAAGGATATGGACGGGCTTCCCGAAGCGGGCGTGAAACCGCCGTTCCTCGTCGCAAAAAAAGAAACTGGTGAGGATGGGCGCCCCGGTCATGGCCGCCAGCTCCCAGGGGCCCCTGGGGAAGGGCACCTCGCGTCCGAAGAAGGGCAGGGAGACCCCGTTCAGGCTGAAGTCCCGATCCCCCTGCATGCCCACCAGGGCACCCTCCCGCAGGAGCCGCACCAGGGGGAGGGTCGAGAAACCCACGCCGTCCACGGGGATGCCCACCACTCCCCCCTGGCTCCGCAGGCTTTCCCGGAGCCGTTCCACGGCCCCGAAGCGGTCGGGCTTGTAGACCGCATGGACCTTCAGGTTCCGGCCCCGCAGCAGCACGCCGCCCAGCTCGAAGTTTCCCGCATGGGCCGTGAGCAGGATGGCGCCCCGCCCTTCGGCGAGGGCTGAGTCGAGGTGCTCGACGCCCTCCAGGCTTGCGAACTGCGCGAGGGCCTCCTCGATGGGCCGCTGCCCGAAGTAGAAGAAATCCACCCAGGCCCTCGCATGCTGCCGCACCATGTCCCGCGCCGTCCGATCCACGAGGGGGTGCCCCGGACCCAAGCCCAGCACTTGTGCGGTGTTGCCCAGGATGGCTTGGAGGTACCTGGGCCGGAGCTCCATGAAGGCGTTGGCAATCTGGTCCGCGATGTCGTGGGCGCGCTCCCTCCGGGAAAAGGTGCGGGCGGCAAAATGGAACAAGGGAAACAGCGATCCGAACACGGCGCCGTAGAGGAGGCCCAGCAGCTTGGAGTCGGATTGCATGCGGTCCTGCATCAGCGCCACACGTTCTGATTGGGGTTCCGGTCGTCCATCTCCAGCCAGAGCCGCTGGAGGCTCTGCAGGCGCTCCGGGTAGGCCAGGTCCAGGCGGTCCAAGGTGCCTTCATCCTCGGCGTCGAAGGCCAGGGGGTCCTTCAGCACCTCCTCCGGTAACTCCGGGAACACCTGGCCCAGCAGGGCCCGGTCGAAGCCGCGCACGCTGAGGCTGCGGATGCCCGGCGTATCCACCAGGGTGCCTCCGGAGTGGAGGGGCAGCCAGCGGGCAGCGGTGGTGGTCTGCTTGCCGGTGCCGAACCGAGTGAGACCGCCGGTGCGCAGGGCCGCCTCCGGATGGAGGGCGTTCACCAGCGTGCTCTTGCCCACGCCGCTGTGGCCCAGCAGCACGACCACGCGCTCCTGCAGGAACCCGCGCAGGGGGTCGAGGCCCTCGCCCTTCAGGGCCGAGGTCTCATGGATCGGCACGCCCTGTTCCCGCAGGGGATCCAGCTCCGGGAGGGTGTCCTTCTTCGAGGCCCGGTCACGCTTGGTGACGAGCACCCGGAAGGTGAGGCCCGCATCGAGCGCGAGCACCTGGGCCCGCTCCAGGAGGCCGGGGCGCAGGGGAGGGTCCACCACCGCGGCGCAGATCCAGAGTTCGTCGGCGTTCGCGCAGATGAACTGCCAGGGTTCGCGGTCGTCGCCGCCTCCCCGCTTGAGCAGGGTCTTCCGCGGCATGACGGCCACCACCTGGGCCTCGGGGGATCCCCCGTCGCCTCGGACGGGCGGGGACGGCGGGAACTGGGGAGCCTCGGGTTCCAAGGGCACGGTTGAATAACGGACCCGGTCGCCGCAGACGAGGCGCACGCCCTTGAGCTTCCCCCCCAGGGTGGCCCGCATGACGCTGCGATCCGCCAGCTCCAGGTCCACCCACTGACTGTGCCGCTGGATGAGGGTCGCCTCAGGCAGGTGCATCCAGGCACTGGGGTCCGGGAGTCTCAGCAGTGCCTGGGCATCATGGGATTCGATGCCCGTCTCCAGGCGCTCGGCCTGCCGCTGACGCCGCTTGCTCTCCCCGCCCCGTTCCCGCGTGTAGGCCTCCCGGTGATCCAGGTCCTGGGCCTCCCGGCTCTGGCCGAGTCGGAACCTCCGCGGCATCAGCTGGTTTCCCCCGTCATGCGCGGCCCACGAAATCGCCGGTCTCGGTGCTGACCTTGACCTTCTCGCCTTCCTTGATGAAGAGAGGCACCTTGATCTCGATGCCGGTCTCCACCTTGGCGGGCTTGGTGACATTCCCGCTGGCGGTGTCGCCCCGGGCCCCGGGCTCCGTGTAGGTGATGGTGAGCTCGACCTGGCTGGGCAGCTGGAGGCCGATCGGATTGCCATTGAATTTCTGGATCTGGACGATGAGCCCCTCCGTGAGGTAGTCCAGGGCATCGCCCATGAGCCCAGGGCCCAGGGTGTGGGTCTCGTAGGTCTCCTGGTCCATGAAGTGGGATCCATCGCCATCGCTGTAGAGGTAGCTGGCGGGGGCGAGGGCAAGGTCGGGCTCCTTGAACTTGTCCCCGGCCTTGAAGGTCTTGTCGAAGACCGCACGGGTCAGCAGGTTCCGCATCTTGATGCGCACCAGGGTCTGGCCGCCGCGGGCCGTGGGGGTCGAGATCTCCACGTCCAGGCAGTGGAAGGGGGTGTCCTCGAGTTCGAAGAACATCTTGCGTTTGATCTCGATGGCTTCGAGGAGGGCGGCCATGGGAGCTCCGGATAGTCGAATTTTCCATTCTATCCCGTCTGCGGAGTGGGGTCTCCTGGTTAGAATTTCCTTTCCATGGCGGACCCAAGAACCATCGGCAGGTACCAGGTCCTGCGGCCCATCGGACAGGGCGGCATGGGGACCGTCTACCTGGCCGAAGATCCGCTGCTGAAACGGCGCGTGGCCATCAAGGTGGTTCGCGTCACGGGCACCGCCAGGCACCAGGCCATGCTCCGCTTCCGCCGGGAAGCAGAGATCAGCGCCCAGCTGAACCATCCGAACCTGGTCACGATCTTCGACGTCGGCGTGGAGGAGGACCTGGGGCCCTTCCTGGCCATGGAGTACGTGGAGGGGAAGAGCCTTGGCAAGCACATCAAGGAAAAGAGCCTCGACCAGGAGGCCGCCGCGCGGGTGCTGATCCAGGCCATGAGGGCCCTGAGGGCGGCCCACCGGCGGGCCATTGTCCACCGCGATGTGAAACCCGAAAACATCCTCCTGAGCGAGGAGGGCCGGGCCAAGCTCATGGATTTCGGCATCGCCCGCACCATGGGCCACATGAGCCTGAGCCCCGAGCGGCCTCTGGAGGAGCCGAGCACGCCCGAGAGCACCGAGGCCGACTATGCGCAGACACTGGCTCTGCGGCTGACGGTGACCGGGGACTTCCTCGGTTCCCCCGCCTATGCGCCGCCCGAAGTACTGAAGGGAAGTGAGGGCACGCCGGCCTCGGATCGCTACAGTTTCGCCGCCACGGCCTTCGAGCTTCTGACGAACCAGCTGCCTCACCCCGGGGGCGGCCTCACGGAAATCATCATCCATATCCTCCAGGAGCCCATCGCCATTCCCCGGGATCTGCCCCCCCGCATGGCGGCGGTGTTCCAGCGGGCCCTGTCCTTGGATCCCGATGACCGCTACACGACCCTCCCCGAGTTCATGGAGGAACTGATCGATGCCCTGCCCGGGCCGGCCGGCATGCGCGCCCGCCTCTTTGCCTTCCTGGGGCAGGACGAGGATGGCAGCAGTGTGTCGACGGCGCGGTTCCGCATCCCCGCGAACCTCCTTCGCGAGGGCCAGGACGAGGGCAACTCGAACCCTTCGGAGGACCGGGCCCGGAAGAGCCAGCCCGTGAAGATCAGCCTGGCGGAGGATCCGGTCGAGTCCTACCTGGCCAACCGGAAGGCCTCGGCCGAGGCCGGTGCCGAGACCACGGACTGGCTGCGGATCCTCAAGTGGGTGGCCCTGCTCTTCCTGCTCCTCCAGCTGTTCTGGTGGATGGCACCCTACCTCGCGCAGTTCCAGGTGGGGTCCTGACAACCTAGGCGAAGGCCCGGATCAGGAGGAAGAGGCCGCCATTCCAACAGGCATGGACGAGCATGGGGGTGCGCAGGCTGCCGGAGTGGCGCATGGCGAGCCCCAGCACGAGGCCGAGGGTGCCGAGGACGGGAAGGCCGGCGGGTTGCAGATGGATGGCCCCGAAGATGAGGGCGGATCCAGCCAGCGCCAGCGCCGTGGGCAGGCGCCGGGCCAGCACGGGCAGCAGGAACCCGCGGAACAGGAGTTCCTCGAAAAAGGGGGCAAGCCCCGCGACGGTCAGGAACATCAGGAGGCTCGGCCCCCAGCCGGACAGACCCCGCAGCAGTTCCTGCAGATCCCGCTGGGGGCTCTGGTCCGGCGGCACGACCCAGGCGGTGGCCAGGGCCACCACCATGACCAGCAGCACGGCCAGGCTGAGGAAGGCCAAGCCCCAGCCGAGGTCCCGTCCGATCCGACCCGGGGCCACCCGCCGCCAGAGACTGTTGAAGCTGATCCCCTCGGCCCAGCAGAGCAGGGCAACACCCGCGGCGGCATGCAGGGCGTAGCTCAGGGGCCCCGCCAGCCACCTCAGTCCGGGCCTGGGCAGGAGCAGGAGGCCCGCCAGGTGGCTGGACAGGTAGAAGGTCAGGAACCAGCCCAGCAGGACCAGGGCCGCGGCCCGCCCGGACAGGGACCAGGCGGGCAGGGGCAGGAGGGGGGGGCGGCGCCGGGTCCCCACGAGGTAGACCCCCACGATGAGCCCCGCCGTGCCTGCGCCCAGGACCAGGAGGCCGAGGAGGCCGAGGCCAGCCAGACGGGTCATCAAAGCATTCCGGGCCCGGAGGCGGAGGGCTTCGCCCCTACCTTCCCGGTCCAGGAGACGGGCCTCCAGCAGGTCGGCGGCATAGCCCTTCCCCAGGCGCCTGCGGGTCTCCACCAGGTCGGCGCCGCTGGGGGCAGGCCCCGCCGCGTAGGCGGCGAGGCAGACGCGGCGGAAGGCGGGGCCCCCTGGCCCCGCCGGGGTGGCCTGGTCGATCCAGGCCCTGGCCTCTCCGCCCTGGTCCAGTCCTTCGGCTTTCAGCACCGCCAGCAGGGCGTGATCCCAGGGTTCTTTCAGCTGGGATTCGGCCCTGTTCCATTCCGAGGTCCCGGTCCCCAGACCCGGGAGGAGGGACCGCCCCACGAGGGCGACCTCCGCCAGCCGCCCCTGGAGGCTGACCTGCTCGGCCGGGCGCCTGGAGGCCTCCCGGCGGGCGGACAGGGTGGACCCTGCCACCATGAGGGCCAGGATGGCCAGCAGGGTGATGAGGGGATCGGCCCAGCTTCGGTGGGGCTTCCAGGGTGGACCGAGGGCTTCGGATTCGGACATGAATCCAGGCTAAGGGGCGGGAACGAAATAAGCGATGGCCCTGATTATTCCGTTCCAACCCCTAGGCGAACGGAAGGCGCCCGGTCCGCCGGAACCGCCAGGTGGACCAGATGAGGAAGGTCCGATGGGCCAGGGCGGGAAAGCCGGGCAGGCCGAAGAGCAGCCACAGCCACCACCAGCCTGGAAGGCGGCGGGCGATGGGGCGCAGGAGGTCTGCCCCGGCGCGGACTTCCCGGCTGCCCAGGTCCAGGCCATGGACCTCCTTTTCCACCGGCCTGCCGGCCAGTTCGGGCGCCAGGGCCAGCAGGTCCGGGTCCCGCACCGAGAGGATGAGCAGCAGCCCCAGGCGGTCGTGTCGCGCCAGACCGAGGGCGAGGCGGCAGCAGCGGGTGCACGCGGGATCGTAGGCGAGCAGGAGCGGCGTGGCCATCGGGCGCATGATGCCACAGGTTCCGGGTATGTTGGGTGGGTCGGAGGCCCCATGCCCTTCTCCCATCCCATCGAAGTGCGCTTCAACGACCTGGACGCCATGGGTCATGTGAACAATGCCGTGGTCATCAGCTACATGGAGCAGGGCCGCTTCCAGTGGTGGCGCAGCTTCCTCGGAGGGAGGCGGTTCCAGGAGGAAGGCTTCCTCATCGCCAGGGTGGAAGTGGACTACCGCACACCGATCCTCCTGGGTGACGACGTGCGGGTGGAGCTGCACTGCACCAAGGTGGGCAACAGCTCCTTCGAGCTGAGCTACCGCCTGACCAAGGGGCTGGAGGGAGACGTATACGCGGAAGGGAAGACTGTCCAGGTGATGCTCGATTTCGCCGCCCACCGGCCCAAGCCCCTGTCCTTGGCCACGCGCGCCTGGCTGGAAGCCCAGGTCTGATGCTACTCGGCACCGCCGTCTGGGCCGAGGGTCCCGTGGAGCGGCGCGCGCTGGTGGCAAGGCTCGCCTCCGGCCGCCTGGCGGACCTGAACCGCATCGAGGCGATCCGCCTGCGCAAGCTGGGCGAAGGGGATCCCGAGCGGCTGGCCGAGGCCCTGGTTCCTCCGAGCCTGCGCCGGGTGCTGGAGGGCGGGGCCCGGGCCTTTGCCCGGGTCCGGCAGACCCTGGCCTACGCCGAGAAATGGGATCGGCGCGGCACCCTGCCGGGGACCCTGGCACCGGGCCTGGAATCCGCGGACCTGCTCCCCTGCCTGCCCCGGCCGGCCTCATTGCGCCGGTTGGACGGCCTGAGCCTCGACCGCCTCACCGTGCGGGGACCCGGGGCCGAGCTGTCGGCGCCGCCCCTGCCGGGCCTGGCGGCCCTGGGCCTGGCCGGGGGCAGCCTGGCCGGGTACTGCCTGGCCCTGGAGGACGGCGGGGGTGCCGTCCTGGGCGCCTGGATGACCGATGAATGGCCCCGGGGCCACCTGGAATTGAGGGCCGGGGCCGCCCGGCGGAGCATGCCGCTCAAGGTCTGGGAGGGGCTCGAGCTGCCCCGGCTGCGCCCAGGCGAGGTGCTGCTGCTGCCTCCGGCGAAACTGAGATCCCTGCCGGGCCTGGCGGCGGGGGCCGAGGTGCGCCTCGGCGCCGGCTTCGACGAGCTGCACCTGAGGCTGGGGCCCGAGGGCGTCCATCCCACCGTCCAGTGATCAGCCCCGCATCATCTCCGCGATGAGGAAGGCCATCTCCAGACTCTGGGTGCCGTTGAGCCGGGGATCGCAGCCGGTCTCGTAGGCCTTGAGGAGGTCGGCCTCGGACAGGGCCTCGGTGCCGCCGGTGCACTCGGTGACCGCCTCGCCCGTGAGCTCGATGTGGACGCCTCCCAGGTGGGAGCCGTGGGCCCGGTGGAGCTGGAAGGCCTGCCGCAGCTCCGAGAGGATGGCGCCGAAGTCACGCGTCTTGAGGCCGGAGGCGCTTTCCGTGCCGTTGCCGTGCATGGGGTCGCAGCTCCAGAGCACCGGATGGCCCGTGGCCTGGACGGCCTTCAGCAGCGGTGGCAGGGCCCCCTGGATCTTGGTGGCGCCGAAGCGCGAGATGAGGGTGACCCGGCCTGGCTCGCGCTCCGGATCGAGCCGGCCGAGGAGGTCCACCAGGTGCTCCGGGGTGGCGCTGGGGCCCACCTTCACGCCGATGGGGTTGCGGATCCCCCGGAGGTACTCGAGGTGGGCCCCGTCCAGCTGCCGGGTGCGCTCGCCCACCCAGAGGGTGTGGGCCCCCAGGTTGTAGTAGCTGCCCTCCTCGCCGATCCAGCGGGTGAGCGCCTCTTCGTAGGGCAGGAGCAGGGCCTCGTGGCTGGTGAAGAAGTCGATGCGCTCCAGCACGTCCCGCTGGACTCCCCCCAGAGCTTCGAGGAAATCCAGGGATTCCCGCACCTGGTCCAGGGTTCGGCGGTAGGCGGGCACCTCGCCCGTCCCGCCCGGAAGCTCCCAGCGTTCGGGATGGTGCAGGTCCGCGAAGCCCCCGGCGGTGAGGGCCCGCAGGTGGTTCAGGGTGGCGGCCGCATGGAAGTAGGCCTCCAGCATGCGGCCCGGATCGGGCCGGCGAAGGGCCTCATCCGGTTCCAGGCCATTGATGAGGTCGCCCCGGTAGCTGGGCAGCTCCCGTCCATGCACGGTTTCCGTGGGCTTGCTGCGGGGCTTGGCGAACTGGCCGGCGATGCGGCCCACGCGGACCACGGGCCTGCGGCCCCCGTGGGTGAGGGCCACGGACATCTGGAGCAGCACCCGGAGCTTGCCCTCGATGGATTCGGGGGTGCAGTCCTTGAACTGTTCGGCACAGTCGCCCCCCTGGAGCAAGAACCGGCGGCCAGCGGCGGCCTCGGCCAGGAGCCCCCGGAGGCGCACCACCTCCTCGGGGACCACCAGGGGTGGCATGCGGCGGAGCCGGGCGAGGACGCCCTCCAGTTCCGAGGGGTCGTCGTACACCGGCTGCTGTTGGGCCGGAAAGCGCTGCCAGCTGTGGGGATTCCAGGATGCCATCCCCCCATTCTGGACTGGTTTCGGCGCCAGAGGACGCGCGGAAAGGTGGTCGCCGGGGCGGCCGGCCTGGGTCAGCCCAGGGCCAGCATGCGTTCGAGCGGTTTCAGGGCCTGGACCCTGAGGTTCTCATCCATGGTGATCTCGGGCTTCAGGTCCCGCAGGCAGAGGTAGAGCTTCTCGAGGGTGTTCAGCTTCATGTAGGGGCAGAGGCTGCAGTTGCAGCCGCTGTCGGCCGGGGCCGGGATCAGCTCGGCTCCCGGCCGCCGCTGGCGCATCTGGTGGAGGATGCCCGCCTCGGTCGCCACGATGAAGGCCGTGGCGCTGTCCTTGGCCACGAAGTTGAGCAGGGCCGCCGTGGACCCTACGAAATCCGCCAGCTGGCTCACGGTGGCGTCACATTCGGGATGCGCGATGAGCTTGGCTTCGGGGTGTTGGGCCTTCAGGGCGGCCAGGCGCTTGGCCGTGAACTGCTCGTGGACGATGCAGAAGCCCGGGAACAGCACCATGTCCCGGCCGGTCTGCTTCATGACCCACTTCCCCAGGTGGCGGTCCGGCGCGAAGACGATCTTCCGGTTCTTCGGCAGGCTTTCCACCACGCGCACGGCGTTGCTGCT
>CAIMBM010000268.1 GCA_903839205.1 uncultured Holophagaceae bacterium | reverse complement strand
CGATCACATCAAGGGACCCGTGAAGGCGCAGCTCAGGGACCTCGGTGTCGGGGAGGAGGGCTGGGGCAGGGTGCGCCTGGTCGTGATCCACAACCAGCTCCGCCTGGCCAGTCCGCTCGACCTCTGCCGCCAGCTCTTGGACGAGGAGGGCTGCCCGGTCCCCGTGATCCTCGCTGGAACCGAGGAGGAGGAGGTCCTGAAACGCCACCGCGCGGTGGTCGCCGGTGCCGTGGACTACCTGGCGGTGGAGCCGTTCCGCATCCTCGCCACCGTGCGGAAGCTGGACGAGATCCTGAGGCTGTTCGAGGGGACCTGAGGGGCCCTACCTCAGGGCCACATCCCGGCCGCGCCAGTGGTTCACGCCGCGGAGGCGGTCGGCCAGGGCCCAGGCCGTGCCTGCGGCGAAGACCAAGGCGTTCAGTGGCCACAGGGCCCCGAGCAGGTCCAGGGGGCGGCCGGTCATCCGCTGCTGCACATCCCCCACGAGTGCGGGCACCAGGAGCCAGAGCAGGAGCGCCAGCAGCGGATGGCCGGCGAAGGGCAGCCAGGCCGGCGCCAGGCCGATCCCCAGGGCCACGGGAAGCAGGCCGGGCAGCAGCCACCAGGCCGGCAGGGCCGCGGTGTTCTTCCGCATGGCCCGGACCAGTTCAATAAGGCCGTAGTACATCCTCAGGTGCAGGTCCGGGCCACCCAGCGCCACGCGGTTGACGAAGCCCGCCGCCTTGACCCGCCGGGCCAGCATCATGTCGTCGATGGCCTCCAGGGGCGCGGCCGCGTGGCCGCCCACGGCCGCATAGGCCTCGCGTCGCACCAGGGTGAAGCCGCCTACGCCGCAAAAGGCCGGGTGCCGGGGATTCGGCACCTGGTGCGGCGGCACCAGCACGAGGAAGGCCGAGGCCGCCATGGGGAGGATCAGGCGTTCGGCGGGGCTCACCACGTCCACAGCGGGGATCAGGGCCAGGATGTCCGTGGGCTGGGCCTGGGCAAAGGCCATGGCCCGGCGCAGCAGATCCGGAGAGGCCTGCACGTCCCCGTCCGCAAAGAGCAGCCAGTCGACCCCCTCCGCCTCCGGCTGCCGGGAGGCCAGGTCCATGGCGTGGTTCTTCCCCAGCCAGCCTCCCGGGAGGCCGTCGTTGCGGATCACCCGGAGCCGGTCCGGCTGCGCCGCCTCCCGCTGGCGGAGGATCTCCGTGCTGCCGTCCGTCGAGCCGTCATCCACCACCAGGATGCGAAGGGCCGGGTAGTCCTGGGCCAGCCAGGAATCCAGGGCCCGGGCCAGTTCCCGCACCTCGTTCCGCACGGGGATGCACAGGCAGACCGAGGGCGGATGCGCGGGCAGTACGGGATCCCTCGCCAGGCGCGGCAGCCGCGTCCAGTGGCGGCGGAGCAGCACCAGCCCCAGGGCGAGGATCGCGGTGGAGGCCCAGCTGAGGAGATCGAGGACGGTCATGCGTTCCAGGTGCTTTCCGAGGCGGAGACTTCTCCGGGCCTGATCCTCCGACGTTAGCAGGTGCTCTAATGGAGGGTTTTCCTGGTCCGCCTGGCAACCCATGCCCTTCCTCCTCCTCATGCACGACCCCGTGGCCGGCACCCTCATGCTGCTGGCGCTGCTCTGGCTTTCGGCGAAGGTGGGCGGCGAGCTGGCGGTGCGCCTGAGGCTTCCCGCCGTGACGGGCGAACTGGCGGTGGGACTCACCCTCACGGTCCTGCACCGGTCCTGGACCGCGTTCCCGGACGTGGCGGCCTCGCCGGCCACGGAACTGCTGGGGGGCCTGGGCGTGGTGGTCCTCATGTTCGCCGTGGGTCTGGAATCCACGGTGCCCCAGATGCTGAAGGTGGGTCTCGCCTCGCTGCGGGTGGCCCTCATCGGCGTGGTGCTGCCCATGGCCGCGGGCCTCGCGGGGGCCTGGCTCCTGCTGCCCGCGGGGACCCCCTTGGTCCTGGACCTCTTCATCGGGGCCTGCCTCTGCGCCACCAGCATCGGCATCTCGGCGCAGGTGCTGCGCGAGAGGGGGGCGTCCGACTCGGTGGAAGGCCGCATCATCGTCGGCGCCGCCGTGGTGGACGATGTGCTCGGGCTGCTCGTGCTGGTGGCCGTCTCCGGGATGGTGGGCACCGCTTCCGGCGGGCCGGCCGGACCAAAGCTGGCCTGGACCCTGGCGCTGGCCCTGGGCTTCCTGGCGGCCGCCCTCAGCCTGGGCCGGCTGGTCGCGCCGCACCTGTTCAGCCTCGCCAACCGCTTCCGGGGGGAGCAGGTGCTGCTGCCCCTGGGGCTGGGCTTCGCCTTCCTGCTGGCCTGGCTGGGCAGCCTGGCCGGTCTGGCCTCCATCGTGGGGGCCTACGCGGCCGGGCTGATCCTGGAGCCCGCGCACATCGTGGATCTGGAACGCCGCGAGCAGCATACCTTGGTGGACCTGGTCCACCCCCTGGTCACGGTGCTCTCGCCCCTGTTCTTCGTGCTCATGGGGGCCAAGGTCGATCCCCTGGCCCTCTTCCGCCCGGCCACCCTGGGCCTCGCGGTCCTGCTGGCGCTGCTCGGGGTGGCCGGGAAGCTGCTGGCCGGGCTCGGGGGAGGCCGCGGCGTCCGCGCCGCCGTGGTGGGCTGGGGCATGGTCCCCCGGGGCGAAGTGGGCCTCATCTTCGTGGCGGCCGGGGCCCAACTGCACATGAATGGGGCCCCGCTGCTGAGTGCCGACGCGCAGGCCGGGGTCATCGGCGCCCTCCTCCTGACCACCGTGGCGGGGCCCGTGGGGCTGGGGTGGGTGCTGAGGATGCAGAAGACGGAACAGCAAGCCTAATCGGCCTGTCGAAGTCGCCTAGGCCTCCGGCAGTTCCGGCACGAGGCTCTCCACGAAGGTGGCCTCCACGCGGAAGACTTCGCGAATGAGCGGAGCGGTGAGCACCTCGTGGGGCCGGCCGTTCCCCACCAGGCGGCCGCGGTCCAGCACCAGCACTCGGTCGAAGCGGTAGGCGGCCCGCAGGTCGTGGAGGCTCACCAGCACGGTGCCGCCGGCGTCTGCCAGGCGGCGGGCCAGGCGCAGCACCTCCAGGGCGTGGCGCACATCCAGCTGGGCCACGGGCTCGTCCCAGAGCTGGAGCGGGGCGCCCGTGGCCAGGGCCCGGGCCAGGCCCACGCGATGCCGTTCCCCGCCCGATAGCCGGGTGACGGGGCGCTCCGCCAGCTGGGCGAGATCCAGCTCCGCCATGGCCTCGGCCACGCCCGCCTGGTCCTCGCCCCAGGCATAGCGGCCCTGGGCCACGACCTCCATCACGGGGAAAGCGAACTCGAACTGGGTCTCCTGGCTCACCCAGGCCAGCCTCCGCCCGCGCTCCATCATCATAATGTCCGACAGCAATTGTCCATTCCATCGGACGCTCCCACCGGCGTGGAGCAGCCCCGCCAGGGCCTGGATCAGCGTGGACTTGCCCGCCCCGTTGGGACCCACCATCGCCACGAGCTCGCCGGGGCCGAGCTCCAGCGACACCGCCTCCAGACGGCCCAGCACCGTGAGGCCCGAGGCCTGGAGGGCGGGGGTCATCGCGGCCTCCGCAGCAGCCACAGGAAGAAGGGGCCGCCGATGAGCGACGTGACCACTCCCAGCCGCAGGCCCAGCGGGAAGGTCCGGGTGACCAGGTCGCAGACCAGCACGAAGGTGGCGCCCCCCAGCATGGAGTAGGGCAGCAGCCGGCGGTGGTCGGGGCCGAAGGCGAGGCGCAGCACATGGGGCACCACCAGCCCCACGAACCCGACGATGCCCGCCACCGCCGTGGCCAGGGCGGTGAGGAGGGTGGAGAGCAGGATGAGCCGCCAGCGGAGGCGCCGCACGTCCACGCCGAGGCTCTGGGCGCTCTGCTCGCCGAGGCTGAGGAGGTTCATGGCCCGGCCCAGGGGCAGGAGCAGCAGGCAGGCGGCCAGGATGGCAGGGACGCCCATCCACACGTGTTCCCAGCTGCGGTTCTCGAGGCCGCCCATGAGCCAGAACAGGATCTGGGCATTCACCTCGAAGTGGCCCACGGTGGTGGTGAGCAGGAAGCTGGTTCCGGCCCCCAGCAGGGCGTTGAGGGCCACCCCGGAGAGGAGGAGCCGCTCCGTCCCCGCGCCGCTCCGGGCAAGCATGATCACGGCACCCGTGGCCCCGAAGGCGCCGATGATCGAGGCCAGGGGAAGGGCCCACATGGAGGCCGTGGCGAAGCCCAGACCAGTACCGAGCATCGGCCCCAGGGCCAGCACCGCCACGGCCCCCAGGGCTCCGCCACTGCTCACACCCAGCAGGCCGGGGCTGGCCAGGGGGTTGCGGAAGAAGGCCTGCATCACCGCCCCGCTGGCGCCCAGGGCCGCCCCGACCGCCAGGCCCACCAGGGCGCGGGGCAGGCGGAAGTCCCGTACCACCGTGCGGGCGATGTCATCCCCCCCACCGCCTGTCAGCGCCCCGAGCACCTGTTGGAAGCTAAGCCTCAGTTCCCCGAAGGCCAGGGAGGCCAGGAAGGCCAGGACCAGCAGGGCCAGGAGGCCCGGGATGGCGAGGCGGGGTTTCACCGGAAGCGCTCCGGATGG
>CAIMBM010000267.1 GCA_903839205.1 uncultured Holophagaceae bacterium | reverse complement strand
TAATCTAATTATTTAAGTGTTTAAAGTAACCATTTTGAGCCTTGAAGACAATTTCCATAGTACAAAATTGTAATATTATTTAATTTTTATTTCAAAAATGTACGATTCACGTGATCTGGGACCCGCCACCTCTCACGGGGTCTTGAACCGCTCGGGTTCCAGGTCGTACTTCTTGATCTTGTAATTCAGGATCCGCTCCGTGGTCCGGAGGAGCCGGGCTGCCCGGGCCCGGTTCCCCCGGGCGGACTTCAGGGTGTCCTGGAGCAGGTCCCGCTCGAAGGCGGCCACCGCCTCGCCGAGCCCCGCCGCAGGCAGGGTGCCGGAAAGTTCGGCGGTCTGGAGGGAAGGCGGCAGGTGGTGGGCGTGGATCACGCCGCCTTCGGACACGAGGATGGCCCGCTCGATGGCGTTCTCCAGTTCCCGCACGTTGCCGGGCCAGTGGTAGGCCACCAGCATGTCGATGGCGGAAGTGGAGATGCGGCGCACGTCCTTGCCCTGGGCGGCGGAGATCTTCTCCACGAAATGGTCCGCCAGCAGCAGGATGTCCGCCTGGCGCTCCCGGAGGGGCGGCATGAAGAGCTCGAACACGTGCAGGCGGTAGTAGAGGTCCTCCCGGAAGGTGCCGGCCTTGACCGCGGCTTCCAGGTCCCGATGGGTCGCCGTGATGAGGCGCACGTCCACCTTCACCGCTTTCACGCCGCCGAGCCTCTCGAATTCCCGCTCCTGCAGCACCCGCAGCAGCTTCACCTGGGTGGCGGGGGACAGTTCGCCCACCTCATCCAGGAAGAGCGTGCCGCCGTGGGCCAGTTCGAAGCGGCCCTTCTTCTGGTGCCGGGCGTCCGTGAAGGCACCGGGCTCGTAGCCGAACAGCTCGGACTCGATGAGGTTTTCCGGCAGGGCCCCGCAGCTGACCTTGATGAAGGGTTTCTCCGCGCGGGGCGAGTTGTAGTGGAGGGCGTGGGCCACCAGCTCTTTGCCCGTGCCCGACTCGCCCCGGATGAGCACGGTCGTGCTGCTGGGTGCAGCCTGGGCCACGGCCTCGTAGACCCGCTGCATGGCGTGGCTGTGCCCGATGAGGTGGCGCAGGTCGTAGCGTTCCCGCAGTTCCAGGCGCAGCTGCTGGTTCTCCTCCACCAGCCGCTGCCGGTCCGCCGCCACCAGCCGCGCGACCTTCATGGCCAATCCCACCATGGAGGCGGCGATCTGGAGCAGCTTCGTGTCCCGGTCGTAGTCGCGGTGGCGGTCGAAGGGCACGGTCAGGCACAGGGTCCCGGTGGTCTTCTGGTCCAGGAACACGGGCACACAGAAGAAGGAGAGCTCCACCTTCTTCCGCTTCTGCTCCCTGAGGACGCCGGTCCGGTCCAGGAACAGGGGCTCCTGGCTGGCCTGGGGCAGCACCACCGCCTTGCCGCTGACCAGCACCCGGCCGTTGATGCCCTCGCCGGCCTTGTAATGGGCCCGCTCCGCGGCCTGCCGCGACAGGCCGCGGGCCGCCTCGATCCGGAGCCCCTTCCCTTCCTCGTCCGCCAGCAGGATGGCGCCGTTGAGCGCCCCGAAGGCCTCGGCCAGAATTTCCAGGACCCTGGGCAGGGCGGAACGAATGTCCGAGGCCGCCAAGGCATGACTCAATTCCAGCAGGGGCGAGAGCTGAAGGGCGTCCTCTGAAGCAGGCATGGGG
>CAIMBM010000266.1 GCA_903839205.1 uncultured Holophagaceae bacterium | reverse complement strand
GGTGCGGGCCGCCTCGCCCATCCGCCTGGAGAAGGGCCTCCTGCGCCGCCCCGACAGCGAGATGCCGCCGGAGGCCGTGGTGGTGAAGGCCGTGGACCCGGCGACGGCCCACGGCACCTCCAGCATCTTCGATTCCATGGTGCCCATCCCGGTGGAGCGGCTGAAGGAGGGCGAGATCGTCCTGGGCCAGGAACTGGCCCAGCACCTGGGCCTGCGCGTGGGGGACACGGTGGCCCTGGCCTTCTTCCGCCTGGAACTGGGCCTGGGCGGCCAGCAGCCCAAGGTAGCCGCCTTCCGGGTGGCCGGCACCTTCCACAGCCACAGCTCCGAGTACGACAAGGCCTGGGCCTTCATCTCCCTGGCCGACGCCATGCGCATGGCCCACTCCGAAGGGCGGGCCGAGATGATCGAGGTCCGCGCCGCGAGCATCGACGCCATCGCCGAGGTGAAGCCCCGGGTCCTGGCCGCCCTGGGTCCCGCCTACCAGGCCACGGACCTGCGGGACTCCAACAAGGCCCTCTTCGCGGCCCTCACGGTGGAGAAGTGGGCCTTCGCGGCCATCCTCAGTCTCATCGTGCTGGTGGCCGCCTTCAACATCGTGGCCTCCCTCGTGCTGCTGGTGACGGAGAAGCGCCGGGACCTGGGCGTGCTGCTGGCCCTGGGGGCCACGCCGGGGCAGATCCAGCGCCTCTTCGAGCTGCAGGGCCTGCGCATCGGGGCCGTGGGCACGGCCTGGGGCCTGGGCACCAGCGTGCCGCTCTGCCTGATACTTGACCACTTCAAGCTCCTGAAGCTGCCCGCCGCCGTCTACGACTTCATCACCTACATGCCCTTCCGGCTCAAGATCCTGGACGTCGTGCTGGTGGGCGCCTTCCCCCTCCTGGTGTCCTGGCTGGCCGCGCGCTACCCGGCCCGGAAGGCCGCCGCCCTGGATCCCGTCGACGCACTGAGGGCGGAATGATCGGCCAGCCCCTCTCCATCCAGGGCCTGCATAAGACCTATGCCGGCAACACCCATCCCGTCTTCGACGGCTTCGACCTCCAGGTGGAGGCGGGCTGCCTCTGCGCCGTCGTGGGCGTCTCCGGCGTCGGGAAGACCACCCTCCTGAACTGCGTGGCGGGCCTGGACCACTGGGAGGGCGGCGGCATCACCGTGGGCGGAGAACCCGTGCCCGCGGGCGCCGAGGCCCGGGCCCTCTACCGCCGCCGCTTCGTGGGCCTGGCCTTCCAGCAGCCCCACCTCCTGCCCGAGTTCACCGTGCGGGAGAACCTGCGGATGCCGCTGCTCATCCAGGGCGAGGTGTCAGCCCAGGCCGAGGACTGGATCGCCGAGCTGCTCTCCACCGTGGGCCTCGGGGAGCTCGGCGAACGGCTGCCGGGCCAGCTGTCCGGGGGCGAGGCCGCCCGGGCCGGACTGGCCCGGGCCCTGGTGCGGAGGCCTGCCCTCTGGCTCCTGGACGAGCCCACGGGCAACCTGGATCCGGCCACGGCGGAGGAGGTCTTCGGCTTCCTCCTGGACCTCCACGCGGAGCTGCGGCCCACCACCCTGCTCGTCACCCACAACCCCGGCCTGGCCGAGCGCTGCATGCGAACCGTGCGGCTGGGGTAGGCCCCTTTACCGTCAGGAACGGGGCCCGGTGAAGAGGTGGGGACACCCACCGGTTGCGTGGGCGTCTAACCCTGGATGCCTTCCAGGAAGTGGCCGGCGGCACCCAGGAAGCCGGGGGCCCACTCATGGCCGCCGTCGAAACGGATGACCTCGGGCGATCGGCCCAGGGCCTCGAGGGCGGCGAGGTCCTTCCCAAGCTGGGCAGCCGGGTACAAGGTGTCCCGTTCACCGCGCCCGATGAGGATGGGGGGCAGGCAGAGGGTGGAGGCCTCGGCCACGTCCCGGGGCAGGTCGCCGCCCAGCACGATGAGGCCGTGGCAGGGTTTGCAGTGGGCAGCGGCGCGCCAGGCCATGGCGGCGCCCTGGGAGAAGCCCGCGAACACGAGCTTGCCGGGACC
>CAIMBM010000265.1 GCA_903839205.1 uncultured Holophagaceae bacterium | reverse complement strand
TGGTGCCCAGCGTGAACAGCCTCATCAGTCTCCGCTACCCGGAATTCCAGGTCGTGGTCGTGAACGACGGCAGCAAGGACGCCACCCTGGAAAAACTCATCGCCGCCTTCAGGCTCAGGCCCAGCCACCGGGTCCTCCGCCAGCTGCTGCCCACCAAGGAGGTGCGCGGCATCTACGAAAGCGCCTACGTGCCGAACCTGGTGGTGGTGGACAAGGCCAACGGGGGCAAGGCCGACGCCCTCAACTGCGGCATCAACCTCGCCCGCTACCCCCTGGTCTGCTGCATGGACGGGGACAGCCTCCTGGAGAACGACTCGCTCCTGCGCATCGCCAGGCCCTTCCTGGACCGGCCCGACCTCGTGGCCTCCGGCGGCGTCATCCGCCCGCTCAACGGATGCAAGGTCACGACCATGGGCATCCGGGGCATCCACCTGCCGGCCTCCTGGCTGGCCCGCTTCCAGATCGTGGAATACCTGCGGGCCTTCCTCTTCGGCCGGGTGGGCCTCGCCTCCCTGGACACCATGTTCATCGTGAGCGGCGCCTTCGGTGTGTTCCGGAAGGATCTGGTCGTGGAGGCGGGCGGGTTCGAGACCGCCACCATCGGCGAGGACTTCGAACTCGTCGTGCGGCTGCACCGCCATCTCCGCGAGGCGAAGCGCCCCTACCACATCACGCTGGTGCCGGACCCGGTCTGCTGGACCGAGGTCCCGGAGGACGCCGGCGTGTTGGGGCGACAGCGGAACCGCTGGCAGCGCGGCCTCCTGGAGACCCTCTGGAAGCACCGCCGCATGTGGTTCAACCCGAAGTACGGACGCGTCGGCCTCTTTTCCATGCCCTATTTCATCCTCTTCGAGGCCCTCGCCCCCCTGATCGAGGCCTCCGGCTATGTGGTGTTCGTGTGGTACCTCTGGGAGCACTCCGTCAACAGCGCCTTCGCCATCCTGTTCATCTACGTGGCCCTGCTGCTCGGGGTGCTGAATTCCGTGGTGTCCGTGGTGCTCCAGGAGATCAGCGGCCACCGGTACCAGGGCTTCCGGGCCTGGTCCATTCTCCTCTTCACCGCCGTGGCCGAGAACTTCGGCTACCGCCAGATGACCGTGTGGTGGCGGTTGCGAGGCACCTTCGACTGGATCCGCGGCAAGGAGGGCTGGGGCCACATGAAGCGGAAGGGCATCGGACCCACGCCGAACCCGCAACCGCCTTCCGCGCCTTGACGGATCGGACGCCCCCATTCAATCTGGATGCTCGATCTTTGGCAGTCCAAGAGCGCTATCCAGAAAGGTGGAGGGAAAGGCCCTGTGAAACCTTGGCAACCTGCGAATGCAAGGTGCCAATTCCTGCCCACGGAGCATCCGAGGGGAAGATACCGAACCCACAGACTGACCCGAGCCGACCTGGATGCCCATCACCGGACTGCCGCCTTCAGGCGCCGCCATGACCCATCCCTCCTTCCAGCAGGCCCTCGACGCGGGCGAGTGTTTCCTCTTCGACGGGAGCACCGCCACGGCCCTGTACGACCGTGGGATCACCCTCCAGCGCAGTTTCGAGGAATGCAACCTCAAGTCCCCCGACCTGCTGCTGGCCATCCACGGGGAGTTCCTGGCTGCGGGCGCCCAGGTGCTCACCACCAACACCTGGGGCGCCGGCCGGCTGAAGCTGGCCACCCGGGGCCTCGAAGGGCAGCTGGGTGCCATCAATCGCGAAGGGGTGGCCCTGGCCAAGCGGGCCATCAAGCAGCAGGGCGCCCGCGCCTGGGTGGCGGGCTGCATCGGCCCTTTGGGCGTGCGCATCGAACCCTGGGGGCCCACCTCCTTCGACGAGGCCCGGGCCCTATTCCGCGAACAGGCGACCCCACTGATCGAGGCCGGCGCCGACCTGATCGTCCTCGAGGCCTTCGAGGACCTCAACGAGATCCACCAGGCGCTCCTGGCCGTGCAGGAGCTGGGTGACCTCCCCATCGCCGCCCTCATGACCACCAACGAAGACGGGCAGGCCCTCTTCGGTGCCGAGCCCGAGTGGTTCATCAAGCAGCTCGACACCTGGGGGGCCAACCTGGTGGGCCTCATCGGAGGCAACGGGCCCGCCCCCCAGCTGCGCCTGCTCGAACACCTGAAGGCCGTCACCGCCAAACCCATCGTGCTCCAGCCCAATCCCGGCCTGCCCCACATGGTCGATGGCCGGCTGATCTACGGCGCGAGCCCCGAGTACCTGGGCGGCTTCGCCGCCCGCGCCCTGGCGGCGGGGGCTCGGGCGGTGGGCGGCTGCAGCGGCACCACCGCCGCCCACATCCGCGCCATGCGCGGCGCCTTCAAGCAGGAACGCGCCTTCGTGCAGGCCGGCGGAGGCTTCGAACTGAAGCCACACGAACAGCCCCAACCCGAGGTCCCTTTCGCCTTCCGCAGCCGCTTCAGCCTCAAGCTGGCCCAGGGGGAGTTCACCCACACCGTGGAACTGGTGCCCCCCAAGGGCATGGAATACGACAAGCTAGTGGCCAAGACCCGCCAGTGCCGGGCCCTGGGCGTGGATGCCATCAACGTGCCCGACGGTCCCCGCGCCATGGCCCGCATGTCCGCCCTGGCCACGGCCCTCATCATCGAGCAGCAGGTGGGGCTGGAGACCATCCTCCACTACGCCTGCCGGGACCGGAACCTGCTGGGCATGCAGAGCGACCTGCTGGGGGCCGCAGGCCTGGGCCTGCGGAACATCCTGGCCGTCACCGGCGACCCGCCGAAGCTGGGGCCCTACCCCCAGGCCACCGCAGTCTTCGACGTGGATGCCATCGGCCTCGTGAACATGATCAAGCGCCTGAACACGGGCCTCGACCTGGGTGGCGCGGGCATCGGCAAGCCCACCTCCTTCAGCGTGGGCGTGGGTGCCAATCCGGTGGCCGAGGACCTGGAGCGGGAGAAGACCCGCTTCCGCTACAAGGTGGAGGCCGGGGCCCAGTGGGCCATCACCCAGCCCGTCTTCGAGCCCGAGGGGCTCTTCCGCTTCCTCGACTTCACCGAGGCCCTCGACGGCAAGGGCGGGCTGCCCATCATCGCGGGCATCTGGCCCCTCAAGAGCCTGCGCAATGCCGAATTCATGGCCAACGAGGTGCCCGGGGCCTACGTGCCGCCCGCCGTGCTGGTCCGCATGGCCAAGTGGGCCAGCGCCGAGGATCAGCTGAAGGAAGGCCAGGACATCGCCCGGGAGGTCATCGAGGCCATCCGGCCCCGCATCCGCGGGCTCCAGCTCTCGGCCCCCTTCGGCCAGGTCGAGCTGGTCGCGCCCCTGCTGCCCAAGCCGGCGGCGCCATGGTGAAGGTCCGCTTCCTCCTGGAAGACCTCCTGGTGGAAGCCCCCGCCGGGACCCCGCTGCAGCGCATCGCGGACGCGGCGGGGGCCGACATCACCTTCGGCTGCCGCACGGGTTCCTGTGGCACCTGCCGCGTGCGGGTGGCGGGCGGCTTGGAGCATTGCAGCGATCCCGGCCCGGAGGAGCGCGACTTCCTGAAGGGCCTGGAGGCCCCGCCGGACCAGCGCCTCGCCTGCCAGGTCTGCGTCCACGGGGACGTCGACATCGAGTACCTGGGGCCCTAGCCACGGATGAACATAGCTAAACACGGATAAGGAATCACCAGGACAGTCCATCCCGCAGCAGTCGCTTCACGGCCCTTTCATCTGTGTCCATCCGTGGCGAACCAAAGGCTCTTCCATGACCACTCTCGAGACCCTCCTCCGCGAAAAAGTGCTGCTCCTGGACGGCGGCATGGGGACCCAGATCTTCGCGCGGAAGCCCACCCCCGAGGACTACGGCGGCGCGGCGCTGGAAGGCTGCGTGGACCTGCTCACGGAACGGCGGCCCCAGTGGATCCGGGAGATCCACGAAAGCTACTTCCGCGCCGGCGCCGATGCGGTGGAGACCAACACCTTCGGGGCCAACCCCCTGGTGCTGGGGGAGTTCAAGCTGTCAGCCAAGGCCTATGACCTGAATGTGCAGGCCGCCTCCATCGCCAGGGACGTGGCCCGCAGCTTCGACCGTCCCCGTTTCGTCATCGGCTCCGTGGGCCCAGGCACCAAGCTCATCACCCTGGGCCACGTTAGCTACGCCGACCTGCTGGCCTCCTACCGGGTGCAGATGGACGGCCTGCTGGACGGCGGCGCCGACGCCATCCTCATCGAGACCTGCCAGGACCTGGGCCAGATCAAGGTGGCCGTGCGGGCCGCCCGGGAGGCCATGGCCGCCAGGCGGCGCAAGGTGCCCCTCTGGGTTCAAGCCACCGTCGAGACCACGGGCACCCTGCTGGTGGGCTCGGACATCGCCGCGGTGCTGACCAGCCTGGAGCCCCTGGGCATCGACGTGCTGGGCATCAACTGCGGCACGGGACCCGACGAGATGCACGCGCACCTGCAGACGCTCTCCGAGTCGAGCCCCTTCCGCATCAGCTGCCTGCCCAATGCGGGCCTGCCGGAGAACCGGGAGGGCCAGGTGGTCTACCCCCTGGCGCCGGAGGCCTTCGTGCAGAAGGTGCTCCACGCCGCCTCGGAGTTCGGCCTCGCCATCCTCGGCGGCTGCTGCGGCACCACGCCGGACCACATCGGGGCCCTGGCCCCGGGCGTGGAGAAGCTGAACCCGCCCCGGCGGACACCCAGACTCGAACGGGGCGCCGCCAGCCTCTACCAGAGCGTGGCCCTCCGGCAGGAACCGGCCCCCCTCATCGTGGGCGAGCGGACGAATGCCAACGGCTCCAAGAAATTCCGCGACCTGCTGGCCACGGAGGACTGGGACGGCATGATCAGTCTGGCCAAGGAGCAGCAGCGGGAGGGCGCGCACCTGCTGGACCTCTGCGTGGCCTACGTGGGCCGGGACGAGGTGCGGGACGCCGACGAGCTGCTGAGCCGCCTCGTCACCCAGATCACCCTGCCCCTCATGATCGACAGCACCGAGTTCCCGGTCATCGAACGGGCCCTGCAGCGCTCCCCGGGCAAGTGCGTCATCAACTCCATCAACTTCGAGGACGGGGACGCCAAGGCCCGGGCGATCCTGGAACTGTGCCGGACCTACGGCGCCGCCGTGGTCGCCCTCACCATCGACGAGCGGGGCATGGCCAAGACCCGGGCGCAGAAGCTGGAGGTGGCCAGGCGCCTCCACGCCCTGGCCGTGGGCGAGTACGGCCTGGACCCGGGCGACCTCATCATCGACCCCCTGACCTTCACCCTGGGCAGCGGCGACGAGGAATTCCGGGGCTCGGCAGTCGAAACGCTGGAGGCCCTGGGGCTCATCAAGGCCGAACTGCCGGGCGTGATGACCATCCTGGGCGTGAGCAACGTGAGCTTCGGCCTCAACCCCGCCAGCCGGCATGTGCTCAACGCCCTCATGCTCTACCACGCGGTGAAGCACGGCCTGGACATGGCCATCTTCAACGCCTCGAAGGTCATCCCCGTGGCCAAGATCGACCCCGAGGACCGGCGGATCGTGGAGGACCTGATCTACGATCGCCGCACGGGCGACTACGATCCCCTCAAGGCCCTCATGGCCCGCTTCAGCAGCCGCAAGACCGCCGTGGTCGAGGGGCACCGCGCCGACCTGCCGGTGCTGGAGCGCCTCCACCGGGGCATCCTGGACGGCGAGAAGCAGGCCCTCCTCGCGGACGTGGACGAGGCCCTGCGGGACCACGACCCCCTGAAGCTCATCAACGAAGTGCTGCTGGGCGCCATGAAGGTCGTGGGCGAGCGCTTCGGCGCGGGCGAGATGCAGCTGCCCTTCGTGCTGGAGAGCGCCGAGGCCATGAAGGCGGCCATCAAGCGCATCGAGCCCCACTTGCCACGGGAATCCAGCTACCAGAAGGGCCGCCTCCTGCTGGCCACGGTCAAGGGCGATGTCCACGACATCGGCAAGAACCTGGTGGACATCATCCTCAGCAACAACGGTTTCGAAGTGAAGAACCTGGGCATCAAGCAGCCCATAGAGGCCATCCTGAAGGAACTGGAGGCCTGGCCCGCCGAGGCCATCGGCCTCTCGGGCCTGCTGGTGAAGTCCACGGTGATCATGAAGGAGAACCTGCACTTCATGGAGGAGCTGGGCCTCAAGGTGCCCGTCATCCTCGGGGGCGCGGCCCTCACCCGGGACTACGTGGAAGGGGACTGTCGGCGGACCTACTCGGGTTCCGTCTTCTACGCCGAAGACGCCTTCGAGGGACTTAGGCACATGCAAGCGCTGGTTTCGGGCGAGGCCGCTGTTCCGAGCCCGACGCCAGCCGCATCCGCGGCCGGCGAAATCAAGGTGCTTCACCGCGGTACGACTTCCGTCCCGCTGACTGCGCAGGGCCAGAGCAGCTGGGTTCGCCACGAGATGCCCCCGCCCACCCCGCCCTTCTGGGGCGTGCGCGAGCTGGTGGACAGGCCGGTGGATCTCTTCGAGCACCTGGACGCCTTCGCCCTCCTGCGCAACCGCTGGGGCTTCAGCCAGGGGAGCCTCGGCGATGAGGCCTTCGCGTCCGTGCTGCGGGAGAAGGCCGAGCCCCAGCTGGACCGGTGGCGCGAGCGCCTGGCCGCCGATCCCCTCTTCCAGCCCAGGGCCCGCTATGGCTACTTCCCCGTGCGCGCCGAGGGTGATGCCCTGCGCGTGTGCGACCCCCTGGATCCCGATCGCACCCTGGCCTGGCTCACCTTCCCGCGTCAGGCGGGCGGCCGCCGCCTGTGCATCACGGACTACTTCCGCGCCGATCAGACGGACGTCCTGGCCCTGCAGCTGGTCACCCTCGGCCAGGCCGCGGCCGATCATGCCGCCAGGCTCTACCGCGCGGATGGCTACGCCGACTACTTCGCCTTCCACGGCCTCGCGACGGAGCTCACGGAGGCCTACGCGGAGCGCCTCCACGCCCGCATCCGCCGGGAGCTGGGCATCCATGGCAAGGACCTGCCGGGCCGCGCGCTCTTCGCCCAGGGCTACCAGGGCTCCCGCTACTCCTACGGCTACCCGGCCTGCCCCGATCTGGAGGGCAACGGGCCCCTCCTGGACCTGCTGCGGGGTGCCGAGATCGGCGTCCACCTGAGCGAGTCCCACCAGATGGATCCCGAGTACACCACCAGCGCCCTGGTGGCCTGGCATCCCCAGGCACGCTACTTCTCGGTCTGACCGGAGCCTGCGGGCCCTCCGCCCGCAGTTTCGCGCCACAGTGGCGCGGCACCGGTCCCGTCCCTAGAGGTAGGACAGCCACCAGTCCCGCCTCCGTCGCTTCAGGCCGGCGAACCAGCGGCAGAGCGGATAGAGGAGGACCAGCCCCAGGGCCCAGGCCAGGTACACCGCCCAGAGGCGGAAGCCGAACACGGAGGGCTCGGCACCCCGGAACTGCAGGACGAAGTGCCAGTCCCTACCGCCGAGCGCGGCGAAAAGGACGCCCATGAGGTGGGCCGTGGGCCACTGGAGCAGGTAGAAGAAGAGGGGCACCCGGCCCAGGGTCACGAGGGCCTGGTCCAGCCGTGAATCCGTCCGCCCCTCCCGCCAGGCGAGGAGCAGCAGTCCCGGGCCGAGGGTCATGAGCAGGTAGAGCAGGCTGGGTGGGTACTTGGTGGTGTTCAGGAAGGAGAGCGCCGTCCGGAAGCCCGTGGTCTGGAGGCTCCAGGGACGGGCATCCCCGTACAGGTTCCCGGCCCTCAGCAGCACGAAAACCACAAGGCAGGACAGGCCGAGCCAGGAGAGGATCCGCTTCCGCCTTCCCGCAGGAAGGCCGTAGGCCCGGCCCAGGCAGTAGCCCAGCATCATCACACCCGGCCAGGGGATCAGCGGATAGACGATGCGCAGTTCGGGCCCCGAGGCCCCGAAGGGGGCGACCAGTCCTGGCTGGTGGAGGATGGTCCAGAGGCCGCTCCACCAACCCGGAAGTGGATGGCCCGCTCCGGCCCAGGCGGGGGCCGTGACGAGGTCCAGCAGGTTGTGCCCGAGAACGAGGACGAGGCCGAGTCCGAGGATCCACCGCCAGGGCAGGTGGAGCACCCCCGACATGAGGACCATGCTGAGCCCGATGGCCCAGATGACCTGCGCGATGCCCAGGCTCAGCCAGGGCTTCCAGGAGAAATTCCAGCCCAGATGCACCAGGGTGAACTCCACCAGCACCAGCCAGAGCCCCCGGGTGAAGAGCAGGCGCCGCACGGATGCCATGGGATGCCCGGCCTGCAGCTGCAGGGACACACTCAGTCCGGCGAGGAAGACGAAGACCGGGGCGCAGAAGTGCGTGATCCAGCGCGTTAGGAAGGTCGCCGAGCTGATGACGGCCAGGTTCGTCGGGGAATGCCAGAAGGACTCGGCATGCACGAAATCCCGTGTGTGGTCGATGAGCATGAGCACCATGACCAGGCCGCGGAGCCAGTCGATGCTGGTGAGGCGCGGGCGGGAGGTCGTGTCGTTCATCGTCGTGGGTCCCCGTGGATTCCGGCCAGTGTGCCACACCCCCAGGCGGGGTCTTTCTCCGGGTCACGAGTCGCAGCCCCTGGAACCAGGTATTTGCGATTCCTTTCACAACAGGGGTTGAAATCCGGGTTCCGGGGCGCTACCTTTCTTCCTCAGGCCCTGCGGGGTCGTTTTCCCACGAGATCCTTGCCAGTTCCATAGCGAGTTATCCAGAAAGGTGGAGGGACGGGCCCTGTGAAACCTTGGCAACCTGCGAAAGCAAGGTGCCAATTCCTGCCGCGAACTGCGGAGAGATGTCGAGCTGTGTCGAACTGACGACAGCGACGAAGGGGCCCGAGCGATCGGGCCCCTTCGTCGTTTTTTCTTTTCCTGGACTTGCTTGGACGACAAGGCCTCGGCCTTTTCAACCCTTCACACAGGAGACGCCGTGAGCGCCACCACCCCCCGCTTCGAAACCCTCGCCCTCCACGGCGGCCACAGCCCGGATTCGGACACCAAGAGCCGGGCCGTCCCCATCTACCAGACCACGAGCTACGTGTTCGACTCCACCGAGCACGGCGCCAAGCTCTTCAACCTGGAGGTGCCCGGGAACATCTACACCCGGATCATGAACCCCACGACCGCCGTGCTGGAGACCCGTGTGGCCCAGCTGGAGGGCGGCATCGCGGGGCTGGCTGTGGCCTCGGGCCAGGCGGCCATCACCCTGACGCTGACCACCCTGCTGCGGAGCGGAGATCACGTGGTGGCGGGCAACAACCTCTACGGCGGCACCTACAACCTGCTGCACCACACCCTGCCCCGCACGGGCATCACCACCACCTTCGTCGACTCCAAGACCCCCGAGGCCTTCCGTGCGGCCATCACGCCGGCCACCCGCGCCATCTACCTCGAGGCCCTGGGCAACCCCAAGCTGGACGTGCCGGAATTCGCCCTCATCGCCGCCATCGCCCACGAGGCCCGGATTCCGCTCATCGTGGACAACACCCTGCCCAGCCCCTACCTGCTGAACCCCATCGCGCACGGCGCGGACATCGTGGTCCACAGCGCCACCAAGTTCCTGGGCGGCCACGGCACCTCCGTGGCGGGAGTCATCGTGGACGGCGGCAAGTTCGACTGGAAGAGCGGGAAGTTCCCCGAGTTCACGGAGCCTTTCGCCGCCTACCACGGCGCGGTGCTGGCGGACCTCGCGGGCCCTGCGGCCTTCATCACGAAGGCCCGCATCGAGGGACTGCGGGACACCGGCGCCGCCCTCAGCCCCTTCAACGCCTTCCTCATCCTGCAGGGCATCGAGACCCTGCACCTGCGCATGGAGCGCCATGGCGAGAACGCCCTGGCCCTGGCCCAGTGGCTCGAGCGGCACCCCAAGGTGGCCTGGGTGAACTATCCCGGCCTGCCGGGCAGCCCGAACCACGGCACGGCGGCCCGCCACTTCCGAAGGGGCGCGGGCTTCGGCGGCATCCTCACCTTCGGCGTGAAGGGCGGCCTGGCCGCGGGGAAGGCCGTCATCGACGGTGTCAATCTTTTCTCCAGGCTGGCCAACGTGGGCGACGCCAAGAGCCTCATCATCCACCCCACCAGCACCACCCACGCGCAGCTGTCCTCCGCCGAGCGCGAGGCCACGGGCGTCACCGACGACCTAATCCGCCTCTCCGTGGGCCTCGAGCACATCGAGGACCTGATCGAGGATCTCGAAGCCGCGCTTTCGAAAGCCTGACCCCCATGCCCGTCAAGATTCCCGACACCCTGCCCGCCCGCAGCATCCTCGAGGCCGAGAACGTGTTCCTCATGGAGGAACGCCGCGCCCTCCACCAGGACATCCGCCCGCTCCGCATCGCGATCCTGAACCTCATGCCCACCAAGGTGGCCACGGAGACCCAGCTCCTGCGCCTGCTCGGGAACACGCCCCTGCAGGTGGAGGTCACGCTGCTCCACACCGCCTCGCACAGCGCCAAGAACACCTCCGCGGAGCACCTGCTGGAGCACTACGTGTCCTTCGCGGAAGTCCGCGACCAGTCCTTCGACGGCCTCATCGTCACGGGCGCGCCGGTGGAGACGCTGCCCTTCGAGGCGGTGGACTACTGGCCCGAGTTGGCGGAACTGCTGGACTGGGCCCGCACGAACGTCTTCTCCAGCCTCTTCATCTGCTGGGGGGCCCAGGCCGCCCTCTTCCACTACTACGGCATCCCCAAGTACCCCCTGTCGAAGAAGATGTTCGGCGTCTTCCCCCATCGCCTGAATACGCGCCATGAGCGGATCGTCCAGGGCTTCGATGACGTGTTCTATGCCCCCCACTCGCGGTATACGGAGAACCGCCGGGATGACATCCTGGCGGATCCGCGGCTCATGCTCCTGGCCGAGTCGGAGGAGGCCGGCGTCTACATGGCCCAGTCCGCGGACCACCGGCAGGTCTTCGTGACGGGTCATTCCGAATACGACCCCTGCACCCTCCAGGGCGAGTACACCCGGGACATCGGGAAGGGGCTGCCCATCGGCATACCCCAGAACTACTTCCCGGGGGACGACCCCGCCCGGGATCCCCAGGTCCGCTGGCGCAGCCATGCCAACCTCCTCTTCGCCAACTGGCTGAACTACTTCGTCTACCAGGAGACGCCCTACGAGTTCGTCCCCATCCCGCCGGAAGGAGCGCCGAGATGAGCCTGAAGGTCCTCAAGTTCGGGGGCAGTTCCATCGGCGACGCGGAGGCGCTCCGGCGCGCCGCCGCCATCGTCCGGACCGAGCTGCCGGCAGGGGGCCTGGTGGTCGTCTCGGCCCTGCGAGGGACCACGGACAGCATCCTCGGGGCCTGCACGGCCGCGGGCCAGGGGGACCTCGCCTCGGCCCAGGCGGTGCTTGAGGCCATCCGGTCCCGGCACCAGGACCTGGCCGCGGAGCTGGGACATCTCCAGGAGGTGCGGCCTGAATGGGAGCCCCTCTTCGGGCGGCTCGAACAGGTCCTCACGGGCATGGCCATGCTGGGGGAGTCCACGCCCCGGGGCCGGGACGGCGCCCTGGCGATCGGCGAAACCCTCTCGGCCCACCTGGCGGCCCGGTGCTTCGGTGGTGAATTCCACGAAGTGCGCGACGTCATGAAGACCGACTCCCGCTTCGGCAAGGCCCGGCCCCAGCTGGGCGCCATCCGCCATGCGGCGGCCCCCTGGCTTGCGGCCCTTGCCAAGGGCCCCCTCTGGGTGACCCAGGGCTTCCTGGGATCCACCCCGGACGGCGTCACCACCACCCTGGGCCGGGGGGGCTCGGACACCACCGCCACCCTGCTGGGGGAAGCCCTGAATGCGGAGGAGGTGCAGATCTGGACGGACGTGGACGGGGTGCTCACGGCGGATCCGAGCCTGGTTCGCGGGGCCCGGCCCATTCCCCAGATGAGCCTCAGCGAAGCGGAGGCCCTCAGTGCCTTCGGCGCCAAGGTGCTGCACGCCGACTCCCTCGCCCCGGGAGGGCGGGCGGGCTTCCGGCTCGTGGTGGCCAATACGCTGCGACCTGGCGCCTCCCGGACGGAGATCCTGCCGGTCCCCCCCACCCGAGCAGCCGGCACCGTCACCTCCGTGGCCTACAAGGAGGGCATCTACCTGCTGCGCTTCCCCGCCTCGGCCGGGCTCGAACCGCCCATGGAGGCCGCCCGGAGCCTGGAGGAGGCCGGGGCCCTGCGCTTCGGACTGATCGCCAGCCCGGCGGGGACCCTGCTGGCGGTCCGGCCCGAGACCCACCCGGCGGCGGAGGTGCTGGGCACCCTGGCCGCCTCGGGGGTCATCTGCGAAGCGGGATGGGCCGTGGTCGCCCTGGTGGGCGAGGGGTTGCGGGCCGACCCCGTGGCGGCCCTGCGCCACCTCGCCGCCCTGGGCCACGAGCCCGTGGGAGGCCTGCTCACGGGCAGCAGCACGGTCTCCATCGCCTTCCTGGTACCCGAATCCAGGCTGGGGGAATTGATACCCCGCCTCCACGACCGCTGCGTGGACTGCCGGGACCCCTCCGACGGTTCGGCGGGACTCGGCCTCCGGCTTCAGCCCTGACGAAGCAGCCAGGCGGTGAGGCGCAGGTGGAACTCCTGGGGATCCTCCAGGTCCGAGGGCAGGAGGCGGGCCGGATGGGCCGGATCCCCCACCACCAGGGGGCTGGCGGCCAGCAGATTGGGCAGCCGCCGGCCGTCCGGCAGCGACCAGAGGCCCCCCCGGGTGTCGGCTTCCCGGGCCTCTGAGGTCTGGCGCCGCTCCCCCTGTAGTTCGCGAATCATCATCTTTCTCCTGTGGAATCTAAAAGATAGGCCTCCCGGCGACCCGCGCCACCTGCGACCCTCTTGGGGAGGAAGGCTCCCATGACCCGACGCATTCTCATCACCGGCGGATCCCGTGGCATCGGCCGGGCCTGTGCGCTGCACTTGGCCCGGGCCGAGGCGGCCCATCTGGTCCTCCTGGGCCGGGATGCCGGGGCCCTGGCAGATACCGCCACAGCCGTCCGCGAGCATGGAGGCACCGCCGATGTCTTCGTGGCCAATGTGACCGAGCGCACCCGGTTGGCGGAGGTGGCCCGGGTCCTGGGGCCCCTGGACGGACTGGTGGCCGCCGCGGGCATCTCCGGCATGACGCCAGTGGATGGCGCCTCGGATGCCTTCTTCGATGAAATCCTGGCCGCCGACCTCACGGGGCCCTGGAACACCGTGCGGGCCTTTCTCCCGCGGATGACTTCCGGCGGCCGCATCGTGCTGGTTTCCAGCGTGCTGGGCCGGTTCGGCGTGCCGGGCTACGGAGCATACTGTGCGGCCAAGCACGGCCTGCTGGGCCTCGCCAAGGCCCTGGCCCTGGAACTGATCGACCGCGGCATCGTGGTGAATGCCGTGGCGCCGGGCTGGGTGGACACCGACATGGCAAAGACCGGCATCGGGCAGATCGCCGCCGCCACGGGTCAGACCGAGGCCCAATTCCGGGCCCGGGCCGAAGCGGCGGTGCCCGTGAAACGGTTCTTCCAGCCCGAGGAGATCGCCCACGGCGTCGCCTGGCTGCTGGACCCGGCGAACACGATGCAAGTAGGCCAGTGTCTCAATCTCGATGGCGGCGTGGTCCAGGTGTGATTATTTCGACCCCACGCGCCTGACGCGACGGCTCCTTGGGGCGTACATTTCCCTGCGCGGACGCATCCCCGCGAGAAAGGGGAATGCCATGAAATCCCTCGTTGAACACCCGGCAGCCTCGTTGACGTGGCGCCGCTGCGGGGCCACCCCCCCCGACTTCGAGCTGCTCGGAGCCGGTGGGGTCTTCGCCACCTTGGCCTTTCTGGACGATGAACACACCCTGGCCCGTGTCCGGACCGCCGAGGGGCTCTGGACCCTGAAGCACTTGGGCGTCCTGGCCCCGGCCGTGACCCTGCGGGAGGCGGGGGGCACGACCAACGTGGCCACCTTCCACCCCCACGCCCTGCGGCACGGGCAACTGGAATTCCTCGACGGGGCCACCTTCGACTGGAAGTGGCTCCACAGGGGGGAGTTCGGCGGAGCCTTCCTGGATCCCGACGGCAGGACCCTGGTCCACCTTCGTGCTTCCGCCGGATGGGAGCCCAGGTCCTCAGCCGAACTGGATCAGTGCCAGGTGGATCTGGCGCCGGCCGCCTCCACCCACCCGCGGAGCGCCCTGCTCGCGGCCTTCGGCTGGTATCTGATGCTCTTCGATCAGATGCGGGAAAAGAACCCGGTGGTGGCGGAAACCTCCCTGCGGCTCTGATCCCTGCCTCCCTGCCTGGGTCCTTCTCGGGCCGGACTGAATCGGGGGCGGCGGGAGCGCCGGACCCCCTGCTCTGAGCTTCCGCCTTCCCGGAACGGGCCGGCTGGTCCACCCTGGAGGGCTCCGAGGTTCTCATGCGCCGAGTCCGGTCTCCCCTGGCCCTTTGTCTGATCCTTCCCGCCCTGGCGGCGGCCGCCCCCAGGGTCGGCCTCCCGGCGCCGCTTTCGGCAGGCCTGGACCTCGCGGGGATGGACCGCTCGGTGGCCCCCGGCAACGATTTCTTCGCCTATGCGAACGGGGCCTGGCTCCGGCGGACCGAGATCCCGGCGGACCGCGGCTCCTACGGGGTGGGCCACCAGGTGGCCGACCTCACGGACCGACGGACGGCCGCCCTCATCCAGGCAGCCGCGGCCTCCCGGGCTCCCGAGGGTTCGGACCTCCGCAAGATCGGCGACTGCTACACCAGCTTTGTTGATGAAAAGGCCATTGAAGCCCGGGCACTGCGCCCCCTGAATCCCACCCTGCAGGCCATCGAAGCCATTTCGGACCGCCGGGCCCTGGCCCAGTACCTCGGGACCACCCTGCGGGCCGACGTGGACGTGCTGAACGCCACCAACCTCTACACCGCGAACCTCTTCGGCCTGTGGGTGGCGCAGGATCTGGATGAGCCCAGCCGCTACGCCCCCTTCCTGCTGCAGGGGGGCCTCGGACTGCCCGAGCGCAGCTACTACCTGGATCCCTCGGAGAGCATGGCCGCGGTGCGGGCCCAGTATCTGGCCCACGTGGCGGCCATGCTCAGGCTCGCGGGTCTTCCCGACGCGGCCACCCGCGCCGCGGGCGTGCTGGACCTCGAGACCCGCATGGCCCGGGCCCATGCCGGCCGCGAGGAGTCAGGCGATGTCCTCAAGGGCAACAACCACTGGACCCGCGCCGACTTCGGCACCAAGGCCCCGGGGCTCGACTGGGAGGCCTTCTTCGCCGCGGCGGGACTGAAGCAGCCCGGAGTCTTCGTGGTGTGGCAGCCCGCGGCCTTCACGGGCCTCTCGGCCTTGACCGCGGAGGTTCCGCTCCAGACCTGGAAGGACTACCTGGCCTTCCATGCCATCCAGCACCGGGCCGGGGTGCTCCCCAGGGCCGTGCGGGACCAGTCCTTCTCCTTCTACGGCAGGGTGCTGAGCGGCGCCTCGAAGCCCCGGGAGCGCTGGCAGTACGGCGTGGACCAGACCAACCAAGCCCTCGGCGAGGTGGTGGGCAGGGCCTATGTCGCGCGCCACTTCCCCGCGGCCGAGAAGGCCCGGGCCCAGGCGATGGTGGCCCACCTCCTCGACGCCTTCCGCACGCGCATCGAGCGCCTGGACTGGATGTCGCCCGGGACCAAGGCCAAGGCCCTGGCCAAGCTCAACACCCTCAAGGTGGGCGTGGGCTATCCGGACCGCTGGCGGGACTACCGGGGCCTAAGGATCGTGGCGGGCGATGCCTTCGGCAATGCCGAGCGCGCCGAGCGCTTCGAATACGCCCGGAACCTGAAGAAGCTCGGCCAACCCATCGACCGCTCGGAATGGGTGATGACGCCCCAGACCGTGAACGCCGTGAACCTGCCCGTCATGAACGCCCTCAACTTCCCGGCGGCCATCCTGCAGCCCCCCTACTTCGATCCGAAGCGGCCCATGGTCATGGACTACGGGGCCATCGGGGCCGTGATCGGCCACGAGATCAGCCACAGCTTCGACGACTCGGGATCGCTCTTCGATGCCAGCGGCAAGCTCAACAACTGGTGGACCCCGGAGGACCTGAAACATTTCGAAGCCTCCGCCACCCAGCTGGTGAAACAGTACGACGCCTATGAGCCGCTTCCGGGCCTGCATCTCAACGGCCGGCAGACGCTCGGCGAGAACATCGCCGACGTGGCCGGCCTGGCAGCCGCCTATGACGCCTACCGCCTGTCCCTCCAGGGCCGGCCGGCCCCGGTGGTGCAGGGTTTCACCGGCGACCAGCAGTTCTTCATCAGCTACGCCCAGAGCTGGCGGGAGAAGTCCCGCGAGCCCCTGCTCCGCCGGCAGATCCTCACGGACGGCCATGCCCCCGCCGCCTATCGGCCCGCCACGGTCCGCAACCTCGACGCCTGGTACCCGGCCTTCCAGGTGAAACCCGGCCAGGCCCTGTACCTGCCCCCCGCCGAGCGCGTCAGGATCTGGTAGGCCTCGGGAAGCACCTCCGAGCCCTCCGGTCAGCCGCCGATACCCTACAGGCTATGCTTTAAGCGTCCCGGGAGTCTCCCATGCCCCTCCTCGATTCCAACCGCAGCATCCTGGTGGTCATCGACTTCCAGGGCAAGCTCGTGCAGATGGTGCACCGCCCCGGCATGGTGCTGGAGGCCACCCGGCGCCTGATGCGGCTGGCGGACCTCTTTGCGGTGCCGGTGGTGCTGACGGAGCAGTACCCCAAGGGCCTCGGCCCCACGGAGGAGAGCATCCGCGCCACCTTCGACGGCCTCTCCACGCCGACCTTCTTCCTGGAGAAGACCGCCTTCGGCTGCTGCGGCGATTCGGGCTTCGAAGCCCTGCTCCACAAAGCCCGGCCAGGCCTGCCCACCCAGAAACGGCAGATCGTAGTGGCGGGCATCGAGGCCCATGTCTGCGTCATGCAGACCGTGCTGGAACTGCTGGCCTCGGGGCACGGGGTCCACCTCTGCTGGGACGCGGTCAGCGGCCGGGGCGAGGAGTACCGCCGCCACGCCCTGGACCGCATGGCCGCCGCCGGCGCCACGCTCACCAACCATGAGTCCGTGGCCTTCGAGTGGGCCCGGGACAAGAACCACCCCCAGTTCAAGGCCCTGTCGGCCCTCATGAAGGAGGGGCAGCCCGAGGGCTGATTCAGGCCTGGGCGAGGAGCGCCTCCACCAGCTTCTCGGGCGCGCTGATCATGGCGTCGTGGCCCGTGGGGATCTCCAGGAGGGTCCAGTCAGGCTGGGCCCGCACCCGCTCCCGCATGGCGGCCATGGAGGCCAGGGCGGGCGCGTGGCAGTCGATGAAGGTCCGCGGCAGGGCGCGCCAGGCGGCCTCGTCGAAGGCGAGGGGCGCGTCGTAGACCCCTCCGGGCTGGGGGTTGAGACGCCGGGCCACCCAGTCCCGGTCGGCCCCCTCCAGCCCGAAGATGGCCGGGTCCGGCGGGGGCAGCAGGCCCAGTTCGCCGATGAGGCGCCGGCGTTCCACTTTGGTGGCTTCCGGATGACCCGAAGACCAGGCCTCGCCGGGACGGGGCACGACCGCGTCCAGGTAGACCAGCCTTCCGATGCGCCGCGGCTCCCGGGCCGCGGCCCCGGTGATCACCATCCCCGCGTAGCTGTGGCCCACCAGGACGCAGTGCTCCAGTTCCTCCGCCACCAGCACGGACACCACGTCCTCGATGTGGGTGTCGAGGGTGATGGCGGGCGATCGCAGGTGGGCCCGCTCGCCCACGCCCGTGAGGCTCACGGTGAAGGCCCGATGGCCCCGCTGCCAGAGGGCGGGCAGCACCCGGCGCCAGCACCAGGCACCGTGCCAGGCACCGTGGACGAGAACGAAGTCGGTCATGGGATCCCCCCTCTGCTGTTCCCTGCCCCTTCAAACTGACCTGAGGCCACCCCCTGGACAAGGGGCTTCCTTCCCCCGCAGGCTGGGGGCATGCCCCGCATCCACGGCCGACCCGTCCCCGCCCTGTTCCCGGACTCGGGTCCCGTGTCCGTGATGCTCTTCGGCGAGGCCCCGGGTCCCCGGGGGGCGGACCAGTCGGAAATTCCCTTCTGGGGTGACGGGGCGGGCATCACGGTCTACCGCGCCCTGGCCGCCACCGGTCGGGCCCTGGTCCCCGAGGCCGCCTGGGCGGACTGGAATGGCGCTCGGTTCAAGACCCTCGGCCTCCGGCCGATCCTGTCCGGGACGGCCCTCAGCAACGCCTACCCTGCCTGCCCCACGAAGGACGGGGACCACTTCCACGCCCCCTCCAACCGGGACCTGCTGGCCCCCGCCAACCTGGTGCGGCTGTCCGCAGAACTCGCGCAGGCGGCGCTGGACCGGACTTCGCCCCTGCGCGTCATCGCCTTTGGCAAGCGGGCCGCCTGGGTGCTTGGCCGGCTGGCGCCCCCCCCTCCCATCCTGCTCCATACGCTGCCCCATCCCAGCGCCCAGGGGCTGCTGCAGGGGGCACCCAACCGGGGCAAGGGGCTCCGCCTGGAAGATCTTCGAAACGAATGGCAGGTCCGCCTCATAACTCTTCTGTCGGAGCCATGATCAGCCTGATTGGCGCTTTTCGGACCTCCCCCAAGGGGAACCGCTCAGAATTTGGAGACACCATGTCCTTGACCCGTCGCTTCCTGCTGCCCCTCTGTGCACTCCTGGCCCTGGGGGGAGTGGCGGGCGAAGCCCCCACCTCCCCTGCCAGGGCGAAGGTGGCCAATGCAACGGCCCTGCCCGCCCCCCTGAAGGTGGCCTCGGTCGAGGGCATCACCGAATACCGCCTGGCCAATGGCCTCCGGGTACTGCTCTATCCCGATGCCAGCAAGCCCACGGTCACCACCAACATCACCTACCTGGTGGGCAGCCGCATGGAACACTACGGCGAGACGGGCATGGCCCACCTGCTGGAACACATGCTCTTCAAGGGCACCAAGGCCCGGCCGGACACGGTGAAGATCCTCAACGAGCTGGGCGGGGACTTCAACGGCACCACGAGCTTCGACCGCACGAACTACCACATCACGTTCCCATCCTCTCCGGAGAACCTGAAGAAGGCCCTGGAACTGGAAGCGGACCGGATGCTGCACTGCACCTTCACGGCCCAGACCCTGTGGGGCAAGGACGGCAAGGGCGGCGAGATGACCGTCGTGCGCAACGAGTTCGAATCCGGCGAGAACAGCCCCTTCCGGGTGACCATGGAACGCCTGCAGGCCGTGGCCTTCGACTGGCACAACTACGGCAAGCCCACCATCGGCGCCCGCAGCGACATCGAACATGTGAACGTCGACCACCTCCGGGCCTTCTACCAGAAGTACTACCAGCCGGACAACGCCGTGCTGGTGGTGGCGGGCAAGTTCGACGCGCCCAGGACCCTGGCGCACATCAACGCCACCTTCGGCCGCATCCCCAAGCCGACCCGCATCCTGGAGCCCACCTACACCGTGGAGCCCACCCAGGATGGCGAGCGCGAGGTCACCGTGCGCCGGGTGGGCGGCGTCCCCCTCGTGATGGTCGGCTACCACATCGCCCCCGGCGCGCATCCTGACCGCAGCGCCACGGACCTGGCGGCCTCGATCCTGGCGGACGTGCCCAGCGGGCGACTCTACAAGGCCCTCGTGGAAACCAAGCTCGCGGCGGAGGTCTTCCAGGACTCCTACAGCACCTACGACCCGGGTCTCCAGATGTTCGGCGCGGTGCTGGCGAAGGATGGCCAGGTGGAGCGGGCCAAGGATGCGCTCCTCCCGGTACTGGAGGGGCTGAGGGAGCACCCCCTGACGCAAGCGGAACTGGACCGGGCGAAGGTCCAGGCCCAGAAGGGGGTCGATCAGGCCCTGGCCGACACCAAGAGCATGGCCATCAGCCTCTCCGAAGCCATGGCCACGGGCGACTGGCGCGAATGGTTCCTGGATCGGGACCGCACCATGGCGGCGACCCTCGCCCAGGTGCAGGCGGCTGCCGAAGCCTATTTCAAGCCCAGCAACCGCACCCTCGCCTGCTACCTCCCCACGGAGAAGCCGGACCGCACCCTCGTGCCTGCCGTGCCCGACGTCGCAGCCGACGCCAGATCCTACGTTGGCAAGCAGACCATCAGCCAGGGGGAGGCCTTTGACGCCAGTCCCGCCCATGTGGACGAGCGCACCCTGCGCTTCACAGCCCCCGACGGACTGAAGGGAGCCCTGCTCTCGAGGAGGACCAAGGGCGGCATGGCTTCGGTGCAGCTCACCCTCCACTTCGGGCAGGCGGCAACCCTGCAGGATAAGGGGGCCATCCCCGGCCTCGCAGGCGCCATGCTCCTGCGGGGCACCCTCAAGCACACCCGCCAGGAACTCGCGGATGCCTTCGACAAACTGAAGGCCGAAGTGATGGTCAACGGGGGCGCCACTTCGGCCAGTGCCACGATCACGGTCCCCCGGGAGCATCTCCCCGCAGCCCTGAGGCTGGTGGCCGAGGTGCTGCGCGAACCGGCCTTTCCGGCGGCCGAGCTCGACACCCTCGTGAAGCAGCAGATCACGGGCATCGAATCCCAGCGCCAGGAACCCCAGGCCCTGGTCATGGACTTCATGGGCCGCACCTTCGATGCGTTCCCCGCGGGGCATCCCTCGGCCTACCGCTCCGTCGACACCCGGGTTGGCGACCTGAGGGCGGCCAGGGTCGAGGACCTGAAGGCCTTCCACGCGGCCTTCTACGGCGCGGATCACGCCACCTTTGCCGCCTCCGGCGACTTCGACGCCAAGGAGCTCCAGGCCCTGGTGGTTGACCTGTTCGGTGACTGGAAGTCCCCGGCCGCCTACGAGCGCATCCCCGCGCGGCTGAAGGAGGTGGCCGGCCAGATCAAGGTCATCCAGACCCCGGACAAGCAGATGGCCTTCTTCCTGGCGGGAGAGCGCTGGGCCATGCAGGACACCGACGCGGACTACCCCGCCTTCCTCATGGCGAACCAGATCCTCGGCGGCGGCGCCCTCAAGAACCGCATCGCCGACCGGCTGCGCCAGAAGGAGGGTTTCAGCTACGGCGCCGGATCCTTCCTGAACACCAGCAGCCAGGACCCCGTCACCTCCTGGCAGGCCTATGCCATCTACGCCCCCCAGAACGGGGCCAAACTGGAGGCCGCCTTCCAGGAGGAGTTCCAGAGGGCCCTGAAGGAGGGCTTCACCCAGGAGGAGCTGGACTTCGCCCGGAAGACCTGGCTCCAGGGCGAGGAGGCCCAGCGCCAGGAAGACCGGGAGATCGCTGGCTGGCTGAACAGCTCCCTGTACCTGGGTCGATCCGTGCGCTTCCAGGCTGACCTGGAAGCCAAGGTCAGGGCCCTCGGGCTAGGTGCGGTCAACGCCGCGCTGCGGAGGTACCTCGACCCCGCCAGGCTGGTGGTGGTCAAGGCCGGCGACTTCACCAAGGCCGCTCAGAAGTAGTCCTCAAGGCGGGTCCCTGGCCGCTTGGTTACCGAACGGCCAGGGTGTACCCGCTGTCTGTCTTCAGGGTGTCGTACACCCCGAAATCGCAGCTGAAGACCGTCCAGGCCCTGGTCGGATCCGCCGCGTCCGTGGTGGAGGTCCAGTAGTACTGGTAGGTCGCGAAGCCCGTGAAGGGTGCCGCCTGGTACAGCGTGCCGAGGGTGGCGGTGTAGGGAGCGGCAAAATTGAAGGTGTTGTTGAAGTAGTCGGCGTGATTGGGCTGCTGCCGGTCGGCCAGGCTCTGCATCTCGTTCCGGGTGGGCATCCGCCAGCTGCCCGCCGTGGACCCGTCGTTGAGCCCGTACTGCCCGCTGTGCAGGGCCCGGACCGCGGCGAGGGCCTCCGCCCAGGGCAGGTTGATGGCGTCAGCCTGCTGCATCCAGATCAGGCCCGTGAGGGTGTCCGTGGTCGTTCCATTGCCGTTGTCGACCCAGCGCGGGTAGGTGAGGTGGATCCCGCTCTGGACCTGCCCGTCATCGCCGGCGGCGTAGGTGGACCAGAGCCCGGTGGCCTGCAGTTTGATCGTTCCGCCGCCGGCGCCCTTCACGGCCCAGACGCCGTTGGTGCTGGTGGCCTCGACATTGGTGAGGCCGTCATTGATGTAGCGGCCGTCGCTGAGGCGGATGGCCCAGGCGGTCACGTTCCCCCAGGTGATGCCGGTATAGCCCGTGGAAGACCAGTAGACGCCGCCGGAGACGTTCGTGAAGGGGTGGCCCGCCGGGAGGGCGGGATTGCTGGCCGAAACATCCACCAGGCTCTCCAGCTCGTGAAGGTTGGGCAGCCGCCAGTCCCCGGCCTTGGATCCGTCGGTCAGGCCGCTGGCGCCGCTGGCCAGCTGGTGGACCTCGGCAAGGGCCAGGGGGAAGGTGGTGGGACTGAAGGTGGCGGCGCTCTTCAGCCAGATCAGCCCGGTGAGGTGGTCGGTGACGGTGCCGTCCTGGTTGTCCGTGAACCGGCTCGCCGGCCAGGCGAGACCCGGGTGCAGGTCGCCGTCGTCGCCTACGGCATAGCTGGCCACCTGGCCCGTCCTGGCGAGGGTGACTGGCGCGTTGCCCTGGTCGAAGGCGTTGAAGTCGGCCCCGGCCAGGGACGCGTTGGGTTGGGAGATGAAGTGGATGGCCGTGACATCCAGGCCCACCCCGCCGGTGTTGTAGCCCTGCAGAAACTCGTTCTGCCCGCATCGCATCACCGCTGCGCCGCTGCCCACCGAGGGATAGAATCCGAGGCCCGGTTTCATGGTCCAGATGAGCCAGTCCGCCGGGACATTGCCCATGGTGCTGAGCCCGGAGAAGCTGTAGGTGCCGGTGGCGTCGGTGATCGCCGTCTGCTGGAAGACATTCCAGTTGGTGCTGAACAGGAGCACCCGAGCCCCCGCCACCGGTGTGCCGTTGTAGCGCACGGTGCCCGTCACGGTGTCGGTGGGCGGCGGCTGGCCCGGGTTGGTGTTGCCGTTGCTGTGGCCCCCACCGCCGCAGGCGCCGAGCAGGACTACACACGTCAGTGCGAACTGCCTGAGAACCTGCATTTGCGCCCCCCGAAGGTCCGGGCGGACCTCGCCCCTCGAGTCCTCATCGACCGGGTCGCAGGAGTCGATGAGTGCAAAAGAAGCTTTGGAGAATCGCCTTCCGCATGGTCTGCTGGATGTCCGCTTGGCGTTGATCAGGACGCGGGGCGATGACGGAGGGCGGCGCCATGGCACGCATCGAACGGGAGTGGCAGGCGGAACACGAAGGCTCGGCACTGGCCTCGGAGCTGCACCGGATCATGGTCATCAGCCACCGGCAGGCCAAGGGCTTCATCGACTGCCACTGTGTGACCGTCAACGGCGAGTCCGTCGACAAGCACGGCCATCGCCTCAAGGCCGGCGACACCGTGAAGGTGGCCTTCGATCCCGAGCAGACCTACGAGGTGATGCCCCCGGCGCGCAAGCTCCAGGCCGGCCCCTTCGAGAACCTGTGGGAAGACACCCACCTGCTCTTCGTCTACAAGCCCGCGGGCCTGCTCACGGTGCCCACGGAAAAGGCCGGCGAGCCCAGCCTGGCCGAGGCCATCACCGAGTCCTACCGCCGCCGCGGCTTCAAGCGTTTCGAGCTCTACATCGTGCACCGCCTGGACCGCTTCACCAGCGGCGTGCTGGTCTTCGCCAAGACTCCCGAGGCCCTCCACGGCCTCAAGAAACATTTCGAGCTGCATCGCCTCCAGCGGGTCTACTTCGCCATCCTGGTGGGCGAGCTGCCCGAGAACAGCGGCACCCTGGCCGGGCATCTCATCGAGCATGCCAAGTCCCTGAAGATGTCCGTGGCCACGGCCCGCAAGGGGCCCGGCGGCGGCAAGCGCATGCCCGCCGGCGCCAAGGAGGCCGTGACCCACTACCGCGTGATCGAGCGGCTGCCGGGCCACACGGTGGTGGAAGTGAAGCTGGAGACCGGCCGCCGCAACCAGATCCGCGTGCAGTTCGCGGACCGGGGCTTTCCCCTGCTGGGCGACCAGGTCTACGGCACGGAAAGCCCCCTGCTGGACCGCCAGGCCCTGCATGCCGAGCTGCTGGGCTTCAAGCACCCCGTCACCGAGGAGCAGGTCACCGTCACGGCCCCCATGCCCGCGGACATGGAGGCCGCCCTGAAGGCCCTGCGCAACCAGGCCCGCATTGTCCGGGCCGCCACCGGGGTGAAGGGCGAGGAGGGGATCTTCCAGCCCGCCGAAAGCCACGACCACAAGCTCAAGCGTGTGGCCCGGGCCAAGCGCTTCGACACGCGTGAAGAGGCGCCCGGGAGGGCCCCGCGCCCGCGCCGGGAAGGCGACGAGCGGCCCCGACACACCCTTGGCTCCTCGGAACGCCCCGGCCACCCCCGGCGCGAGGACAGCGAGGCCCGTCCCCGCCGCACCTTCGCTTCCAGTGACCGCCCCGTCCGGCCCCGCCGCGACGAGGGTGAGGCGAGGCCCCGGCCCGCCGCGGGCCCCTATGATCGCCCCGCCAGGCCCCGCCGTGACGACGGCGATGAAAGGCCCCGCCGCACCTTCGGCTCCGCCGAGCGTCCCAGCCGGCCCCGCCGCGAGGACGGTGAGGCAAGGCCCCGGCCCGCCGCGGGCCCCAGTGATCGCCCCGCCAGGCCCCGCCGCGAGGAGGGCGATGAACGGCCCCGCCGCACTTTCGACTCCGCCGAGCGTCCCAGCCGGCCCCGCCGCGAGGATGGTGAGGCGAGGCCCCGGCCCGCCGCAGGTCCCGGCGGCCGCCCAGCCAGGCCCCGCGCCGCGGAGGGCGATGAACGGCCCCGCCGCACCTTCGGCTCCGCCGAGCGTCCCAGCCGGCCCCGCCGCGAGGACGGTGAAGCGAGGCCCCGGCCCGCCGCGGGTCCCGGCGGACGCCCAGCCCGGCCCCGTCGTGAAGAGGGTGACGAACGACCCCGCCGCTCCTTCGGCTCGGATCGTCCTACCGGGCCCCGCCCCGGGGCCGCCTCAAGCCGACCCTCGCGCAAACCCGCCCCCCGCACCGGAAAACCCAAGCCGCGGAAACCTTAGGCGGGGACCTAGATGTGCTCCTGGTACAGGCTGTCCAGCCTGTCGGCCAGGTCCAGGTCCCGCTGAGTGACGCCGTGGCTCACGTGGGTGGTGAGGACGGCCACGACCCAGCGGTAGCCCAGGGTGAGGTCCGGGTGGTGATCCACCTTCTCCGCATGTTCCGCGGCGGCCACCACGAAGCCGAGGCCCCGGGGATAGGCCGAGAAGGCAAAGCGGCGCCGCAACGTCAAGCCGTGGGAATCCCCCTGCGCCACCCAGTCGGGATGCGTCCGCAGGAAGGTCTCCATGGTTTCGGGGCTGACCAGATCCTTGGACATGCTTTCCCCCCTGGTGCATCCTAGTCCGTTGCACCTGGATCTTGCCATGCCCTTCGCCACCCCACCCCTGCTCGGCCGCATCGCCTTCGTCACGGGCTCCTCCCGCGGCATCGGACGCGCCATCGCCGTGGAGTTCGCCCGCTGGGGCGCCGACGTGGTGGTCCACGCGCAGAAGAACCTGGACCTGGCCGAGGAGGTGGCGTCCGAGATCCGGGCCCTGGGCCGACGCTCCCTGGCCGTCCTGGCGGACGTGCGCGTGAAGGCCGACCTGGAAGCCGCGGCGGATCGGGTGAAGGCCGAGCTGGGTGCCGTGGACATTCTCGTCAACAACGCCGGCACCCGCCAGGACGGTCCCTTCATCCTCATGGGCGACGAAAAATGGGAGGAGGTCATGAACGTGAACCTCCGCGGCACGGTCTACGCCACCAAGGCCTTCGTGCGGGGCATGATGGCCCGCAAGTGGGGCCGCATCGTCAACATCGTGAGCCCCACCGGCATCATCGGGAAGGCCGGGCAGACCAACTACGGGGCCAGCAAGGGAGCGGTGATCGCCCTCACCCGCAGCCTGGCCCGGGAGATGGCGCCCTTCGGCGTCCTGGTGAACGCCGTGAACCCCGGCCTCATCCACACGGAGCTCACCCAGGACGTCTCCGAGGAGCTGCGCCGGGAGATGCTCGCGCCCACCATCCTCAAGCGCGAGGGCGAGCCCCGGGAAGTGGCGGGCGTGGTGGCCTTCCTCTGCTCCGACTGGGCCAGCTACATGAGCGGCCAGATCGTCAACGTGGACGGGGGGCTCTGCCCGTGAAGCCCAGACGGGTGGCGAGGGACGCTGCGGGGCAGCGTTCCGAGCCCACCCGTCGGGCTGAACATAACAACCAGGTTGGCCTCAACCCGACCACCTTCGCGTATCTCGAATCTAACAACGGTCCCGGGAATTATGCCCCGTGGTTGTTCGCCGCCATGAGGGCATTGGTCAGCAGACCCGCGATGGTGAGGGGCCCCACGCCGCCCGGCACCGGCGTCACGGCGGACGCCACCTGCATGGCCTCGCCGAAGCGGACATCGCCGCAGAGCACGGCGCCCTTGGTCTTCAGCGTTTCCAGCTTCTTGGGTTCGGCCGCGAAGAGCCGCTCCCCGAGGGCCGGATCCTCGATCCGGTTGATGCCCACGTCCACCACCACCGCGCCCGGCTTGATCCAGGAGCCCTCCACCAGGCCAGGGCGGCCCACGGCGGCCACCAGCAGGTCCGCCTCGCGGCAGACGGCGGGCAGGTCCTTGGTCCGGCTGTGGGCGATGGTCACGGTGGCGTGCTGCTCCAGCAGCATGAGGGCCATGGGCTTGCCCACGATCTCGCTGCGCCCCAGGACCACGGCCCGCAGGCCCTTGAGGTTCACGCCATGGTGCGCCAGCAGGGACATGCAGGCCGTGGGCGTGCAGGGTCGCAGGCCGGGCAGGCCCTCCAGGAGGAGGCCCTGGTTCATGGGGTGGAAGCCGTCCACGTCCTTGGCCGGGCTGATGCGGTGCAGCGCCTCCTTGGAGTCCAGGCCCTTGGGCAGGGGCAGCTGCACCAGGATGCCATCCACGTCGGGGTCCGCATTCAGCTGGTCGATGAGGGCGTCCAGTTCGGCCTGGGGCGTCTCCGCCGCCAGCCGGTGCTCGATGGAGGTGATGCCCACCTTGGCGCAGGCGGCGGACTTGTTCCGCACGTAGACCTGGCTGGCCGGATCGTCGCCCACCAGCACCACCGCCAGCCCCGGGGCCCGCAGCCCCCTGGCCCTGCGGTCCTCAACCCCCAGGCGCACCGATTCCAGCATGCGGTCCGCGTGGGCCTTGCCATCCAGGATCGTGGCCATGGAATCCCCCTGGATCCATTGAATCCCCAGGGGCCTGTGGACCGGATCAACAATTCTGCGGTCTTGAGGTTCTGGGAGAAAGGCGATAGACTCCAAGGTCAATTCGGCCATGGCTTCCCGACTCGGGTGCCAAGACTGGGTGGGTTCGACCCACCTTTTTTATTGTTCTGTCGGAGTCTCAGTGGACCTGAAGAAAGTGCAGCCTCCCCTCGAGCGCCAGCTGGCCCTGCTGGGCTACGAGCTGGTGCACCTGGAGACCGCCCGCGAGGGCAAGGACGAGGTGCTGCGTCTCTACATCGACCACCTCGATGCCGAAACCAGCCGCCGCCCCGTCACCCTCGACGACTGCACCGCGGCCCATGAAGGGCTCCTGCTCTGGATGGACGTGGAATTCCCCGACCTCCGGGAAAAGCTGGGCGTGGAAGTGAGCAGCCCCGGCATGGAGCGCCCCCTGGTCAAGGCCGACCACTTCCGCCGCTTCGCGGGACGGCTCTGCCGGGTCCAGACCGCCGCGCCCCTCAACGGCCAGAAGCGCTTCAAGGGCTGGATCGGCCCCGTCGCCGATGGCAGCATCACCCTGGAGGAAGACGGCGTCCTCAAGACCATTCCCCTCGAAGCCATCCAGAAGGCGCGGCTGGCGCCCTTCGACGAGGAGAAAACTCCGCGGCCCAAGCACCTGGCCGCTCGTTTGACTGAATTACCTGATACCGATGGCGTAGAGACAAGCGTCGTCGAGGAAGAGGAGGCCTGACATGGCAACGGTTGCAAACACCTTTTTCGACAGCGTGAAGATGATCGCCGCTGAAAAGGGGATCAACGAGGAAGACGTCTTCGCCGCGGTGGAAGAGGCCCTGGCCAAGGCGGCAGACAAGTATTTCAACGCCCAGGACTTCTACGGCAATTTCCAGGCCCAGATGGACCGGGAGACCGGCGAGTTCCACGTCTATGCCCTGAAGCAGGTCGTGGCCGAGGTCGAGGAGGAGGACCTGGAGATCAGCCTGGCGGAGGCCCAGCAGCTGAACCCCGACGCCGCCGAAGGGGATACCCTCTGGCTGCCCCAGGACACCAGCCAACTCGGCCGCATCGCGGCCCAGGCCGCCAAGCAGGTCCTGGTGCAGAAGGTGCGCGAAGCCGAGCGCGAGCGCATCTTCACCGAATTCGCCGGACGCATCGGCGAAGTGGTCGTGGCCGAGGTCAAGCGCTTCGAGAAGAGCGCGATCATCCTCGAGATCGACCGCGTCGAGTCCATGCTGCGCCGGAGCGAGGCGCTCCGGGGTGACCGGTTCGACAAGGGCCAGCGCATCAAGGTCGTGATCGTGAGCGTGGACCGCAGCGCCAAGGACCCCCAGGTCCAGGTGAGCCGCACGGATCCGCGGCTGCTCATCAAGCTCTTCGAGAACGAAGTGCC
>CAIMBM010000264.1 GCA_903839205.1 uncultured Holophagaceae bacterium | reverse complement strand
CTTGAACAACGAACCACGTTGCCCTGCGGGCCCTTCCTTGCGGTGCATCCCGGCTGACTTCATCGCGGTATCGTCGGGTTTTGTTACGACCTCTAAGTCGAAACGTCCTTGCTGATGGACAGCAGCAGTCCGAGGCAGACCAGGCTGGTGATGAGGCTGTTGGGACCGAAGGAGATGAAGGGCAGGGGAATTCCCTTGTTCGGGGCCATGGAAAGCACCACGCTCATGTTCATCAGGGCCTGCACCACGATGAGCAGCATGAAGCCCATGGCGCAGAGCTTGAGATAGCCGTCGCCCACCCGGCGGGCGATCCGGTAGCCCCGCCAGAGGATGGCGGCAAACAGTGCCAGGACGGCCAGGGTACCTATGAGTCCAGCTTCCTCTGCGATGACGGCGTAGATAAAATCAGTGTGTGCTTCGGGCAGGTAGAACAGCTTCTGCTTGCCGCCGCCCAGCCCCACGCCCATGAAGCCGCCGTTGCCCACCGCCACGAGGCTCTGGAGTGCCTGGTGACCCTTGCCAAGCGGATCGGCCTGGGGATTGAGGAAGCTGGTGACCCGGGCCAGGCGATAGGGCGAAAGCACCACGAAGGCCGCGCCAAGGGCCCCGAGGACCGGAATGGCCACGGCGAAGATCCACTTCGGGGCCCCGCCCAGGAAGACCACCATCAGGGCCACGAAGACGATGAGGAAGGTGGTTCCGAAATCCGGCTCCCGCAGGATGAGTGCGAGGGGAACCAGGAGGATGCCGGCGAGTCCAAGGAGCTTGGGGAGGGCATCCCGGTGGTTCGTCCAGGCCTCCCGGTTCCTCACCATCCACGAGGCCGCGACGAGCACGGAGAGCGGCTTGAAGAGCTCCGATGGCTGGAGGCTGCCCATGGGGCCGAGGCGGAGCCAGCGGTGTGCCCCGTTCACCTTCGGACCGATGAAGAGGACCGCAAGCAGCAGACCCACCAGGATGAAGTAGGCCGCGAGGATGGGGCGCGGGTGGTCCTGCAGGGTCGCAAGATCGACCTGGGACAGCGCCAGCATGATGGGAATGCCGATGCCGGCGCCCACAAGCTGCCGGGTGAGGAAGGCGGTGGCCGCAGCGTGATTCTGTGAGGCCTTGATGGCGGAGGCGGAATAGATCCAGACCATGCCTATGGCAACCAGGGCAAGGGCGAAGAGCACCAGCCATCGATCCACCGGGCGGCGTACATCGGCGGCCATTTCAGGTGAGTGCCAAATCGCGGCGGGCTGCCGCTTCCAGTTCGGCCAGGGCCTGATCCACCCACCCGTCTTCCTGGGCTTCGACCATGAGACGGAGCTTGGGTTCGGTACCGGACCAGCGGACCACCTGCCGGACGCCGGTACCCCAGCGGGCGTCGATGGTGGCCATGGCCGAGATCAGGTCGGCGCAGTCCGCCACGGCCTTGCGATCCTTCGCCATCACATTGACCAGGCGCTGGGGCCAGGGAGCGAAGGTCCAGGCCCAGCGCCGGTCGGCGGGACGGTGGAGGAGGGCGCGGAGGATGGACAGGGCCGCGGCGAGGCCGTCGCCGCTGGGCCCGACCCGCTTCTGGATGAGGTGACCGGAGGCCTCTGCAGCAAGATCCCAGTCCCGCTTTGCCATCTCCCGGAGGAGGTGCTTATCGCCGACGGGGGTCCGGACGAAGGGGATGCCGGCCTTGCCCAGGGCCTGGGCCAGGCCGCCATTGGTCATGAGGGTGCCCACCACGCCGGGAGGGGCATCGCCGCAGGCCACACGGTCCTGCGCCAGGAGCCAGACCATCTGGTCGCCATCCACGATGCCGCCGGCGCCATCGACCAGGAGGCAGCGGTCGCCGTCGCCATCGAAGGCGATGCCCAGGTGGGCCTGTCCGGCTTTCACGGTCGCGGCCAGGGCGTCGAGATGGGTCGAACCCACCCCCACGTTGATCCTGGTCCCGTCGGCGGGTCGGCCGAGCCATTGGATGCTCCCGCCCCGGAAGAGCTCGAAGGCCGCCTCGGCCGTGGCGCCGTGGGCGCAGTCGATCACCACCCGGAAATCCGGAGGGAGGCTGATGCCTTCGAGGTGGGCCAGGTAGGGCTGCAGGTCCAGGTGGGCCGGGATGGCGGAGATGGTGGTGGGTTCGGGGAGGTCGTCGAAGGCCTGTTCGATGGCCCGCTCCTCTTCCTCCTCCAGCTTCTCGCCGAGTTCGTTGAAGCCCTTGAGCCCGTTGTCCTCGGGGGGATTGTGGCTGGCGGAGATCATGAGCCCCCAGGTCTTCTCCCCTTCGGACGTCAGTCGGGCCACGTTCCAGGCCACGGCTGGCGTGGGGGCCATGCCGAGCACCAGCACCTTAAGCCCCAGGCCCACGCCCAGGATGAAGGCCTCGGACAGGGGGCCCGAGCTGCATCGCGGGTCCCAGCCCACCACCAGCCGCTTCACCCCGGCCTCGCGGGCCACCTTGGCCCAGGCTGTGCCCCAGCGGGTGACCTCCTCGGCGGTGAGAGGGGAGCGCAAGGCGACGCCCCGAATGCCATCGGTTCCAAAGTAGCGAAGACTCATGCCCCTAGGTTAGCCGATGGCGTGGGTCCTGAAGACCCGATAGCCCAGATGGATCGCCTGGGCATGGGCCGCGGCGCTCAGGCCGTCCCGCCCCGGCGGGGGGAGGTCGGGGGTCCCGGCCCGGACAGCCAGGAAACGCTTGCGCGAGATGCCAAGGCAGAACCGGTCCACAGGCCAGCCCAGGGCCGAGGGGAGACGGGACAGGGCCGCCCAAAGGGCCAAGTCCTCCAGGTAGGTCGTGCCGAAGCCAAAGCCGGGATCCAGCAACACCCGCCCTTCCTGGATCCCGGCCCCTCGGAGGCGGTCCCGGATCAGGGCCAGCTCGGCGATGGCCCCTTCCGGACCCTTCGGTGCCGGATCCCCGTAGGGCGGCATGTGGAAGCCCTCCCCGCGCCTCCGGCTGCGCATGGCGATGAGGCCGCAGGACGAGCTCTGCGCGAGCTCCAGCATGGGGGGATCCGTGAAGCCGGTCACGTCGTTGATGACCGCCACCCCCGCCGCCAATCCCCGGGCCGCCACCTCTGCATGGCGGGTGTCCAGGCTGAGGGGGATGTCCGGGAGGTCTGCGGCCAGGAGGGGAAGCACGGCCTCGAGGCGGGCCCACTCTGTGGCGGCGTCCACGGGGGCCGCCCCGGGGCGGGTGCTTTCGGCGCCCAGATCGAGCATCCGGGCCCCGCTCCGGACCAGGAGGTGGGCCTGGGCCAGGGCGGATCCAGGATCCATGAACTGCCCCCCGTCGCTGAAGGAATCGGGAGTCAGATTCAGGATGCCGATGAACAGTGGCCTGGAAGTGAGCTCAGCCCACATGCTTCCTCCCCAGGACCTCGAGGGAGGCCTCGCGGAACGCCTGCGGCGATACCGAGAGGTTGAGGATGCCAGTCAAAAGGGGACCGCCCTTCAGGAGCGGTCCCCGATGGAACGAGCCTGCCGTCACGCGGGCTTGAGGGCGGGGTTGAGCCCGGGATCCGTGGAGGGTCCCTCCTCCACCGTGGCGGGGGCCGTGGGTGTGGCGCCGGGCTTGGGTGGGGGCAGGGTGCCGCCCTTCATGAGGATCTCGATGTCGTTGCCGTCCAGGGTCTCGCGCACGAGCAGGGCCTCGGCGATGGTCACCAGCTGGTCCTTGTGGCTTTCGATGGCGGCCTTGGCCTTCCGGTAGTTCCGCATGACGAATTCGTGGACTTCCGCGTCGATCATGCGGGCGGTGTCCTCTGAAATCTCACGGTGCTGGGTGAAATCGCGCCCCAGGAAGATCTCGTGCTGGCCCCCGCCGAAATTGAGGGGCCCCAGCTTGTCGCTCATGCCGTATTCCATGACCATGGACTTGGCCATGTCCGTCGCCTGCTGGATGTCGTTGGAGGCGCCGGTGCTCAGCTGGTTGAAGAAGATCTCCTCGGCGATGCGGCCGCCCATGGCAATGGCGATGCGGCTCTCCATGTACTCGCGGGTGGTGTTGTAGCGGTCCTTCTCCGGCAGCTGCCAGGTGACGCCCAGGGCTCTTCCGCGGGGAATGATCGTGACCTTGTGGAGGGGGTCGCTCTGGGGCACCACGGCCGCCACGACCGTGTGACCGGCCTCGTGGTAGGCCGTGATCTTCTTATCGTCTTCGGTCATGACCAGGCTGCGGCGCTCGGCGCCCATGTAGACCTTGTCCTTGGCGTTCTCGAAATCGGTCATCTCGACCCACTTCTTGTTGCCGCGGGCGGCGGTGAGGGCGGCCTCGTTGCAGAGGTTGGCCAGATCCGCCCCGGCGAAACCGGGCGTGCCGCGGGCGATGACCTCCAGCTCCACATCGGGGCTGAGGGGGATCTTGTCGGCGGTGTGGACTTTGAGGATCTCGAAGCGGCCCTTGACGTCGGGCCGGTCCACGACCACCCGGCGGTCGAAGCGGCCGGGGCGGAGCAGGGCCGGGTCCAGCACGTCGGGCCGGTTGGTGGCCGCGACCAGGATGACGCCCTCGTTGCCCTCGAAACCATCCATCTCCACCAGCAGCTGGTTCAGGGTCTGTTCGCGCTCGTCATGACCGCCACCCAGGCCGGCGCCGCGATGCCGACCCACGGCGTCGATCTCATCGATGAACACGATGCAGGGGGCGCTCTTCTTGGCCTGCTCGAAGAGGTCGCGCACGCGGCTCGCGCCCACGCCCACGAACATCTCCACGAAGTCGGAGCCGGAGATGGAGAAGAACTGCACCTTGGCCTCGCCCGCGATGGCGCGGGCCAGCAGGGTCTTGCCGGTCCCCGGCGGGCCCATCAGGAGCACGCCCTTGGGGATCTTGCCGCCGAGTTTCAGGAACTTGGCGGGGTCCTTCAGGAACTCGACGATTTCCTTCAGTTCCTCCTTGGCCTCGTCGCAGCCGGCCACATCCGCGAAGGTGGTCCGCTTGCCGCTGCTGGAAAGTCCCTTGGCGCGGGCCTTCCCGAAGCTCATGGCCTTGTTGCCCCCCATCTGCGCCTGGCGCATGAAGACGAACCAGAGCACCACGAAGACCAGCAGGGGCGCCCAGAACATCAGCACGTAGGCGAAATTGTTCTCGCTGGGCTTGGTGGCCTTGAACTCCTCGATCTGGCCCTCGGTCTTCCAGCTGAGGATGACCTTGCCCAGATCCTGCATGGGCGGGGCCACGGTGCGGAACTTGTCGATGACCTCGCCGGTCTTGCCGTTCTTTTCGGGCTGCTTGTAGGTGCCTTCGATATCGAAGCCGGAAAGGGTCACGGACTTGTACTTGCCCGCCACGCCTTCCGTGTAGAAGGTCGAGAAGGGCACTTCGATCTGGCGGCTGTTCTGGGGGATCTGGCGGAAGGCCAGCACCAAGAGGGCGATGATGCCCAGCCAGACCAGCACGCTTTTCATCATGGAATTCAAAGGGTCACTCCTTGGGGCCGAAACCCAGGTGGCCCTCCAGTTTACTAGGTTCGGGAAGGCAGCGGTCCTAGTCTTAGATGCATATACCTGCCACCAGGTTCAGGGTTTAGGTGAAAATTTCCCCAGGTCGAGGGATTTCGGGTGTGGAGGAGCTGCTCGGCGAGCCAGGGCGCGAGGCCCCGCAGCAGGGCCGATTCCCTGGGCCAACCCAGGCGCCGGAAGGCCGCCTCCAGCGTCCAGCGGAGTTCCACCTCGGCCCAGGGTTCCCGCAGACAGGCGATGGCTCCCTCCCCGATGTACCACCGCGTGCCTTCCCACTGGGCGATCAGGGACTGGGCCAGACCCTCGGCCTCGTCTGCCTGGAGGTGGGTTTCGAAGAGGTGGCGGTCGAGTTCCGGGGCCTCTTTGCGCATCTCTGCGAGGATCGGCCGCCAGCGGTTCCGGGCCGTGAAGGGTTCGGCGTTGCTGGCATCCTCGCGCCAGGGGAGCTTCCTGCAGTCCAGGTAGGCACGCAGGTCCTCCCTGCGGACCTCGGCCAGGGGCGACCAGCGCAGGCCCTGGCGCGGCGCCAACGGTTGCAGGCAGCCCAGGCCGCCCCCGCGGGCGAGGCGCAGGAAGACGGTCTCCGAGTGGTCGTCCAGGGTGTGTCCCGTGGCTACGGCCCCCGCACCGCATTGGGCGGCCTCCTGCCGCAGCCAGTCCCAGCGCAGCTCCCGGGCGGCCATCTCCAGACCGATCCCCTGATCCTCGGCGTGGGCCCTGACCCCCAGCGACGCCTCGGCCAGGTCCAGATCCAGGGCCCGGCAGAGCTGGCGCACGAAGGCCGCATCCTCGGGCGACTCCTCCCGCAGGCCATGCTCCGCATGGGCCACGCAGAGCTCAAGACCCAGGCTCTTCCGGAGCGTCCAGAGCAGGACCAGCAGCGCCACCGAATCGCCCCCGCCGGAGCAGGCCACGAGCACGCGGCCACCGACGCCATCCCCGCGGCGCTGGATCTGCGCCAATAGATCCGATTCGAAACGGTTCACGAAGGTTCTTCCAGCCGGGCCAGGAGGTCGAGCAGGGCCCTGGGTACTGGCTTCTCGCACCAGAG
>CAIMBM010000263.1 GCA_903839205.1 uncultured Holophagaceae bacterium | reverse complement strand
GGGCCTCGAGGATCGCCTCCGCATCCGAGGTGAGCCGCTCCAGCTCGGCCTCGGCCTGGTCGGCGCCGGCGAAGGTCACCAGCTCCACCTTGTGGAACTGGTGCTGGCGGATGATGCCCTTGGTGTCCCTGCCATAGCTGCCGGCCTCGCTGCGGAAGCAGGGCGTGAAGGCGCAGTGGCGCAGGGGCAGCGCCTCCAGGGGCAGGATCTCATCGCGGTAGAGGTTGGTGACGGGCACTTCCGCCGTGGGGATGAGGTAGAGCGCACCGTCGCCATGGGCGGTCTTGAAGAGGTCCTGCTCGAACTTGGGGAGCTGGCCCGTGCCATACATGCTTTCCGCGTTCACCAGGTAGGGTGGGATGACCTCCAGGTAGCCCGCGGCCTCCTGCCGGTCGAGCATGAAGGCGATGAGGGCCCGCTCGAGCTTGGCGCCCGGGCCCTTCAGCACCGCGAAGCGCGCGCCGCTGAGCTTGGCCGCGCGATCCAGGTCGAGGATGCCGAGGGAAGTGCCCAGCTCCACGTGGTCCCGGGGCTTTTCGATCGCCGGGATCTGGCCCCAGCGCTTGACCTCGACATTGGCATGCTCGTCGCGGCCGACGGGCACGCTGGCGTGGGGCGGGTTGGGGATGCCGGCCAGGAAGTCCCTGAAGGCCGCCTCGATCTCGCGCTCGGCCGATTCCAGCGCCTTCAATTTGTCCCCCACCTCGCGCTGCTGGGCGATGAGGGCATCCGCGTTCTCCTTGGCCCGCTTGAGGCGGCCCACCTCGTCGCTCACCCGGTTGCGCTCGGCCTTCAGGGCCTCGGCCTCCTGCAGCACGGCGCGGCGGCGCTGGTCCAGCTCCTGGTAGCGGCCCCGGTCCAGGGTGTAGCCCCGCCCGGACAGGCGAGCCGCCACGGCGTCGAGGTCGTTGCGGAGGAGGTTGGCGTCAAGCATGGTCAGTTCCCGGAAAGCACCAGTTTAGCCCGCTCCAGACCCGCCTTCGGCTGATCATGCCTGCGGCCAGGCCCCTTCCCGCATCGGCTCCCCGGCCCACCGCACCCGGAAGGCCTCCCGCGTCTCGGCGATCCCGCCCCCGGCACCCAGCACCAGGCCCAGCTTGGCCAGGGCAGCCCAGCGGGTGTGCAGCCCGCCGGAGATGCCGTCCCTCGCCTCGACCATCCGCCCCAGTTCGTAGGCGGAGAGGTCCACGCCGCCGTAGGCGCACTGGGAGGTGACCACCACGGGCAGCCGGCGGTGCTGGCAATCGCCGAGGAAGGTCACCAGGTCTGCGCGGTCCATGGGCAGGTTGCCGGCGCCGAAGGCCTGGATGAGCACGGCCCTCGCGCCCGCGGGCGCGGGGAACCAGGCCATGCCCGGATGGGGAGTGACCGTGTGGATGTTCAGGTCGAGCTCGCCCCCGAGGCCTGCGGGCACCTGGCGCGGGAACTGGCCCACCTCCGGATGCAGCCGGATCTCGGCGCCGATCTCGGCCAGGGGGGCCAGGTTGGGGCTTTCGAAGGCCTCGAACTGGCTGACGCTCAGCTTGTCGGTGGCCACGCCGCGAAGCCAGTGGGTGCCGAAGCAGATGCCGACTTCGGGGATGGCCCGGCAGGCCAGGTCCACGGCGTTGACGAGGTTGCTCCGGGCGTCGCTGCGAACGAACGCAAGGGGCCGCTGGCTGCCCGTGAGCACCACCGGCTTGCCGAGGTCCGCCAGCAGGAAGCCCAGGCAGGAGGCCGTGAAGGCCATCGTGTCGGTGCCGTGGATGATGACGAACCCGTCGAAGCCCTCGGCAGCCCCCCGCACGCGCCGGGCCAGGGCCAGGATGTGCGCGGGTTCCAGGCAGGCGGAATCCTGGTTGAAGGGCACCTCCACGGCCAGTTCCGCCAGCTGCCCCAGCTCGGGCACCTGCACGAGCAGGTGGTCCAGGAAGGGTCCCGGCGCGAGGGAGGCGGGCTCCCCGCTGGGGGCCATGCCCAGGGTGCCGCCGGTGTGCAGGAGCAGGATCTTTCTCATCACTCCACCCTATCCAAAGGCCTCGCCAACCTCCAGGGTGCGCCGCCACCCCGTTTCCGGAAACGGCACCCGGGTGCTTAACTGGAGCGAGGTTCCAGATCCATGCGCCGCATTCCCCGAGCCATCCAGCTGATCGTGGCCCGCTACCTGCGGCGGCTGCTGAGGCACCGCCTGGACGCCCATCAGCTCCAGGCGGCCATCGAGTCGGCCCTGGCCACCCTGCCGATCCAGGAGAAGCTGCTGGTGCGCGAGGGCGCCCTCCGCTCCGGCAGCCTCAACCGCCAGCTGGCCTGGGCCATGGCCTTCGTGGCCGGGGCTGTGAACGCGGGCGGCTTCCTGGCCGTGGGCCACTACACCAGCCACATGACCGGGGTGGTCTCCTCCATGGCCGACGTCCTCGCGGAGGGGGATCTCACCACGGCCCTGGCGGCCCTGGCCATGATGCTGAGCTTTCTGGGCGGGGCGTTCGTATGCACCACCCTGATCAGCTATGGCCAGCGCCACCGCCTGCGCAGCCGCTATGCCCTGACGCTTACCTTGGAGGCTGGGCTGATGCTCGTGTTCGGCTTCATGGGGAACCGGCTTCAGCAGGAGATGCAGTTCACCCTTCCCCTGACCGTGATGCTGCTCTGCTTCATCATGGGCCTGCACAACGCTGTGACGTCGATCATCTCCGGGGCCGCGGTGCGCACCACGCACCTCACGGGCACCATCACGGACATCGGCATCGAACTGAGCCGGCTCAGCTATGTGAACGTCCACAATCGCCGGGGGCGAGAACGCGTCGTGGCCAACCGGCAGAAACTCACCCTCCTGCTGCTCCTGCTCGTCTCCTTCCTCGGCGGCGGCATCGCGGGGGCCCTCGGGTTCAAGCACTTCGGCTTCAAGGTCACGGTCCCCCTGGCCGCCTTCCTCTGCTTCCTGGCGGCCCGGCCCCTGCTGCTGGAGCTGCGGCTCCTGCTTCACCGCCTCCGGAGGCAGTGGGCCCCGGAGGACCAGGGCTCCCGCGCGGACCCCTGATCCGTCAGGCCACGTCCAGACCCGGCACCCGCTCCACCCCCTCGATCCTCCGGGTCCGGGCGGCGCCCTGGCCCCCGAGGACGAGGCGGCACCCTGGGGGAAGACGCTCCCGGAGATCCTTGAGCAGCCGCCGGCTGGTCTCCCCGGCGCCCTGGATGGAGAGGCTCACCGCCACGCGGTCCACCCGCAGCGCCCGGGCGGCCTGGGCGATGCTCGCCACGGGCAGGTCCACGCCCAGCAGGTCGGTGCTGAACCCTCCGGCCGCATAGGCCATGGCCGCCATGAGCAGGCCCAGACGGTGGCGCTCTCCGGGCAGGGTGGCGAGGAGCACCCGGCCCTGTTCCGGCCTGGGCCGGAAGGCCAGGCGCTGTTCCCGGAGGAGATCCTCCAGCACCTCCGTCGCCAGATGCTCCTGCTGGATCCCGATGGCGCCATCGGCCCAGGCCAGGCCCACCCGGTCCAGAAGGGGGGCGACCACCTGCTGGAGGAAGGGCCTCCAGCCCAGCTGTCCACGGGAGTCCCTCAGGAGCCGGCGCAACTGGCCCGACTCCATCGCGACCACGGCGTGAAACAGGGCCTCCACCAGGGGGTCCTCCCGGGGAACGAGCAGGCGCTTGAGGGCCGCATCCCCGGCCCGCACCACCAGGGAGGGCCGATGCCCCTGGGCGACGGCCTCCGCCATGAGCCTCAATTGGCGCAGGTCCGCCGGCCGATAGCGCCGGTGCCCTGACGGGAGCCGCACAGGCACCGGGAACCCGTAGCGGCGCTCCCAGACCCGCAGCACGTCCGCCGACAGGCCCGTCTCCGTACAGATGTCCCCGATGCTCAACAGCCCCGGCTCGACCTTGGCCATGGCCCCCCCACGAGGACCAGGGTAATCAAGAGCCAGGAGTTGTCTAAATTATTTTCTAGTCAATCAACCGGCCACCACGGCCGCCTTCAGCTCGTCAAAACCCTGGTCACTGGTGCAGCTCACCACGACGGCGCACTGTCCCGGCTGGCTGGGTGGGAGCTGGACCTCGCCGACAAACAGGCCATCGTCCCCGGTGCGGCCCGACAGCAGGCTCGTGGCCTTCTTGATGCTGGAGACCAGCTTCACGGCCACCTCGGCACCGGCGACGGGATCCTGGCTCTGGCACAGCCGCGCCCGGATCTCCACCCGGAACAATGATCCGAAGGCGGGCTTGAGGGGCTGGTCCAGCACCAGTTCCAGGCTGTCCACGTCCCCTTCCTGCTGGAGGAATTCCAGGATGGCCTGGTCCAGGGGGCGGTCGTTGAAGGCCTCCTGTTCCGTGAGGTCCGGTGGCGTGAGGTCGTACTTGCCGTTCTTGATGTCGCGGATCACCGCGCGGTGCTGGTCATCCATGAGCCCCTGGATGGTCGATTCCGCCACGGGTGGCTTGGCCAGCAGGTTCGCGTAGGACGAGCGGTAGTTGTCCAGGATTTCCCCACCCACGTAGATCAGTGTTTCGATCTTGGGGTTGGACCGCCCCTTGTCCTCGGTCTGGACATGGAAGATCCGGTTCCCGTGTCGAACATCCGTGTTGTAGCCGGTGATCATGGGAGGAGCCTGGAGGACGGCCGGGGGAACGAGCGGAACGAAGGTTTCATGGGCCTAGCTTTGCAATCTTCCCGCCAGTTCCGGCATGACCTCCCAGGCGATCTCCCGGAGCACCTGATCGCCCATGCGCGCCACCACAGCCCTGACCAGGGCATCCACCAGCACGGGGTCGGCCAGCATGGCCTGGACCACGGCCCGGGCCTGTTCGGCGGTCACCGTCGACGGCTCGGCGGACACCCTCGCATCCTGACCAGACACGGCAGCGGCCTGCCCATCTGCGGCAGCCGAGAGGACCGGTTCTCCGGCCTCCAGTTGGAAGGGTGGTTCGGAAGCCATGGCTGCGAATTCTTGGAGGTCGGGCCCCGGCTCCTGCAGGATCGCTGCGGATTCAAGCAGGACGGGCTCTAGGTCCTGCACCTCATCGGTGAGGGCGAAGTCAACCAGTTCGGCGCTCTCCTGCCCCCCCTCCGTTCCCAGCAGCGTGGCCGCCGCAGGCAGGTGGGCGAGGGCGTCATCCGAATCAGGCAGGGGCTCCGGAGCCGGGCTGGGGGCCGGTTCGATGAAATCCATGGGGAGGGCTTCCAGCTCTTCCAGGCCGGAGAGGGTGAGGATATTGTCCTCCTCCACTGTCAGGACCTCTTCGGGCTCGAATGCGGGGGATTCGGGCAGCAGCCCCGCTGCCGGCTCGGAGGCGTCCAGGGGCTCAGCGGCCAGATCCTGCAGGCTGTCGAGGTCCAGTTCCTCGAGTTCCAGGTGCACGTCATGGAGGACCGCGGAGGGGGGAGCCGGTTCGATCCCAGCGGTTGGGGGCTCCTCGGGCCAGAGATCTTCGGCGGTGAGCACGAGAAGATCATCCTCGGGCTCGGGCCGGCCCACCTCCAGATCCGCGGGTGCGGCGGGTTCCGGCGGTTCAGGGCGGAGCTCCGGCAGGGGCTCCTCGGCGCGCTTCATCAGGTCCTTGACGGACGTCGAAGGCAGGGTGCTGAAGGGGGAGGGACTGACCACCACCGGCGTGGCCAGGAGGGCCTTGACCCGGTCCCCCAGTTCGCGCAGCTCGATGGGCTTCTTCAGGAAACCCTGGATGGGGGCCCTGGCCAGCTTCGAGGGATCCACCGGGTCCAGGACCCCTGCCATCAGGGCGATCGGCATCCGGTTGGTCGCCTCCATGTCCCGGAAGCGGTCGAGCAGGGTCCATCCGTCCATCCCGGGCATGGCCGTGTCGATGAGGGCCACGTCAAAGCGTTCGCCGCGCTCGATGCGGTCCAGGGCCTCCGCGGCGGAGGCCACGCAGACGAGCTCCACATCGGTGGGAGCCAGGAGGGACTCGGCAATCCGGTGGATGCTGGGATTGTCGTCCACGAGGAGGAGACGCGGCATCGGAAACCTCGGGAAGCCGGAAGGAAGAAGGAGTGGCTGGGCACAACGCTACCAGAAATGTGCACTTCGGACGCGATTGATCGACATGAAGCCTGTCCAGGGACCTGGCGACACCGCAGGCGCGGGACCTGCTAGGAGCCAGGCGGACCCCTAGCGCAGCAGCTTCCGGAGCATCCGGACCCGCTCGACCTCCACGAGCCGCACCAGCAGCACCCGGTCCCCCACCCAGATCCAGGCCACGCCGAGGGGCTCGCGCAGGGCGACCTCGGGCCCCCGCGGAAGCCAGCCCTTCACCGAGACCCGCAGCCCGAGGGCCGATCGCCAGTCGGACCGGTAGGACTCGAACAGGCTCTTCCGCTGCCGCTCCGGCGGCAGCGCCACTTCGTTCCAGCGCTGATCCCAGGCATCGAAGGCCCCGCCGCCACGCCAGGCCCAGGCCGGGTCCCAGGCGGGCCAGGGCGGAACGGTCGAGGCCACCTCGGTCCATTCCGCCTTCGCCGGGGGACTCGTGAGCCGGATCATGCCGCCCTCGGGCGCCGGTTCCACCAGGGTCATCGCCTCGGGAGGATGGGCGTTCAGATAGCCCGCGCCGACCACCAGCCGCTGCCAGTGCCCCCCTTCCAAGCCCCAGGCGGTCCATCCCTGGGGGCCGCCATGCCAGAGCCGGTTCCCGCGGGGGAGCCACAGCCGATCACCGACATGCCAGGGGATCTGGACCCGCATGCCGGGCAGGTCCCGGCCGTCCTCGGACAGGGCCTCGGCGCGGGTGGCCAGCCCCTTCGGCGGACCCGGCAGCCCCGGTTCGTCCCAGGCCGCCAGGGTGGGATCCCCGGGCTCGGCATCACAGGACAGGGCGCTCAGCAGGAGCCTCGCCTCGCCTCGCCCCTCCGGAGACTCGAAGAAGCCCACCAGCGCCTCCCGGCCATCCCAGCTGAACCGGCTCCATGGGCCCGACTGCGCAGACCAGAGCGTGCGGCCCTCCGGCACTTCCAGGAGGCGGGTCTCGAACCGAGACGGTCCCATCTGCAAGGTCACCAGGAGCCGGTTCCCCTTGGCAGGATCCAGGCGGGCCGAGCAGAGGGGCGCGTCGAAGCGGTAGTGCTGCCAGTCCAGCCCCCGCCAGAGCACCACTTCGCTGTGGCCTCCGGGACCGTTCAGGGCCAGCCCCTGGTCCGCCAGGTAGGGCGAAGCCGGCTCCCAGGGGGTTCCGAACCCCCCCTCGAAGGGCCAGGCCTCGGCCTGATCCGGGTCCTGGGCCCCCTGGAACCGCGGCGCCCAGCCGTCCACCAGGCGGAACTCCGCCAGGGACTCGTAGCTGCCCAGGTTCATGATGGCTGGCGCTCCCTCCGCAGTGACGCCTCCGGAGCTCACGGGACGCGGCGCCTGCACCACCGCGAAGAGCAGCAGCATGGCGGCGATGAACAATGTGGCGATGATGTACCGTTGAGGAATCACGTTGGGGCCATGGGCACAGCACCATCATGACCGATCGGAGGCGCGCCGCGATGAAGCACCCATCCGCCCTGGAGATCGAACTGAAACTGCGGATCCCGGCCACGGGCCCGCTCCGGCCCCTGCTGGCGGCCCTGGGCTTCCGGGAGGTCACCCCCTCTCAGCCCGAAGTGAGCGTGCTCTGGGACCGGCAGGGCGAGCTGCGGGCCGCGGGCTCTGCGCTGCGCACCCGGGACTTCGCCGGGCGGGCCCGCCTCACCTGGAAGGGCCCCAGGGTGCCCGACGCGATCCTGAAGATCCGCCCGGAACTGGAGACAGGCATCGAGGACGCCGGGACCCTGGAGGGCATCCTCCGGGCCCTGGGCTTCGAGCCCACCCTGCGCATGGAGAAGCGGCGCGCCGTCTGGGAGCGGGCGGGACTCGAGGCCTGCCTGGACGAGACCCCCTTCGGCTGCTACCTCGAGCTGGAGGGCGACCCCGTGGCCATCCGCACGGCCATGGAGGGGCTGGGGCTGGAGCCGGATCGAGCGGAACCCCGGAGCTACCCAGAGCTGTACCAGGCGCACGGACTGGGCACCACGGAACTGGGGCCTGGGAGCTCAGGTGCGGTGGCTGAAGTCCCTCCGCGATAACAGCCTTTCCAGGTAGCGGGACTTCATCTGCCGGCTGGCCAGGGCCTGCTTCAGGGGCGGCAGCTTGAGGATGACGCCGAGGATGGCGGCCATGGCCCGATGCTGGACATGGGCCTGGTTGTCGAAGACCAGGTGCTGGAGCTGGCCCCGCTCGATGGCCATGAGCACCACCCGGTGGGCGGTGTTGACCGGCGTGATGACGCGCCGGGCCCGGGGGTGCAGGCGCAGGGCCCTGGGCGGGCAGGCGCGCACGCAGACGCCGCAGCCGAGGCAGATGCTCTCGTCCAGCCGCGCCTTCTTGCGCTTCGGATGCTGGGGATCCCCGCTGGACACGAGGCCCATGGCCTCCACCGGGCAGACCTCCACGCACTTTCCGCAGCCGTTGCAGGCCCCGGCCTCCACCTCCGGCAGGTGGTTCGTGGTGGCGATGGGATGCAACACCGCGAACCGCTTGGCGGCCAGCATGGCCTCGCAGCAGCAGCCGCAGCAGTTGCAGATGAAGCCCACCTGGTTGCGCACGTTCTCGCCGAACTGCACCAGGTTGCCCTCCACGGCCCGGGCCAGCAGGTCCAGCCCCTCGGAGACGTCCACCCGCCGGGCGACACGGTGCCGGATGAGCGAGCCGGCCGTGCCGTTGAAGGTCATGCAGATGTCCATGGGCGCCTGGCAGGCCTTCCCGAGGTGGGCCATCTTGTGCCGGCAGTAGCAGGTCCCGATGCCGATGTGGGAGGCCGTGCGGATCACCTCCGAGGCCCGCTCGTAGTCCAGCACCTGGAGGGCATCCGCGGGCAGGGCCCCCTCGTTCACGAAGACTCGACCCAGCTGCGTCTCTCCGCCCGCGAACAGCTCCCGGACGAAGTCCTCCTCCACGTTCAGGTACTGGTAGAAGAGCTCCGCCAGAAGCTTCTGGTCGTAGCCGTTGCCGATCCGCATCATGGAGAATTCGAAGAAGCCCGCCATGGGCGGGGGGAGCACGAAGGTCCTCGAACCGTCCGGATGCTCCAGGTCCAGGAGCATGCCGCGATCCGCCAGACGATCCAGGATGCCTAGGCTCGCGGCCTCGGTCCGGTTCCATACCTGGGCGGCGTGAGCCGCCGTGAAGGGCCGGATGGGCAGCAGGGAGACCAGCCCCGCCTCCTCTTCGGTGAAGAGGATCCTGAGGATCTGGAAGAGCAGCTCCGAGGGTGGCGCGCCCTGGGGGAAGCGGTTGAGCCGCGCTACGAGCTTCTGGTGACTGGCCTTGAGGGTGTGGTGGGCCATGGCGGGCCTCGGATGAATGGGCGGTTCGGCCTGGTTCCTGGGCCCATGCTACCGAAAAGCCCGGACCGGCCCCCTGGGAATCCCGGCCGGGGAGAGGCGCCGGGGCGCCGGGGCGCTATCCTTCCCTGGAGGTCCGCGATTCATCCTGAGGAGGCTCCATGAGGCACCCCACTGGCACCTTGGGCGCGGCGCTGTCCGTCCTCATGGCCCTCTTCGCCTGCCACGCGGATCGTCCCGAGGACCAGATCCGGAAGGCCTTTGAGACCTGCCGGGCCGGAGTGGAGTCGGGCGACGTGGCCCAGGCCGCTTCAAGCCTGGATCCGCAATTCAGGGGACCCGATGGCATGGACCAGGCCACGGCGCGCCTGTTCCTCCTGGGCACCCTGAGACAGGAGAAGGTCGGCGTGACCGTGGTGCGAAGCGACATCACCGTACAGCGGAACGAAGCCCTCCAGGACCTGGACCTGATCCTCACCGGGCGCAGCGGAGGCCTGCTTCCCCAGGACGCCTCGCACCGGAGTTTCAGGCTGCGGTGGCGGAAGGCCGGTGGGGACTGGAAGTTGACGGAGCTGCAGGCGTCCGACGGCCGCTGAAGCCGCCAGGAGCTGGATCCCTGGCCCTTACCGCAGGGCGCCCCGGGGCAGTTCCGCCCCCAGGGATTCGCGCACCTCGGAGGGCAGGCGCCGCTCCCGGCGCTCCTCGCGGAGCATGGAAGTGAAGTGGCCGTAGGCCAGGTACTGGACGGGCCTCACGCCATGCTCCCGGCCCGCCTCCAGCACCGCGGGCATCTCCTGGTAGCGCCCCAGGCCGTAGAGGGCGGCGGCCTTCAGGGCATAGGCCCGCGGATTCAGGGGATGGTCCAGGATCACGCGGTTGCAGCGGTCCAGGCTGCCCTGGGGCTGATCCAACAGTCCCAGGGCCGCCTCGTTGAGCAGGTCCGAGGCCTCCTGGGCGGACAACTGGGGCCGGGGCCTCGAGGCCTGGGTCGGCCTGGGGGCTGCCTTCGGCGCCTGGGCAGGAACCGCTTCCGGGGTCGGCTCCGTCTTGACCGGGGGCTGGGCGGATTCCGGAGGGGGTGCGGGCGGAACCGCGGAAGGGGGCGCGGGAACCGGCGCCTCCAGGGTGATGAGCCGGGGCACCTTCGGCGGTCGCAGCTGAGACCAGGCCCCCAGGCCCAGGGCGCCGAGGACCAGCAGCGCGGCGATCCAGGGCCAGACCCTCTGGCCCCGGGCGAGACCGGAGGAATCCGCGGCGGCGAGGGGACGGTCCAAGACCCGGGTGGCCTGCCCCCCGGGAAGGCCCGCCCAGGCCGGATCCCTGGCGTCGCGCAGGGCCTTTCCCATGGCCTCGGCGCTCTGGAAGCGCTGGCCCGGCTCCTTGGCCAGGGCCTTGGCCAGGAGCAGGCCCGCCTGCGGGCTGATGCCGTGGAGGTCTGAGGGCGCCAGAGGGGGAGGTTCCTCGTTCACCACCCGGTAGAGCACCGTGGCCGTGGTGTCCCCCTCGAAGGGACGGTGGCCCGCCAGGGCCTCGTAGAGGATCACGCCCACGGCAAACAGGTCGCTGCGGGGGTCCGGCAGGCCGGTCCGGATGTACTCGGGCGCCATGTAGCCGAAGGTGCCCAGCAGGGTGCCAGACCCGGTCAGGTCGGACCCCGCCATCCGGGCGATGCCGAAATCCATCACCTTCACGAGCGGGCGCTCGCCCTCGCGGCGCACCCGGATGTTGCTGGGCTTGATGTCCCGGTGCAGGACGCCCTTTTGGTGGGCATAGGCCAGGCCGTCGCAGACCTGGGCGAGGATCTCCAGGGCCTCGACCGGGGCCAGGATCCGGTCCCGCAGCAGGGCCTCCAGGTCCACCCCCGGCACGTATTCCATGGCCAGGTAGAGGACGCCCTGGTCCTCCCCGAATTCATGGATGGTCACCAGGTTCGGGTGGTTCAGGGTCCCGGCGGCCCTGGCCTCCTGGGCGAACCGCTCCCGGGCCTCGGTCCCCTGGGCCACTTCGGGATGGATGGTCTTGACGGCCACCTCCCGCCCGATGGCGGGATCCAGCCCCAGGTACACCTCGCCCATGGCCCCCTGGCCGAGACGATTGAGAAGTTCGAACCTGCCCAACCTACGCAGCATCGCACCACCCGGAAACCATGGAAGCCCATTCCCCCTTCTCGGTTGAGCGCGGGAGAACCTTCAGAAACCCAGATAGTCCATGAACTCCCCGTGGAGTTCCAGGGGCAGGCGGCACACTTCCATCTCCTCCTGCACCATCTGCTGGCAGCGGGGCACGGCCTTCAGTTCGGCCGCCGAAATGCCCTGGTCCCGCGCCTGGCGCAGGGTCTGCATCAGCGCATCCATGCGCTCCAGACGGTAGTGGGCGACCAGCAGCAGGGCGAGGGTCCTCGCGTTGCCCGGGTCGGTCACCAGCGCATCGAGGAGCTGATGCCGGGTGGTTTCCAGGATGTCCTTGCGCACCTCGTCCTGGCCCGAGGGCTGGCCCTCCAGGGAGGCCGGGGCGTTCCGGATCGAGGAGCGGAGGACCCCCAGGGACCTGGGGATGGGGCCGGAGCCGCTCAGGGTGCCGGCGCCCGGCGCGGCGGGCCGAAGCGCAAGCGGGAGCACCGGGAAGCCCCGGGGCGGCGTCTGCGGAGTGGGGCCGGTCTCGGCGACGGGGCGGCTGATCTTGAGGGCCATGGTGGGCCGCTCCTGCACCCAGCGCCAGGCCGGATCCTTGGCGGCCCGCAGCAGGGCGGCCAGATCCTCGGCGGACTGGATGCGATTCCCCGGGTCCTTGGCCAGGGTGTGGTTCAGGATGCCCTGCACATCCTGGCTGATTCCGTCGAGGGCGGCCGGGGGCAGGGGCGCGGGCAGCTCGTGGAGGAGGCGGTAGATGACCGAACCCGGACTGGGGCCATCGAAGGGCGCGGTCCCGACCAGGGACTCGTAGAGGATCACCCCGACGGCGAAGAGGTCGCTGCGGGAATCCGGGCGACCGCTCTGTAGGTACTCCGGGGCCATGTAGTTCACGGTGCCGAAGACAATGCCCTCGTCCGTGGTGTCCCGGTTGATGAACTTGGCCACGCCGAAATCCAGCACCTTGGCCTGCAGGGTCTTCCCGTCCCAGACCACGCGGATGTTGGAGGGCTTGATGTCCCGGTGCAGGATCTGGTGCCGGTGCGCCACCGCCAGTCCGTCGCAGACCTGGGCCAGCACTTCCAGGGTGTCGACGGGCTTCAGCGTCCCCATCTGGATCAGCGTGCCGAGATCCTCGCCCTTCACCAGCTCCATGGCCAGGTAGAGCACGCCCTGCTCCTCCCCCAGCTCATGGACGGTGACGATGTTCGGGTGGTTCAGCACGGCCGCGGCCCGGGCCTCCGTGGCGAAGCGCTCCCGCGCCTGGGGCCCCAGGCCGGCGGCGGCATGGATGACCTTGATGGCCACCTCGCGTCCCAGGACCGGGTCCCGGCCCACGTAGACCTCGCCCATGCTTCCCTGGGCGAGCAACCGGACGATTTCGAACTTGCCGAGGCGCGTCAGCACAGAAAAATCCGTTCGATGAATTCCAGATCATCCGATGGGCGGGGCCTCCAGTCCAGGGCTTTCTCCCGGGCTCAGCGCGGCCGGGAGCTGCCGCAGTCCGCCCCGTGGCAGGGTCCGCGCCAGGCCAGCGGGATGCGACTCATCCTTCGAAGGCCCGCAGCCAGGCCTCATCGCGCACCGGGATGCCCAGGGCCTCGGCCTTGGCGAGTTTGGAGCCCGCCTTCTCCCCGGCCAGGAGGATCGAGGTCCTGGGTGAGATACTCCCGGTGACCTTCGCCCCCAGGCGTTTCAGCAGGGTCTCGGCTTCCTCACGGGAGAGGCTGGGCAAGGTCCCCGTCACGACGACCACTTCGCCCGAAAGCGGCAGCGCGGCCAGATCCCTGGGCGCCGGCGGCTCCGGATGCACACCCCATCCGGCCAGCCGACCGGGCAGTTCCGGATGCACGGCCACGAAGGCGCGGAGGGCGGCGGCCACCTTGGGGCCCACTTCCTCCACCGCCTGCAGGCGGTTCTCGTCAGCGGCCCACAGCGCCTCGAGGGACGGGTAGGCCTCGGCCAGCAGCTCCGCCGTCCGGGCGCCCACCATGGGAATGCCCAGAGCGTGGATCCAGCGGGACAGGGGCTTGGTGCGGGCCGCCTCCAGGGCCTCCAGGAGGTTCTGGGCGGATTTCTCCGCCATGCGCTCCAGCCCGGACAGGAAGGCCAGGGCCCGCAGCGGCTCCTGGAGCAGGCCGAACACCTCCCAGGGCTGCTCGATGCGACCGGAGGCCACCAGCTGCTCGGCCAGCGCCTCGCCCATGCCCTCGATGTCCAGGGCGGCCCGGCCGCCGAAGTGCTGCAGCCTCGCCGCCAGCTTGGCGGGACACTCGGGGTTTAGGCAGCGGATGGCGACTTCGCCGTCCTCCGTCTTGCCGACCTCGCCCGAGCACTCGGGGCAGACCTCTGGAATCACCGGCGTCGGCAGGTCCCGGGTCTCCTCGCCGGGCACCAGGGCCACGACCTTGGGGATCACCTCGCCGCCCTTCTCGATGAAGACGCGATGACCCACCCTCAGGCCCAGCCGCGCCAGCTCATCGGCGTTGTGCAGCGTGGCCCGACGGACCGTGGACCCCGCCACCTCCACCGCCTCCAGCTCCGCCACCGGCGTGAGCTTGCCGCTGCGGCCCACCTGCCAGGTGATGCCCAGCACGGTGGTGGTCACCTGCGTGGCCGGGAACTTGAACGCGATGGCCCAGCGCGGCACCCGATCCGTGGCGCCCAGGCGCTGCTGCAGGCCGGGATCGAGGAGCTTCAGCACCACGCCATCCGTGTCGAAGGGCAGCCGGAGGCGGGCCTCGGCCTGGCGGGCGATGAAGGCCAGCACGGCCTCCAGGTCGCCTTCCCCGTGGGCGGGCATCACGCCGAACCCCCAGGTGCCGAGGCGGGCCATGGCCCGGACCTGGTCCTCGCCGGGACCTTCGTGCCAGAGGGTCTGCCAGGGCAGGAAGGAGAGAGCCCGGGCGGCCACCTCCCGGCTGTCCAGGAGCTTGAGGGTGCCGCTGGCGGCGTTGCGGGGATTGGCGAAGCGGGGCTCCCCCTTGACGTCCCGCTGGCGGTTGAGTTCCTCCCAGCGCTTCCGGGAGAGGAAGACCTCGCCCCGCACCTCCAGGCGGTCCGGTGCTTCCGCCGGGAGCACCAGCGGAACGTCAGCGATGGTTCGGGCGTTCTCGGTCACCAGCTCGCCAGTCTCGCCATCGCCCCGGGTGATGGCCTCCACCAGTCTGCGGTCCCGGTAGATCAGCGACAGGGAAAGGCCGTCGACCTTGAGCTCCGCGGCGTAGCGGGGTTCGGCCTCCGGCGCCAGCCTCCGCCACTTCGCCTCCCAATCCCGGAGTTCCGCTTCGGAGTAGGCGTTGTCGAGGCTGAGCATGGGCAGTGCGTGGCGGCGTTTCTCGAAGGCCTCCACGGGCGGCGCCCCCACGCGGAGCGTGGGGCTGTTGGGGTCGGCCAGCCCGGGATGGGCGGCCTCGAGGTCCCGCAGTTCCCGCTCCAGGGCGTCGTACTCCGCATCGGAGATCAGGGGCTGGTCCAGCACGTAGTAGCGGTGGCGGTGCAGCCGGACCTGGTCCGCCAGTGCCTTCATCCGATGCCGCAGGTCGGTCATGTCGCCCCCGCCCTCATTTCACCCTGGATCGGTGCAGGATGCCCATGATGAGGCCCAGGGCCAGGAAGAAACTCAGGGTGCTGCTGCCCCCGGCGCTGAAGAAGGGGAGCACCATGCCCTTGTTCGGCAGCGCCCCGGCCACCATGCCCACGTTCACCAGGAGGTGCAGGGCGAAGATGCCCGCGGCGCCGGCGCAGAAATAGGCCTCGGCATTGGTGGGGGCGGCCTGGGCGGCGTCCAGGATGCGGCTCAGCAGCAGCCCGAAGAGCCCCAGGACCAGCAGGACACCCATGAAGCCTCGCTCTTCGGCCCAGACGCTGAAGGCGAAATCCGTGGTCTTCACCGGCAGGAAGTTCAGCTGGGTCTGGGAACCGCTGGTGAACCCCTTCCCGATGAGCCCGCCGGCTCCGATGGCGATGCGGCTCTGGTTCACCTGGTAGCCCTTGCCCTGGAGGTCGGCCGAAGGGTCCAGGAAGATCCGCACCCGCTGCTTCTGATAGGGCTTCAGCACCACCTTCCAGGCGCCGACCCCGCCCAGTCCCACCAGCAGCAGCAGCACGATCACCCAGCGCGTCCGGAAGCCCTTCATGAGCGGGATGATCAGCAGGATGGGCAGGTAGCTGAGGGCCATGCCCAGGTCCGGCTGCCGCTGGATGAGCAGCATGGGGAAGACCACCAGGCCCGTGGCCCCGAAGAGTTCGAGCCGGCCCACGGTGTCGGCGTTGTGCGATCCCAGGCGCTGGGACACGTAGAGGAGCGTGATCCATTTCATCAGCTCCGAGGGCTGGAAGGTCTGGCCCGCGATCATGAACCACCGGGTGGAACCCCCGATCTTCCTGCCCACCACCAGCACGGCCGCCAGGGCCACCAGGCCCACCAGGTAGGCTGGAAAGGCGTAGCGGAAGAGGCGCCGGGGATCCATGCTGGCCAACAGCAGCATCAACACCAGGCCCAGGAAATTCCACAGGCTCTGCTTGAGCCAAATCCCCGCCTGGGGGGTGTTCCGCCCGGCGGAATAGAGCGTCAGGGTCCCCAGGGCCATGAGCGCCAGCAGCACCCAGAGCAGGCGCGGGTCCAGGGCGCGGAAGCGTTCTCTCATTCCGGCGACTCCGCCTGCGGCGCGGGGGCGAAGGGATCCACCATCTTGCCCCTGGGGGGCGGCAGGGGATGGATCAGCCGGTCGACGCACCAGTACTTCACGAGCTTGGCCGCGACCGGGGCGGCCGACGTGGAACCGAACCCCGCATTCTCCACCACCACGGCAAAGGCGATCTGGGGGTTGTCCCGCGGCGCGAAGCCCGCGAAGAGCGCGTGGTCCTTCAGGAATTTCGCCTGGCGCGCGTAGTGGGCCTTGTCCACGAAGGTCGCCACCTGGGCCGTGCCGGTCTTGCCCGAGAAGGGGATCTGGTTGGCGATCTCCCTCACGAAGGGGTTGGCGGCGGCCGTCCCGCTTTGGACCACTTCGGACAGACCCTCGTTCAGCACGCTCCAGATCCTCGGGTCGAGATGGGTGCCCCTGGGGCTCGGCACGGGTGCTGGCACCAGCCCATTGCTCTGATCATCCCGGAAGCCATAGAACAGATGGGGCGTCACCAGTTCCCCCCTGGTAGCCAGCAGGGCATAGAAGCGCGCCAGGGCGAGCGGCGTCACGCCCACGGCCCCCTGCCCGATGCCCACACTGATGGTCTCACCCCCGTACCACTTGGGATCCCGGGGGTAGGTCCTGCGCTTCCAGTCCCGGCTCGGGATGCGGGAGCGCTTCTCCTGGGGCAGGTCGATGCCGGTGCGCTCCGTGAGCCCGTACTTCTCCGCCGTCGCGTAAATGTCATCGATGTCGAGGCGGGAGGCCAGCTCGTAGAAGTAGACATCGCAGCTCTGCGCGATGGCCTGCACCATGCTCAGGCTGCCGTGACCCGTGGGCTTGTCGCAGCGGAAATCGCGGCCGTAGAAGTTCTTCTTGCCGGCGCAGTAGATCGCCGTCTGGGGGGTGACGACACCCTTCTCCAGGGCCGCAATGGCGACCAGCAGCTTGAAGGTGGAGCCCGGGGCGTAGATGCCCTGGATGGCCCGGTTCACCATGGGCCGGGTCTGGCTGTTCGCCAGGTAGCGGTCCACCATGTCCTGGCTGAGCCGATTCAGGAAGAGGTTCGGGTCATAGGAGGGGCTGGAATACATCGCCAGCACGCCGCCATCGCGGAGGTCCAGCACGACCACCGCCCCGGCCTCCTCTCCGAGGGCGTCCTCGGCCACCTTCTGCAGGCCCGCGTCGAGGGTGAGGAAGAGGCTGCGTCCCGCGGTGGCGTCCATCTGTCCGAAGTTGGCGACCTCGGTGCCCAGCTGATCCACGAGGATGCGCTTCTGCCCATCCACGCCCTTGAGCTTGTCGTTCCCGCTGGCCTCGAAGCCCTCCTTGCCGATGGTCTCACCCAGGCGGAAGACGCCGGGCCTGGCCTTCATCAGTTCCTCGTCCACTTCCCCGACGTAACCGAGCACATGACCGGCCAGTTCGTCCCCGAGGTAGACACGCCGCGGCGCCACTTCCACGCTGAGGAAGGGAAATCGGGCCCGGACCCGCTCGGCGAGGGCGATGCCGGCCTCGTCCAGGTTCTCCTTCAGCACCAGGGGACGTCCCTTCCCCGCCTGCCGGTAGCTCGCGATCTTCCGGGCCAGGGCCGCCGGGTCCAGGACCAGTGCCTCCGCGAGGGAGGCAACCACCTCGGGCCGGGCCGGGAGGTCCTCCCGCTGGATGACCAGGTGGAGGGCCCGCCGGTTGTCCACCAGACGTTGTCCGTTGCGATCCAGCACCAGACCCCGCGGGGCCGGGATGGGCCGCACCTTCACGGCCTGCTGCATGGCGAGTTGCTTGAACTCGCCGTGGCGGACCAGCTGCAGCCAGGCATAGATGAGCACCAGCAGGGCCACCAGGCTCCAGGTCATCGCCTTGAAGGCCCCGAGCCTCCGGCGCAGAAGGGGGCGCTGCCGGGGATCCATCCTAGCGCCGCCCGGATCCGGGGCCCGACTGGAGCAACCGCCAGGCGACCCAGCCCCAGAGAGGGACGCTCAGCAGCGTCCAGAACCAGCCCCCGCCCCAGGGGTAGGGCACCGTGGCGAGCCGCACCGCGCCGTGCACCAGGAAGGCATGGAGGACCGAGAGGGCCGCCAGGCGACCCAGCCAGCCCTTCAGGCCCTCCAGGGGCCAGCGTCCGGCCATCCAGCCGGTGAGCAGGGTCAGGGTCATGTCGGCCCAGGCCGTTCCACCCATGTGGGGGTACAGGTGGGAGCCTTCGAGCACCCAGCCCGCCGCCAGGGCCCACAGGGCCCCGCTCAGGGGAGCCCCGGCCCGGGGTGCCAAGGCAAGCACCAGCATGGCGTGGAGGACGACCTGGACCTGAGGGAAGGGCGCACAGAGGAAGATCAGGCCCAGGGCCGCGGCGCAAAGGAGGTTCTGGCGGGTGAAGGAGGGCGTGGACATCCTCATGGCAGCCCCCGTTTCCGCGGCGGTTTCACTTCCGGCGCCACGAAGGGGGGCTGCACCTCCAGCGGCGGCTGGGGGGGCAGCAACAGCACCAGCCTGACGCGGTCCAGGGGGGCAGCCAGGTTGACAACCACCCGGAGTTCCAGGTCGCCCTGGGCCACCTCGGCCACATAGCCCACGAGCAACCCCCGGGGAAAGACCCTGTCCAGCCCGCTGGTGAGCACGGCCTCACCCACCTGCACCACCTCCTGGTTGCTCAGGTAGCGGATGAGCGCCCGCTCGGAACCCAGGCCCTGGAGCACGCCCGTGGCCCGGCTGCGCATGAGCATCACGGCCACCGAGGCGTTCGGGGCGTCGGCCGGGAGCACCTTGGATTGGGTGCCGCCCACCGACCAGAGCCGCCCCACGATGCCCTCGGGCACCAGCACACCCTGGTCGTCCACCAGGCCCAGGTCCTGCCCCCGGTCGAGGATCAGGCCGCCGAAGGTGGCGGGGCGCGTGCTGAAGATCACCCGGGCCGCCTTGAGCTCGAGGGGGATCTGCTGTTTCAGGCCCAGCAGCCGTACCGCCTCGTCGGCCTCCGACAGCCGGGGAGCCTCCTGGGCAGCCCGGGTCTTCCACTGGGCCAGCTCCGCCTCCAGCCGGGCGGCCTCGGCGCGGCTCTCGGCCAGGTTCCGGCGGGCCTCCCGGCGTGAGACCCGCCAGCCCTCCCAGCGGGAGGCCAGGCCCTGGGAAGGACGGGAAAAGACGTCGGCCAGCTGGCTCCAGTGGCGGCCGGGGTTCGGGCCCAGGAGCACCCAGGTGCCCTGCCCCAGCCAGAGCAGCAGCAGGAACAGACGCTGCCACACCATGCGGCTCCATCTCCACCTGGCGGCCCGGAGAGCCACACATCCTCCTGGCTAGTCGAGGATCTGGATGCGGCGCAGGAGGGGGATGTTCTCCAGCAGCAGGGCGGTGCCGCGCACGACGGCGGTCTGGGGATCCTCCGCCCGGAAGACCGGCAGGTGGGTCTCCTTGCGGAGCCGCTCGTCCATGCCCTGGATGAGCGAACCGCCGCCCGTAAGGCAGATGCCCCGGTCGATGAGATCCGCCGCCAGCTGGGGGGGGGTCTCGTTCAGCGCCTTGCGCACCAGGTCGATGATGGCGTTGACGGGCTCGGCCAGGGCCTCGCGGATTTCGGCGTCGTTCAGGGTGAGCGTCTTGGGCAGCCCTTCGAACTGGTCCCGGCCGCTCACCTCCATGGTGCGCGTGAGCTCCGAGGGGAAGGCCGAACCCAGCGTCCACTTCACTTCCTCGGCCGAGGCCTCGGAGATCAGCACGTTGTATTTCTCGCGGATGTACTTGATGACCGCCTCGTCCATCTCGTCGCCGGCGATTAGGATGGAATCGGAAAACACCTTGCCGTTATAGCTGATGACCGCCACGTCCGTCGTGCCGCCGCCGATGTCCACGATCATGCAGCCGCGCTTCTCGTTGATGGCGAGGCCCGCCCCGATGGCGGCCACCATGGTCTGGTCCACCAGGAACACCTCGCCGGCCTTGGCGTCGTAGCAGACCTGCTTCACGGCCCGGCGGGCCACCTGGTGGGCCCGGGGGGGCACGCTGACCACGATGCGGGTGCGGGCGATGCCGCGGTTGGGCCGCGCCTTCAGGATGAACGCCGCGAGCATCTTCTCGGCGGCATCCACCTCGAAGATCATGCCGTCCTTCATGGGCCGGATGGTGCGCACGCCCTGCGGGGCCCGGCCCAGCAGCTGCTTGGCCTCGTCCCCCACGGCCTCCACCTCGTGGGTGAGGGTGTTCACCGCCACGATGGAGGGCTCGTAGATGACGATGCGCCCGGCCTGCTTGGTGTGGATCAGGGTCGAAGCCGTGCCGAGATCGATGGCCAGGTCCGAATTGAACAAATTGGACCAGAACTGGCTTGAGAAAATGCTGGCCACAGTGGACTCCCGGAGAACCACCTAGTGTGTCATGGGCGGGCCAAGTCGACCACCGCAAGCCGAATGCGGGTCGCGAATGGGCAGCCCGGGGGGCTGCCCTGAGCGGGGCCCCCGCACCGGCGTGCATCAGATGTGGGTCGCTCCGCAGGAAGGGAATCATGCCGGATGCGGGTCACGAATGGGCAACCCGGGGGGCTGTCCTGAGTGGGGAACCCGCACCGACGAGCATCAGGCGCGTGTTCGGGGCGGGTTATGGCCGGGCCGCCAGCAGTTCCTCCACCAGCAGGTCCCCGTCGAACCGCTGGGGCAGTTCCCTGTGGTAGCCCCGGACCTCGCGACCATGGCGGGTCGCGAACGGGCAGGCCTGGATGGCCTGCCCTGAGTGGGGACCCGCCGGGAGCGAATCAAGGCGCGTGTTCGGGGCGGGTTATGGCCGGGCCGCCAGCAGTTCCTCCACCAGCAGATCCCCGTTGAACCGCTGGGGCAGTTCCCTGTGGTAGCCCCGGACCCAGCGCCTCCCCCCCACGAGCACGAAGGGAATGGCCCGCTTCCCGGTCTCGGCCTCGAGTTTCTCGGCCGCGCCGGGAACGGTCTCGATATCCACTTTGGTGTGAGCAATGTCATGTTCCGCCAGCCAGGCTTCCAGGCGCCGACAGTCCGGGCACCAGGTGGCGCTGTAAACCGCCAGGTCCAGACCTTTCAGGTCATCAATTCGGCTCATGGGATCCTCCCGGACCTGTCATTCTGGATCCTCTGATGCTCAAGAGGTCGTAACAAAACCCGACGATACCGCGATGAAGCCAGCCGGGATGCACCGCAAGGAAGGGCCCGCAGGGCAACGTGGTTCGTTGTTCAAGGGCTCTGACGCCGCGGGGCGCCCGG
>CAIMBM010000262.1 GCA_903839205.1 uncultured Holophagaceae bacterium | reverse complement strand
CATAGAAATTGGACAGGGTGGTGCGCACCATGAGGCCTGTGCCTTCGGCCCTGAGCGCGACAGCAGGCTTCAGGAGGGAGGAGGGATCCGGAGCCATCCAGGCCAGATCGAACCGGGGAACCACCTCCACCGTGAGACCCAGGCCCATGTAGAGCCGCAGGGGGATCCCGAACCTCGCCGAGACGAAATTCGGGACCATGTAGCCCAAGGATCGGGAACCGATGACGAAGGAAGGACCCCCCAGCGCCCACCAGCGATCCAGGGGCAGGTGTCGGCCCTGTCCCCATTCCAGGTCCAGGTCTGCTCCGAAGTGCTCACCGAAGGACGTGAGCCCCCGGGCCCGGAAGTAGTTCTGCTGGAAGGTCGCACTCTCCAGTTGACCGGCATCGGTATGGCCCAGACCGAATCGGGCGCGCAACAGGAGGCCTTCCCGCGGCAGGGTGTGACGGTCGAAGTTGTCCCATTCCCCCGAAAGGAAGGCAGAGTCCTGGCTCTGGCTGTGGCGCTGATCGTATTCCCGGAAGGCGGCATCTCGCCGGCCCAGATCCAGGCTTATTTTGCCTGTGCCCAGGTTGCTGAAGCGGAAGTAGGTCTTCAGCGTCAGGTCCGAGGCGCTGATGCGGGCATCCAGACCATCCCCCACCAGCTCGGGCACCTTCCATGAAAGGGGGATATCCAGCCGCTGCTGCCAGTAGTCCGCGATGACTTCCATCCCGGCCCCGGGTGAAAACCCGAACGGGCTCCGGAGGGTCAGGGCTGCCTGTTCCTGAAGCCGATTGCGGGCGGCGCTGAGCTCCACCTCTGTGCCCTTGAACCCCAGGTTCAGCGCCCGGTAGTCCAGGCCCACCTGGCCCCCCAGGGTGGATTCGTAGCCCAGGGAAATGTCCAGGCGCTCCCGCTGCTGGGGGACTGGAACGAGGGTGATGACAGTGCCGCCTTCGCTGTCGGGCCGGATCTGGTAGCGCAGCTCCGCCAGGTGCAGGCGATGCTCAGCGAGGGCGACGCGGTTCTGGAGCTCGTCTGGACGGAAGGGACGGCCCTTCAGCTCTCCAAGCAAACGGAGGAGATGGATCTCGTCCACCGCCGAACCGGGTGTGATGCGGGCCTCCACCTTGGTGATGAGGGGCTCCAGGATCCTGACGTGCAGTTGGCCCGTCTCGGGATCAAAGCCTGAGCCCCGGGCATCCACCAGGGGACCGCCCGCCATGAGAAACCGGTAGACCAGCTGGCTGATCATGCGGCCGAACACTTGAGGATTGAAGGGTTCGCCCACCTTCACCGTCTCGGCCACAGCGGCCTGGATGGCCCTGCGCCAACCTTCCGGAGCGTCCACATCCACGGATCGAATCGCCGGGTAGGAACGGATGTGGATGGTGAGCACGCGATCCGGATCCACGGTGGCCCAGGCCTCTCGCGCCAGACCATGGACGAGCGCTTGCTGGAGAAGGATCTGAGCGTCCTGGACTCGGATGCCAGCCTGGTTTGGTTTCAGGGTCTCGGCCAACAGGCCGACCAGGGCGGTGCTCAATTCTCCAGGGCTCTCGAAAGCGACGCGCGTCACATCCAGCGATTCCTGGCTCAGGCGGCTACGGAGCAGGGCGTTCATCGCATCCCGCCGGGCGTCGAAGGCTTCCCGGCCATCCCGCACCAATCTGGCGCCGTCGGATCCATATTCGAGGAAGGGCGCATCTCGGATCTCGGGGCGGATGAGGAAGTCCGCGGCGGCCCGGCTTTCCCACTGCCGTCGCTCCACCACCAGGTCCAGGCTGCGGGCCGCCACGGAGAAGATACTCGTGGCAGGGCGGTTCTCCAGGGGCGCACTGGTATCCACAGCAATGACCAGGTCCGGGTGGAAGGCTTCCTTCGCCGTGAATACGGGCAGGTTTTCCACCAGGGCGCCATCCACATACTGCTGCCCCTCGATAACCACGGGCCGGAAGCCGCCCGGAATGGACATGGAGGCTCTCACGGCCTCCACCAGGTCGCCGCTACCGAAAACCCTTCCCTGACCTGTCTCGAGGTTGGTGGCCAGCACTCGCAAGGGACGCTGAAGCCGGTCGAAATCCCCGCCGGAGAAATAGGCGCCGCGGGCAAGCAGGCCCTGGAGCGTGTGCTGCACCTCCACACCGCTGCGGAGGCCCTGGGCCAGGAAGACGCGGCCGTTGTGCCGTTCGACGGAAAGGAAGGTGTCATTCCGATCCTCCTGCTCGCCCAGGGTCTCTCCGGGATTGCGCCACAGGGGCTCCAGAAAGGCCCGGGTCAGATCAAGGCGACCGAAGAGGTCCTCGATCTCCCGCCCCGAGAAACCGCTGGCGTAGAGCGCCCCTACCAGGGCCCCGGCGCTGGTGCCGGTGATGCTGTCCAAGGGATAGCCCACCTCTTCCAGGCGCTGGAGGACGCCGATGTGGGCCAGCCCGCGGGCGCCGCCACCACTCAGGGCCAGGGCCACCCGGGGCATCCCCGGGATGGTCACCCGGGGCGTGAAGCGGAAGACCATGTCCGCGGGCTGGACCAGCACATCGATGCGACGCGGCTCCGTGGGCTTGGCTTCAACAACCGGACGAGGGGCCTGACCCGCCAGCGAGACGGATAGTCCCAGCGCCAGCAGGAACCTGTTCATGCGAGTGACGCTCGCTGCGCCTCCATCAGCGCCGCGCAGCCCAGGAGGCCGAGGTCCATGAGTCCCGCCGCCTCGGTCCGGCTGAAGGACCGTCCTTCGCCCGTGCCCTGGAACTCCACCAGCTCCAGGTCGCCACCCCCCGCTGGGCGCGCTGCCACCAGATTGCAATCCACGGCGGCGAGGTGATCT
>CAIMBM010000261.1 GCA_903839205.1 uncultured Holophagaceae bacterium | reverse complement strand
GGTGCGCATGCCGCCGCCCTTGATGCCGATGACGATGCCCTGGAAGAGCTGGATGCGCTCCTTCTCGCCTTCCTTCACCTTGACGTGCACCTTGACGGTGTCGCCGGGCTGGATGCGGGGGAGGTCCGAGCGAAGCAGGCTGGCTTCAAGCTGGTCGATGATGTGGCTCATGTGGGCTCCTGGGCCAGCGGTCCCCAAACCTGAACACAGGTGGACATGGCTCGAAAGTCCCCGGACGGGGAGTCCACCAGTCTACCGGAACGGGGGGAAAAGGGAAGCGGTCATTCGGGCCGCCAGCCCTTCCATCCCTTCGGCTTGGGGCGCTCCCAGTCCTCCGGATGCTCCACCTGCCAGGCGCACCACTGTACGGGGCGCTCCAGGGCGGCCAGCCGTTCCCGCAGGAAGACTGCCCAGAGGTCCGGTCGGAGGCGCCGGGTCCTGGCCATGGCTTCCCGCAGGCGCCAGAGGCGGATGGCCCCATGATCCCCCCCCTGCAGGACGGCCGGGACCTCCAGCCCTTCGAAGCGGGTCGGTCGCGTGAAATGGGGATGATCCAGAAGCCCCGTGGCGAAGCTGTCCTCCTGGGCGGAGGCCCCATTCCCCAGCACGCCCGGCAGCCAGCGGCAGACGGCATCGATGAGGACGAGGGCGGGCAGCTCCCCCCCGCTGAGCACCACTTCCCCGACGCTCAGTTCCTCGTCGACGCAGCGCTCCACGGCCCGCTGATCCAGGCCTTCGTAGCGGGTGCAGACCAGGATCACCTGATCAAGCCCGGCGAGTTCCAGCACCTTGGCATGGGTGAGGGGCGGGGCGACCGGACTGAAGTGGATGATGCGGCCCTGGCCGGTCCTGGGCACGGAGGCCAGGGTGTCCCGCAGCACTTCCGGCCTCAGGATCATGCCCGGCCCTCCGCCGAAGGGCGAATCGTCCACGTGGCCGAAGGCGTTTCCGGAGAAGGGACGGTAGCTGTGGGTGTGCACCTCGTGGCCCAGGTCGCGGAAGCTGCGGCCGGTGACGCCGAGGCGGGCGGCCTCGAAGAATTCCGGGAAGAGCGTGAGGGCGTCGAATCTCATCACTTCCCCAGGAAATGGAAGGCCCCCATGGAGGCGCGGAGGATGAGATCGAAGCTGAAGGCGAAGTAGAGGGTATTGCCAAGACAGGCCACCGCCCCGATCCAAGCCCAGGCCAGTTGTTCTTCCAAAAGGGCCGCTCCCAGCAGGCAAAGGATGGCCGCGGGCAGCTGATTGCCAAAGGGCAGGGGCACGGGAAGGGCCAGCAGGAAGCCCGTCCAGGCAATGAGGGCCCCCATCCAGCGGCGATTGGGGGGCTGCTGCCTGGTTCCCTTCCATCGGAATCGGCTGAGCTGGGTCTCGAACTTGGCGAGGGCCTCCTTGACCCGCCCCTTGTGGAGGGACTGGGCCTTGATGCGCCGGGGAACCCAGGGCTGGGCTCTGCCCCAGGTCAGCTGGGCGCCCAGGGCCATGAGCCCGATGCCTCCCACCGGGGCCAGTCCGACGTTCAGTCCGGGGACGAGGTTCGGCAGCGAGAGCAGCAGCACCAGCAGGCCATAGGTCTGCTCCCCGGCCGCGTCCAGCAGCTCGCCGAGGGTGGTCTCGCCCTCGGCGTCGAGCAGGGCGTGGAGGGTGGCGAAGAAGGGCTTGGGGCTGGGCTGCACCCGTCCAGCATGACCGAAATCAGCGAGGTTTCGGATGCCGCGGCTGGCCTTCCCGAACCAGTTGGCCGCAGGCGCCTGCCACGTCCTGGCCTCGGCTGCGTCGGACACTGACCGGAACGGCCGAATCGGACAGCAGGCGGCAGAGGGCCCCGATGCGGGATTCTTCGGGAGCTTCGAATCCGGAACCCTCATGGGGATTGAAGGGAATTAGGTTCACTTTGGCGGGGAAGCGGCCCGCGAAGGCGGCGAGGCGGCGGCCATCCTCCTGGCTATCCGTGACTCCCTTCAATAGCACGTACTCGATCGTGATCCGTTCGCCGGACTGGAGCGGGAAGCGCCCCAGCGCCTGGGCCAGGGCTTCCAGGTTCCAGACACGGTTCACGGGCATGATGCGCGAGCGGGCCGCGTCCGTGGTGGCGTTCAGGCTGAGGGCCAGCCGGGGGCGGCGGGCGAAGGTGCCCAGCCGGTCGATGCCGCTCACCAGGCCCGAGGTGGACACGGTGATGCGCCGGGGCGGGATGGCGAGGCCCTCCTCATCCGTCAGGGTCCCGAAGGCCGCCATGAGGTGGTCGAAGTTGTGCAGGGGCTCGCCCATGCCCATGAAGACCAGGTTCACGGGGCCCGTCCTGGGCCCCGCCCCTCCGGGGCCGAGCGGCGCACGGTGGCCCTCCGCCTCCTGCTCCGGCCTCAAGGGCCGGTCCTGGGGATGGGCGTGATGATTCAGCATGGCCACCACCTGTCCCACGATTTCCGCCGCGCTGAGGTTGCGGATGATGCCCATCTGCCCGGTGGCGCAAAAGGCGCACCCCAGGGCGCAGCCCACCTGGCTGGAGAGGCAGAGGGTGACGCGATCCTCGTAGGGCATGTGCACGCCCTCGACTTGACGTCCGTCTCTCAAGGCGAAGACGTGCTTGGTGGAGCCGTCCAGGGACGGTTGACTCTGGACGATGGTCGGCCAGGCCAAGTCCACCTCAGTTTCCAGCCTGGCGCGGAGGGACCTGGAGAGGTTCGAGAACTGGTCCCACCGGGTCCAGCGCTGCCTGAGCAGGCCCGAGAGGAGCTGGCCGCCGCGCCATCGGGGTTCGCCAAGGCTCGTCATGAGCCCTCCCAGCTCCGAACGGCCCAGGCCCGCTGCGTTGGGGCGCGCCGGCGGACCGGCTTCGGGGGCCGGGAGATCCCAGGGTGAGGACACGGCTCAGTCCACTCGGATCTTGAAGGACTTCATCAGGCGCAGATCGTCCTCGGAGAAGGGGGTGGACACCTCGGCCTCCTCCGGGCCGGAAAGGGCCCTCTGGCCCGCGCTCACGGGGGAGGCCTCCAGAATCAGCATCAGACCGTAACCCTTGGCCTGGATCTGGAAGGCCAGGTCCCGGCAGTGGTCGTCTTCAGACAGGGCCTTCACCAGGGAATCACCCAGTTCGCTCACCAGGTGGTGCAGATGCTCTGGCAAGTCCATGGATCCTCCCCTCCCAGGATACCCTGGGCGCCAATCACCAAGGTAAGCCGCGACCCGTCAGGCCCAAAGGGCCTTGGGCCCTGGGAGGGGGGCTCAGAGTGCCCTGAAGTCCGCCACGGCTCGAGCCGGGTCTCCGCTCCAGAAGGGCCGGATGGCGGCGATTCCGCCCAGTCTCGGATGCCTGATCAGGGGGGCATTGCGGGGATCGAGGCCCCCCAAGGCGAGGAGCCTGGGCCCGGCCTCCGGCAGCCCGTCGAGGAAGGTGCGGCATCGCTCCCACCCCCAGGGTGCGTCCTTCCCCGGGGTGGGGAAGATCGGGGAGATCAGCAGCTGCTCCGCGCCGCTCCTGGCCGGCCACTGGTCCTCTTGGTGAAGGGGGCGCGACAGCGGCACCAGCCCGGCTTCGATGGCGGGATAGGCCTCGGGGGCATGGAGGCCGCATCCCGCCGCAAGCGCCACGTCCAGACGGCCCGCCACCCAGAGCCGTACCCCGGGTGCCGTGTCCTGGCTCCAGCGGACGGCGTCCAGGAGGGCCCGTGCGGACAGTTCCTTCTCGCGGAGCAGGAAGCCATCGACGCCGGAACGGAGGACGGCCCGCCAGCTTTCGCGGTCGAAACCGAGTCCGGGCGTGATCGCCAGGAGGATCATCCGAACAGGCTTCCCAGGGCCTCTGGGGCGAGTTTTGGGAGGGCCATCACCTCGATGTTCTCAGCCACATGGGCAGCCTGCCCCATGCCGCACAGGGCGGTGCAGACACCCGGGCAGGAGCGGGTGAACTGGAGGGCCGCCTGGGCGGGTGTGCGCAGGCCGAAGGCCGCCGCGAAGCCGTCGGGCAGCTGGTTCAAGATGCGGGCCTGCATGATGGAGGCCGAGGTCTGGACCTGGAGCCCGAGGGCCTGGGCGGCGGCCAGGGGGGTCAAGACCGTGCCGTCGACCTCCTGGGTCGGGATCAGGAAGGCTTCGGGCATGGCCAGGTTGAGGGGCAGCTGGATCCAACGAAAGTGGTGGTCCCGGCCCCCGGCGCCCCCGGCGGCCTTCAGCAGGCGGGCGAGGCCCAGATGCCCCGCCTGGCCGGGCGGCACCCGGAAGCCGTTCCAGGTGGCGACCCCGTAGGCGCGGATTTTCCCTGCGGCCACGAAGCCTTCGCAGGCTTCGAAGGCACGTTCGATGGCCGCATAGAAGGCCTCGGGCCCCAGGTGGGCCAGCTGCTGCTCGGGGTTGTGCAGGTGGAACAGATCGAGGGTGCCAAGACCCAGGGCACCCAGGCTGAGGTCCAGCTGATGGGCCAGGTACTTCGGTGTCATGGCGTGGCACCCATCCACGAGTTCGTCCACGGAGAGGATCCCGGGCTGCTCCAGCACTCGGTGGAACCAGGCCCGGGGGCCCTCGTCGGGATCGCCCTCGGGCATGGGGATGTAGCCGGCCTTGGTGGAAACGAAAAACGCCTTGCGGGGGAGGCCCTTGAAGGCCGTTCCCAGGACCTTTTCCGAGCGGCCATTGCGGTAGTTGGCGGCGGTATCGAAGACGGTCCCGCCCGCGGCGAAGAAGGCCCGAGCGGCCTCCACATAGGCCGTATCGGCGGTGTCCGAGGGCTGGCCCAGATAGGTGCCAAGACCGAGGCTACTGAGCTCCATGGCGCCTCCAGGATGTGAACTGCTGGCCTTTAAGGTGGCGGTCCCTCCGGACAGTATTAACTGTCCAGTTCCTCCTTGGCGCCTTCCAGGCCCATGGTGACGAGGCGATCTGAAGCCCGGCGGGACCACTCCGAATCAGGGTAGCTCTCCACCAGCTTGCGGTAGTAGCTCTTGGCTTCGGCGTGGAAGACCTTGGCCCGCTCGGCGCCGTAGGCCTGGAGGTCCTTGCCGTACTGCGCGACCTGTTCCTTGCTGAGGTCCTTCAGGGTCTCCTTCTGCAGCTTGACGGCATAGTCCTTGTTGAACTGGTTGAGTTCCTCGCCCGAGAGGAGCCGCTGGCGCATGGCCTCCCCCAGGTAGAAATAGGCCCGCTCCCGGTCCACGAAGTCGGGATAGGTCTCCAGGAGGGTCTTGAGCCGCCGCTCGGCGGCGGGATAGTCGTAGGTGTTCACGTAGAACACGCCCACCAGGAGTTCATGCTCGGCAATGCGCCGCCAGCACTGGAGGATCTTGGCGCGGGTCTCCCCCGCGTAGGGACTGCCGGGAGACTCCCTGACCAGCTGCTGGAAGCCATCCAGGGCCTTCCGGGTCTCGGCCTGGTCGCGTTCGGCGCTCTCGATGGACGAGAAGTGGCAGAGGGCGCGGTGGTAGAGGGCGTAGTCCCGCGATTCGTGGCGCGGGAAGTAGTTCAGGAAACTCGTGTACTCGACTTCCGCTTCCGGGAAGCTGGGGCTGCTCTGGAAGAAGAAGCTGTCGCCCAGCATGAGCTTGGCCTTGGGGAATTCCGGGGAGCCGGGGAGGTACTGCTCCAGGTGCCGCAGGGTCGCGCGGGCCTCGGTGAACTTCCCCTGCTTCATCTGCTTGTCTGCAGTCGCCATCAATTCCGAGGCGGAGAGGCCGCTGTCGATGGCCTTCGGTTTGTGGCAGCCCAGGCCCAGGCCCACCATGGACGCGGTGAGTGTGAGAATGGCGAGGATGCGCTTCATTTGGACTCCGGGGACGGCACTTCAGGCATGGCGGAACCATGCAAAGAGTTCCTGGGCGAGGGCTCCCAGGATCGGTACAGCTTCTCGAGCCAGGGTTCCACCAGGGCCTGGGCCTCGGCCCGGTGGCGGTCGTGGAAGAGCTCATGGAACAGCCCGGGCAGGCGATGGCGCTCGAGGAGTCCGGGGCTCACGGCGGACCACAGGGCCTCGGAGGCGTCCGGATCCACCACGGTGTCGCTTCCGGATTCCAGGAGGAGCATGGGGCGGTCCAGCTCATGGCCCAGGGGCAGCACTTCGGCCCGGCCTTCCTCCAGGGCGGCCCCGAAGGCCGCGGTGGCCCACCGGTGGCAGAGTCTGTCGGTTTCGTAGCGCTGGACGAGGACGGGATCGGAACAGACCCGGCTCTTGTCTCCATGGAGCTGGACAGGCCGGTGGGGCATGAACAGGCGGAGCAGACGCGCCAGCCAGACGAGGAGCCTCGAATCCGACCGCAGGGCCAGCGCGGGACTCGAGAGGATGAGGCCGTCCAGGGTATCCGCGTGCCAGAGCAGGGCAAGGAGGGCGACCAGGCCCCCGAAGCTGTGACCCAGCACCACCTGGGGGCAGACGGGCAGGGGAGGCATGGGGACGCCGTCCACCATCCGGGCCGTGGCGCCGGTGCGCTCGGCATCGTGGCGCCGTTCCTGTCTCAGGAAGAGGGCCAGGTCATCCACGAAGGCGCGGATGCCCAAGGCGTCCCCCCGGGGCCCGCCGGAGCGGCCGAAGCCATGGTGGTCCAGGCTGGAGACCGACCAGCCCTGGCCGTGCAGCCAGTGGGCCGTGTGCCGGTAGCGCTCGCCATGCTCGCCGTAGCCGTGTGAAATCACCACCCGGCCCTTGGGCGTGGGGTGCTCCCACCGCGCCCAGGCCAGGGGGATTCCCCCATGGCCGGTCAGGACCCCACGGGTGGTGGGCTCCAGATCGGCGGGGATCACGGGGATGAAACCAGGCATCCACCCAGAATAGCGTGGCGCCCGGGAATCCCTTATTGCCTTAAACTCAAAGGTTCCCCGGCGGACGGGGCCGGAGATGCCAACGATGGATTTCGAGACCCTGGTGCGGGCCAAGAACGAGCTGGAGCCCCGCGTCCAGCAGTTGGTCGCGCACCTGGATCCCGAGCGCAAGGCCCTTGAGCTGGAGCAGATCGAGGAGCGGACCACGGCCCCGGGCTTCTGGGACGATCCGGAGGCCGCCAAGCCCCTCCTCCAGAAGCGGGGGACCATCACCAGCGACATCGCCCTGGCCAAGCGCCTCAAGGGCGGATTGGAGGACCTTGAAACCGGCCTCGAGCTGGCCAAGGATGACGGCGAGATGCTTCTGGAGGCCGGGTCCGTCGAAACCGAGCTCCGGAAGGTCATCGAGGATGCCGAGCTGCGCATGATGCTCAGCGGGGACCTGGACCACAACCATGCCATCGTGGCCATCGCCCCGGGGGCCGGCGGCACCGAAAGCCAGGACTGGGCGGCCATGCTGCTGCGCATGTACCTGCGCTTCTGCGAATCGAAGGGCTGGCCCACAGAGATGATTGACTACCAGGACGGGGAGGAGGCCGGCATCAAGGGGGCCACCTTCATCGTGGACGCCCCCTTCTCCTACGGCTACCTGCGGGCCGAGGCCGGGGTTCACCGCCTCGTGCGCATCAGCCCCTTCGATTCGGCCAAGCGGCGCCATACCAGTTTCGCGGCCGTCTACGTGAGCCCCGAGCTGGACGACACCATCAATGTGGACATCCCCGAGAAGGACCTCAAGATCGATGTCTTCCGGGCCAGCGGCGCCGGCGGCCAGCACGTGAACCGCACCGAATCCGCCGTGCGCTTCACCCACCTGCCCACGGGCATCGTGGTCAGCTGCCAGAACGAGCGCAGCCAGATCAAGAACCGGGCGACCGCCCTGAAGGTCCTGCAGGGACGACTCTACGAGCTGGAGCAGCGGAAGTTCCTGGACAAGGTGGCCGCGGCCAGCGGGGACAAGGCCGATGTGGCCTGGGGCAGCCAGATCCGCAGCTACGTCCTCCAGCCCTACCAGATGGTGAAGGACCACCGGACCGGTGAGGAGACCAGCCAGACCCAGAAGGTGCTGGATGGCGACATCGATGCCTTCATCCGGACCCAGCTCCTGGCGAAGAGCCTCAAGACTGAAGGGTAGTCACTTCAGGACCCGGAACAGGTTGCTGAAGTCATCCCGCCAGGACAGGGCCTTGGTCGGCAGGGGCTTCACGTCCTCGCTGTCCCGAAAAGCCGGGCGGTCGAAAAAGGCCTCGTCCCGGGCAACCAGGACCCAGGTGGACCCGTAGGAGCCCTCATCCACGTCCGTCTCGGTGTCCACGACCCGGGCCCTCCTGCCGAAGTCGTCCACGGCGGCTCTCACGACGGGCTGGAGGTCCAGGTAGCGGTTCGAGACGTGGACCGCCAGGACTCCCCCCGGGGCCAGGTGCCGGAAGTAGAGGGCAAAGGCTTCGCGGGTGAGCAGGTGCACGGGGATGGCGTCGCTGGAGAAGGCGTCGATGGCCAGCAGGTCGTAGCCCTGGGGGGACTCGGCCTCCAGGCTGAGCCTCGCATCGCCCAGCACCACCTCGGTGGCGGCCCGGCCCCGGTCCAGGTAGGTGAAGTAGCGCCGGGCAAACGGCTCCACCAGGGGGTTGATCTCATAGAAGCGGAGCCGGTCCCCCGGTCGCCCGTAGGCCGCCAGGCTGCCCGTCCCCAGGCCCACCAGGCCCATCTTCCGGGGCCCTTCCTGCAGGCTGGCGATGGCCAGGCCCACCCCGGAATCCAGGCTGTAGTAGGTCGCCGGGCGGCCGGCCTTGGCCGGATCGAGAAACTGGCCGCCGTGGGTGATGGTGCCGTGGGCCAGGGTGCGCCAGGTGTGTTCCAGGTCGTCGAAGACGGCGAGGGTCCCGTAGAAGTTCCTTCCCCGGGCGAGGGTGACCTGGTCGCTGGGCTTGTCCAGATGGAAGGCGTGCAGGCCGAGCCCCAGGGCCAGCAGGCCCATGACCCCTGCGGTCGGGCGCCGCCAGCGGTGCCCCGGACCCAGGTCCCAGGCCAGGGACAGCCCCGCCACCGCGGCGGCGGCGGCCAGGCCCAGGGGAAGCTCCAGGTAGGTGGTGAAGAGCCGCGGTGCCGCCAGGGCCACGAAGATGCCGCCCAGGGCTCCGCCCAGGCTGACGCAGAGGTAGAACCCGGTCAGGAACTCGGGGTGGGGCCGGCGCCGGGCCAGCTCCCCGTGGGCCACCATGCAGGCCACGAAGAGTCCGGAGCTGAAAAGCAGCACCTGCCCCCGCACGGAACCCAGCCAGGAGGCCGCTGTGCTCAACAGGTCCACCCGGTAGTCCATCCAGCGGAAGTCCGGGCGCAGGGAGAGGGACATGACCAGCAGGAGCGCGGGCAGCAGCCCCAGGAAGAGGGCCCGCTGGTACCAGAGGCCGCCCTCGAAACAGAGGATGAAGCTGAGCAGGTACAGGCCCAGGGGCAGGACCCAGAGGAAGGGGATGGGTGCGACGTTGGTGCTGAGGTGGGTGGTCACGGCCATCAGCAGCATCGAGGGTACGGCCGCAAAAGTGATCCACAGCAGTTTCTGGCCGGCGGCCGGCCGCTCCGCGGGTTCCTCGGGGACCTGGACCCCCGGGATCGCAGGGGCATTCCGTCGAGCCAGGACGAAGGTCATGCCGGCGAAGGTGAGGAAGCCCGCGGACCAGAGCCAGGACTGGGTCTTCAGGCGCAGGAAGGGCTCCACCAGCAGGGGGTAGGACACCAGGGCCAGCATCGAGGCCAGGTTCGAGAGGGCGAAGAGGCGGTAGGGGATCCGCCCGCGCCGGGCCACCCAGGCCTGCACCAGGGGCCCGGTGGTCGAGAGCAGCAGGTAGGGGAGGCCCACCGTCAGGGTGAGCAGGCCCAGAAGGTGGCCCAGGGGCTGGTTGCCGCTGGCGGGCCTGAAGAAGGGGTGCAACCGGAGGGGGAGGGTGAACAGGGCCGCCAGCAGCAGCCCCTCGTGCAGGCGGATTTGGGCCCGGTGGGACAGGTGCCGCACCACCAGGTGCGAATAGAGATAGCCCAGGAGGAGCAGGATCTGGAAGAAGAGCAGGCAGGTGGTCCACACCCCTGCGCTGCCTCCGAACCAGGGCAGGACCAGCTTGCCGACCATGGGCTCCAGCTGGAACAGGAGAAAGGCGCTCAGAAAGATGGTGGCCGCGGCCAGCAGAAGGGAACCCTCCGAGCCTCCAGCGCTGGTGCCAACCGGTGGTTCCACGGGCGCCCTCCAGCGGCCTGAAGGCTACTCGCCCTTGGCGATGCGGATCTGTTCATCCTTGGGCAGGCGGAAGACCCAGCGGCCGGTGATGCGGTCCCAGAGATCGAAGCAGCAGAGCCAGTTCAGGAGGCCGGCCACCATCACGTAGGTGGAGCCGTACTCCTGGGTGAGGGTGCGCACGGGTTCGGTGCCCACCCCTCCGAAGGCCCAGGCGAAGGCGCCGTAGAGGGGGCCGATTCCCAGGGTGCCCAGGGCGCCGAGGGTGGACAGCCAGGAGCCCTGCACGGGCACGAAGACGCCGCCCTTCACCCCCGCCACCGCGCCGAACTGCATCTGCAGGGCTCCGAGGAAGCAGAACAGCACCCACACGCCAAAGAAGGCCAGGGCTCTTCCTTTCTGGCCGATGGCCCAGTACCCGGCCCCGGGGACCAGCCACTGGAGCAGCAGGGGCTTCCAGGCGGCCTTCACCGCCTTCTGCCTTCGCAGGGGCATGGGAAGTCTCAGGGCAGGGGTGGGATCGGTCATGGGTCCAGATTACCTCAGTCCCGGTGCCGGGGCGGGTCCCGGTGCCCCTCCGGCAGCCCTTGGCCGACCCGGGGCCATCCGCGTTGTGATCAGCGACCCGTGGGGACTCCCCGGGGCTGGGCTATCATTCATGCATGATGGGACCCTTCGGCATGAGTTTGACCGCCCTTGGCCTCTACGGGGCGGCGGAGGCCTTCTCCATTGGCCATCTCCGGACGGACCGCGATGGGTACGGATGGACCGCCACCCTCCTCCTGCTGCTGGGCTTTCTGGTGCACTTCCTGGCCCTGGAAGTGGGCGGACGCGCCGAAGGCACCGTGCCCTACCAGAATCTGCCCGGCTCCCTGTCGCTCTTCGCATGGATGCTGGCCGCGGCCTACGGGATCCTCTTCCTCCGCCACCGGGAGGGCTCCACCGGGCCCTTCCTGATCCCCCTGGTGATTCTCTTCATGGCGGCCTCCCTGCTCGTCCACTCGAGCCGGGGCCCCCATGCGCCGCATGATCCCATGCGATCGGGCTCCCTCTTCGCCCTGCACGTCACCCTGGCCATCCTGGGCTATGCGGGCCTCACCCTGTCCTTCGTCCTGGCCCAGATGTACCTGCTCCAGACCCGGCAGTTGCACAGACACAAGCTGGGCCTGCTCTTCTCGAGGCTCCCGGCCCTGGACGTGCTCACCCGCATGCACCGCACCTCGGTGGCCATGGGTGCCCTGGCGCTGGCGGTGGCCGCCTGCCTGGGCATGTTCTGGGCCAAGCAGAACTGGGGCACCTACTGGGATCCCAAGGTCGCGTTCACCCTGCTCCTGATCCTGGTCTATGTCTTCATCCTGATCGCCCCCCGCCTGGGCTGGGGCGGCAAGAAGATCGCCTGGACCTCCATCGCCGGCTTCGTCCTGCTGATGTTCTCCTACTCGGTCGTGAACCTCTTCATCACCGCGGAGCACGTGTTCCGGTGAGTGGTTCCTCCGGATCGCCACTGCTTCTGGTCGGCTGGGATTTCCGGCAGACCCCCGTGGAACTGCGCGAACGCCTGGCCTTCTCGCCCGAAAAGGTGCGGGAGGCCCTGGCCGCCCTGCGCCAGGAGGGCCTGCTGGCGGAGGGAGTCATCATCTCCACCTGCAACCGCAGCGAGGTCTACGGGCTCAGCGGGCCCGGCCTCGAGGGGAGGGATCCCCTGGAGGCCGTCACGGAATTCATCGCCCGCTTTCACGGCATTCCGCAGCCTGAAGTGGAGACCTCAGGCTACAAGCACACCGGGGCCGATGCGGTGCGGCACCTGCTGCGGGTATCCGCAGGCCTCGAGTCCCTCGCCCTGGGCGAGGACCAGATCCTGGGCCAGGTGCGGGAGGCCTTCCGCATCGCCTCCAGCGCCGGCGGCACCAAGTCGGTCCTGCACCGGCTGTTCCAGAAAGCCGTGGAGACCGGCAAGCGGGTGCGGTCCGAGACCGGCCTCAGTTCACGGCCCATCTCCATCCCCGGCGTGGCCATCGAGCTGGCCCAGAAGATCTACGAGGACCTCAGCCCCCGGCACTTCCTGATCCTGGGCGCGGGCGAAACCTCGGGGATTTTCTACGACCTGCTGGTGGCCCGGGGCGCGAAGAACATCGAGGTGGTGAACCGCACCCTGGAAAAGGCCGAGGCGCTCTGCAGGCGGGGCGGCCGGGCGGTGCCCTGGGACCAGCTCGAGTCCAGGCTGGCCCAGGCCGACATTGTGGTGAGCGCCACCTCTTCCGCCACCCCCGTCATCACCCGGGAGGCGGCCAAGGCCGCCCTTCACCAGCGCCGCGGGCAGCCCCTGTTCTTCCTGGACCTTGGCATCCCGCGCAACGTGGACCCCAAGGTGAGCGACCTGGACGACGCCTTCCTGTACGCGGTGGACGACCTGCAGGAGATCGCGGAGCGGAACCGTCAGGAGCGGCAGAAGGAGGTGGGTCCAGCGCTGGCGATCCTCGAGGAGGAACTGGAGGAGTTCCAGGCCTGGTTCGGCTCCCTGGCCGTGATCCCCACCCTCACCCTGCTGAGACAGCACTTCGAGTCCGTACGAGAGGCGGAGTTCGACCGGGAGATCGAGAAGATGGGGCACCTCTCCGAGCGGGACCAGGAGAAACTCCGGCGCATCGCCTCGTCCATGGTGCGCTCGCTCCTGCGGAACCCCACCGATGCCCTCAAGGATGAACCGGACGCCGCGCGCCGCATGGACCGCGCCGAGGCCGCCCGCCACCTCTTCGGCCTGGACCGGCTACCCAAGGACTGATCCTCGCGGGAAGGTCATTGCCCGGGGGTGACGGGGTGGATCTTCTGCGGGCGCGGAGTCAGCGGTCGATCCTTTTCGCTGGCCCTCGGCCTTCGGCCGTGCTCAAAATGGGGCCATCGAATCCCCCATCCACGAACCCATGGCGCCGGCTCCTCCGACTCGCCCTGGATGCATTGTCAGCTTCAATCTGTGCCGCCTAGGGAGGGATCAGTGGGTTTGGCAGATCTTCTCGTGCACCTCGACCACTTCGCCCATTCCGCTGCCAGGCTGGAGGTGGCCGTCGGCTTGGCGAAGCGGCACCAGGCGCGGCTGACGGGTCTGCTGGTGAGGCGGCACCACTACCCGGATGAGGCGACGGTCAGCGCCACCCGGGCGATGTTCGAGCAAAAAGCGGCCGAGGCGGGGATCGAAGGCCTCTGGCAATGTGTGGAGGCCCCCGGGGCCGTGGTCGACATGACTGCGATCATCAACGCCCATGCACATTCCTGCGACCTCCTGGTCGTCGGCCAGGGAACCAGCGAGTCCGCGGGTGCCGGCGTGCCAGGCGACCTGGCGGAAAGCCTCGTGCTGGTATCCGGTCTTCCGGTCCTGGTCGTGCCCTATGCGGGTTCCTTTGCCTCGGTGGGTGAGCGCGTGCTGGTGGCCTGGAAGGCCGGGCGCGAGTCGACGCGGGCCCTGAACGACGCCCTCCCCATCCTGCAACGCGCCAGGCGGGTTGAAATCATGACGGTCTACGGCCCGGAATCCGGAGTCGGAGTGATCGAGCGCCTCAGCGCCGATCTTTGCAACCACCTGGCTCGGCACGGGGTGAAAGCAGCAGCCAGCAGCCTGCCGGCCGGAGAGGCCGCCTTGGGGGATGTGTTCTTGAACCGGGTCTCCGACGAGGGCTGCGACCTCCTGGTGATGGGCGTCTATGCCCACGGGAAGGGCGGCAGCCTGGAAGTGGGCCCGGTGGCCCGTCAACTGCTCCGGGAAATGACGGTTCCGGTCCTGATGTCGCACTAGCCCATGGCTGAATCCCAGACCCGCACCATGAATGCCAGGAGCAGATACCTCAGCAGGCCAGGGAGATTCACCTGATGGCGGAATACATTCTTGAAACAAGGAATCTATCCAAGGAGTTCAAGGGCTTCTCGGCCGTGAGTGGCCTGAACCTGCGCGTCGAGCGCGGACACATCCACGCCCTGATCGGACCCAATGGGGCCGGCAAGACGACGGTCTTCAACCTCCTGACCAAGTTCCTGAGCCCCACCACCGGGACCATCCTGTTCAAAGACATCGATGTCACCCATGAGAAGCCCTCGGAAATCGCCCTGCGCGGCGTGGCCCGCTCCTTCCAGATCTCGGCGGTCTTTCCCAACATGACGCCGCTGGAGAATGTTCGGCTGGCGCTGCAACGGGCCACGGGTGATTCCTTCCGTTTTTGGAAGAGCGACCGCTGCCTAGGCAGGCTGGATGGTCGGGCCATGGACCTGCTGGAGTCGGTCGGTCTGGCGGATTACAGCGGCGAGATCACGGGTGAACTGGCCTATGGCCGCAAGCGGGCCCTGGAGATTGCGACCACCCTGGCCCTTGAGCCGGAACTGATGCTCCTGGACGAACCGACCCAGGGGATGGGCGCCGAAGACGTGGAGAAGATCACGGCCCTGGTCAGGCAGGCATCCGCCAATCGCACGATTCTCATGATTGAGCACAACCTCAAGGTCGTCGCCAGCCTGGCAGACCGCATCACGGTCCTCCAGCGCGGGGCGATCCTCGCGGAAGGGCCCTATGCCACGGTGTCCCAGGACCCACGGGTGCTGGAAGCCTACATGGGGGGCAGCCATGCTTGAACCCCGGCCTGAGGAGATGCTGAAGATCACGGGTCTCCACGCCTTCTACGAGGAATCCCACATCCTGCACGGCATCGACCTCACGGTGGGTGCGGGAGAGCTCGTCACGCTCCTCGGGAGGAATGGCGCCGGGAGGACCACCACCCTCAAATCGATCATGGGGCTGGTTGGGAGGCGGAGTGGCTCCATCACCATCAACGGGATCGAGACCATCGCCATGCCGACCCACCGGATCGCCCGCCTGGGCATCGGGTACTGCCCCGAGGAACGCGGCATCTTCTCCAACCTCACCGTGGAGGAGAACCTGCTTCTGCCACTGGTGGTCCGGGAGGGTGGCATGTCTCTGGCTGAACTCTATGAGATGTTCCCCAACCTGCAGGAAAGGCGGAAAAGCATGGGAACAAGGCTCTCCGGAGGGGAGCAGCAGATGCTCGCCATGGCGAGGATCCTGCGCACCGGAGGGAAGCTTCTTCTCCTGGATGAGATCACCGAAGGCCTGGCCCCGGTCATCGTCCAGGCCATGGGGCGGCTCATCGGACAGTTGAAGGAAAGGGGGTTCACCATCGTCCTGGTCGAGCAGAATTTCCACTTTGCCGCGGACCTGGCCGACCGCCACTACGTGATCGAAAGCGGTGTCATCGCAGACATGATCCCGAGAGACGAGCTCGCGTCCAGCACGGACAAACTCAACCAATACCTGGGCGTGTGACCAGGCATTCAGAAGGAAAGGAACGACTCCATGAAAAACCTCATTTCAAAGTCGGCGCTGCTCGTTGTGGCCCTGGCGACCTCGGGCGGGATGGCTGGCCCAGCCAAGGAGAAGATCTCCGATGGTGTAGTGAAGATCGGGGTCCTCACCGACATGTCGGGGGTCTACTCCACGCTCGGAGGGAAGGGCACCCAGGTGGCGGTGGAGATGGCCGTCCATGATTTCGGCGGCACGGTGCTGGGCAAGCCCATCCAGGTCATCGGCGCCGATCACCAGAACAAGGCCGACATCGCCTCCGCCAAGGCCCGCGAATGGTTCGACAATGAGAAGGTGGACATGATCACCGGGCTGCTGAACTCAGGTTGCGCCCTGGCGGTACAGAAAGTCGCGGGTGACAAGAAGCGGATCACCATGAACACGGGTGCGGGAAGCACGGATCTGACCAACAAGGCCTGGACCCCCTACAGCATCCACTACGTTTACGACACCTACGCCCTGGGCAAAGGGACCGGGCAGGCCGTCGTCCAGCATGGTGGCAAGACCTGGTTCTTCATCACGGCCGACTACGCCTTCGGCCAGTCCCTGGAGCAGAACACCACCAAATTCGTGACCGCCCTGGGCGGGAAGGTCCTCGGCTCCGTGCGCCACCCGCTGTCCACGGCGGACTTCTCCTCCTACCTGCTCCAGGCCCAGTCCTCCGGGGCCCAGATCATCGGCCTGGCCAACGCCGGGGGAGACACCATCACCTGCATCAAGCAGGCACGGGAATTCGGCATCGGGCAGAAGGGACAGCGGCTGGTCGGGCTGTTGATCTTCGACACCGACATCAAGAGCCTCGGCCTCAACGTGGCCCGGGGATGCAGTTCACCTCCGGCTTCTACTGGGACCGGGACGACGCCACCCGTGCCTTCGCCAAGCGCTTCTTCGCGATTCACAAGGCCATGCCGACCATGGATCAGGCCGGGGCCTATTCCGCCACCATGAACTACCTCAAGGCCATCAAGGCCGCGGGCACGGACGACCCGGACGCGGTCATGGCCAAGCTGAAATCCATGGACATCAGCGACTTCTTCGCCGTCCACGGGAAGATCAGGGTCGACGGCCGGATGGTGCATGACATGTACCTCATGGAAGTGAAGAAACCCTCCGAGTCGAAGGGCGAATGGGATCTCCTGAAGATCGTCAAGACCATTCCCGGCGATGACGCGTTCATGCCGCTTTCCGAAAGCACCTGCCCCGCCGTGAAGAAATAACGCCCTTCTTCGTCATCAGGTACCAGCCAGAGGGATGGGGCCATGGAGCTGTCTTTCCACACCGTCATGTCGCAGGTCATGCTGGGGCTCAACAATGGCGTCTTCTACGCCATTTTGAGCCTCGGCCTGGCGGTGATCTTCGGCCTTCTGAACATCGTCAACTTCGTCCACGGCGCGCTCTACATGCTGGGCGCCTACGTCGCGCTCCTGGGCTACACCATGCTGGGGCCGCTCCTCGGGAAGCCCGACTTCCACCTCAACTACTGGGCGGCCCTGGTCGTGGCGCCACTGGTGGTGGGCCTCCTGGGGATCGGCATCGAGCGCACCATGCTGCGCAGGCTGCGCAAGTTCGACCATCTCTATGGCCTGCTGCTGACCTTCGGGCTGGCGCTCATCATCCAGGGCGTCTTCACCAACTACTTCAATGTTTCCGGCGATGCGTACGATGCCAAGCCGGAGGTGCTGGAGGGGGCGGTGAACCTCGGGTTCATGCTCTTCCCGAAGTACCGGCTATGGGTGATCGTGATCTCCCTGGTGGTCTGTTTCAGCACCTGGTTCGTCATCGAGCGGACCAAGCTGGGCTCCTACCTCCGGGCCGGCACGGAAAACCCCGAACTGGTGAAGGCCTTCGGCATCAACGTGCCGCTCATGATCACCCTGACCTATGGCTATGGCGCAGCCCTGGCCGCCTTCGCCGGGGTGCTGGCCGCGCCGATCTATTCAGTCAGCCCGGTCATGGGATCGGAAATGATCATCACGGTGTTCGCCGTTGTGGTCATCGGCGGCATGGGATCCATCATGGGCGCCATCATCACCGGGCTGCTGCTGGGCATGGTTGAGGGCTTCACCAAGGTCGTCTACGCTCCGGCCTCCAGCACGGTGATCTTCCTGATCATGGTGCTGGTCCTGCTGATCAAGCCGACCGGCCTCTTCGGGAAGGAGTCCTAGATGAACCGGTATGCCTGGATCGGTCTCATAACCCTGGGACTGCTTGCCCCGTACGTCGTTTACCCGGTGTTCATGATGAAGCTGCTCTGCTTCGCCCTGTTCGCCCTGGCCTTCAACCTGCTGCTCGGCTACACCGGGCTGCTGTCCTTCGGCCACGCGGCCTTCTTCGGGGGGGCCTCCTACATCACGGGTCAGCTGGTCAAGAACAGCGGCCTGACGCCGGAACTGGGCATCCTCGGAGGCACCCTTTTTGCCGCCTTGCTGGGTTATGTGGTCGGCAGCCTGGCCATCCGGCGGCAGGGGATCTACTTCGCCATGGTCACCCTGGCCCTGGCGCAGATCGTCTATTTCATCGCCTTGAAGACCCCCTTCACCGGCGGCGAGGACGGACTGCAGGGCATCCCCCGGGGCCTTCTCTTCGGTCTGGTCGACCTGAATCGCGTCTACACCGTGCATGGCCGGCCGCTCGGCCTCAACCTCTACTACTTCGTGTTCGCCGTCTTCTGCCTGGGATTCTGGATCCTCCACCGGACCATCCACTCGCCCTTCGGGCAGGTGCTGAAGGGCATCCGAGAGAACGAACCCAGGGCCGTCTCCCTGGGCTACAAGGTGGACCGGTTCAAGCTGATGGCCTTTGTCATCTCGGCGGCCATGGCCGGAATGGCCGGGGCGACGAAGTCCCTGGTCTTCCAGCTCGCCTCCCTCACGGACGTGAGCTGGCATACCTCCGGAGAAGTGGTCCTGATGACCCTCCTGGGCGGGGTCGGCACGGTGCTTGGCCCGCTGGCGGGCGCCTTCACGGTGGTGAGCCTGGAGTCTGAGCTGAGTTCGGTCGGCTCCTGGATCACCGTGATCATCGGGGGAACCTTCGTGGTCTGCGTGCTGCTCTTCCGGCGAGGGTTCATGGGCGAACTGGCCCGGCTGCTGAAGCGCACGCTCTAGGAGTCCCCGCGCACCACGCCGGGGTCTCGCGGTCGGAATTGCAAAAGGAGAATGCCGTGCTGAAGGGTAAGAACGCGCTGATCACGGGCTCCACCAGCGGGATCGGACTGGGCATCGCCAGGGCCCTGGCCGCCGAGGGCTGCGGCCTCATGCTGAACGGTTTCGGCCAGGCCGACACCCTGGAGCGCCTGCCCCGGGACTTGGCGGCGCAGCATGGCGTCCGGGTGGCCTACCACGGGGCGGACATGACCCGTCCTGCCGAGATCGCGGCCCTGGTCGATCACACCGTGGCCCAGCTGGGCAGCCTCGACATCCTGGTCAACTGCGCCGGCATCCAGCATACGGCTCCGGTGGAAGCCTTCCCCATCGAGAAGTGGGATGCCATCCTCGCGGTCAACCTTTCCTCGTCCTTCCACACCATTCACCACTCCCTTCCACACATGCAGGGAAGGGGCTGGGGCCGGATCATTAACATTGCCTCGGTCCACGGGCTGGTCGCCTCCGTCAACAAGGCGGCCTATGTGACCGCCAAGCACGGGCTGGTGGGACTCACCAAGGTGGTGGCCCTGGAAACCGCGGGCCAGGGGATCACCTGCAACGCGATCTGCCCCGGCTGGACCCGGACGGAGCTCATCGAGCCGCAGATCGCCGCTCGCGCCAAGGCGCTCGGTGTGGATATCGAGGAGGGGGGGCGGGCCCTGCTGGCCGAGAAGCAGCCCTCGCGCCAGTTCGTCAGCACCGAGCAGCTGGGGCAGCTGGCGGTGTTCCTGTGCTCCGCCGCCGCCGAGCAGATCACCGGAACGCCGATCCCCATCGACGGGGGCTGGACCGCGCAGTGAAGCGTGACCCCGGACCCGGATCCCTGTCTGCCACTGGGCTCATCCCCTACCCGGATGGTGCACCTGGACCCTTCGCACCTAAGAGCCAGCTCCTAGGACTTGAACAGCCAGCCCGGAAGCTTGACCTCGGCGAAGCCCTCCAGGACCACTTCGCCCGTCTGCTTGGTGATGACGGTCGAGATCCTGGCGCAGCTCTTGGGTAGAAGCTCGACGATGGTGGCTTCGAGCCTCACCGTGTCGCCTAGGAATACCGGGTGCCTGAAGGTACAGGTCTGACTCAGGTAGACCGTGCCCATGCCCGGCATGTCCATGCCGAGCGTTCTGGAGATCAGGCCGAACAGGATTCCACCGTGCGCAATGCGCTGGCCGAACCGGCTTGCCCTGGCCACCTCGGCATCCAGGTGGATGGGGTTGCGGTCCCCGGTCAATTCGGCGAAGGCATCGACCAGGCCCTCGTCGACGAGTTGCTCGCAGACGCAGGTCTGTCCAATGCGATAGCCGCTGCCTGCTCCTGCTGAAGGCATGTCGAGGCTCCTTGGCAACCGGTCCGGTCAGATTGTTCCAAAGTACAGAAAAAGGGGGGCCATGCGGCCCCCCTTTTGCAATTCCAACAGCGCTGGGAAATCAGTCGGCAGCGAAAGGCAGCAGGGCGATGTTGCGGGCGCGCTTGATGGCTTCCACCAGCTCGCGCTGGTGGACGGCAGAAGACGACCGGTCCCGAAGGGACAAGAAGGCTCCAGGGGGAGCCTTCTTGAGGGAGGCTTTCGTGCGGAAAACATTGGGGGGCCGGATGGCCCCCCAATTGTTGAAAGTCCAACAGCGCTGGGAAATCAGTCGGCAGCGAAAGGCAGCAGGGCGATGTTGCGGGCACGCTTGATGGCTTCCACCAGCTCGCGCTGGTGGACGGCGCACACGCCACTGGTGCGGCGGGGCAGCACCTTGCCGCGCTCGGGGGTGAAGGCCTGGAGGGTCTTCACATCCTTGTAGTCGATCATGAGGGACTTCTCGACGCAGAACTTGCAGAACTTCGCCCGTCGTCCCCCAAAAGCCTTCTTCTTCTTGGGCTTGCCCTTCTTGGCATCGGCGCGGCGCTTCATCCCATCACCTCTTCAGCGGAACGTTCCTTGATACCGG
>CAIMBM010000260.1 GCA_903839205.1 uncultured Holophagaceae bacterium | reverse complement strand
CTCGTGCTCTTTCAAGGCCAAGATGATCTGCTCCTCGGTGTATCTGCTCTTTCTCAAGGGGCCCTCCAAAGGGGGAGGACTCACATTATCCTTGGTCTAGTTTTTCGGGGGGACGTCATCCCCTCCAGGCGGAGGGTCACGAAGGAAGCCGCCGGGCCGTCGAAGCCGGGGACCTCGCTCTGGTCACACGCGGGTCCACCCAGGGCCTCGGCGATGGCCGCCCGGGCCAGTCGCGCCAGGCGCTGCCCATCCCGTTCAGGGATGGCCGCCGCCGGTTTCGAAGAAGGCAAAGGCGCCATAACCGACCACTTCCTCCTGGCCTCCCGCCGTATCGCCCGAGTTCCGCAGGTCGAGCAGCTGAGGGTGCAGGCGCTTGCGGCGTGCGGCCTCCAGGAGGCCGGCCACGGGGATGGCTCCGCAGGCACACTCAGGAGCCAGCGCCGTGTCCAGCCGCAGGATCTGCCGGGCGGTCTCCTCGTCCAGGGCCCGGCACTCTCGGTAGGACAGGTAGTGGGAGAGGTCCGAGCTCACCACGATGATGGTCTCGGACCCACCCCACAGGGCCTCGATCACCTCCGCCACCTGGGAGGGCGTGGCCCGGCCCGCGGCCAGGGGGACCAGTCTCGCCTTGGGGGCCACCCGCTGCAGGAAGGGCAGGTGCACCTCCAGGGAGTGCTCGGGCCGGTGGATGACCTCGTTGCGCCGGATCTGGGGGATGCGCCTCAGGGCTGCGAGGTCGATTTCCACGGTACCAAGGGGGGTTTCGAAGGCGTCGGATTCGGGCAGGACCAGGCCCTGGAAGGCCACGTGGTGGCTGGGCCCCAGCAGCACCACGCGCTCCAGGGTGCCACCTTCCCGCAGGAGCCGCGCATAGCCGCTGGCGGCCACGGGGCCCGAATAGACGTACCCGGCGTGGGGCACGATGAGGGCCTTGGGCATGGGTTCTTCCGGCGGCACCGCCACTGCCGAGAGCAGCCGGTCCACCTCCCTGCCCAGAAGGATGGGATCCCCCGGATAGAACCTGCCGGCGACCGAGGCTGGGCGGACCGTCAACATGGGACCCTCCTGCGCACGGGGATACGATGGGTTCTGGTGGGACTTGGCGCAAGCATTCATGGCGGGATGAGCGCCTTGGCGACGTCTCTGCGGACCTGCGGATCCGGGATAGGTTCAGATCCTGGTCAGGCTCGTGAGCCCGGATCATGCGGCAGGCTCCCCCGGGGCGATCGGAAATAGGCAAAGGGCGTGGCATGCAGGAAGTTCGACACGCGGCTGGTGTAGATGTCGGCGTAGCGCTCAATCTGCCGGATGAGGTGGCTCTTGTCGTTGCCGGCGCGGGTGAGCAGACCCCAGCGGGCGTTGGTCAGTTCGCCGCCAGCCTTGGCCAGGGGAGCGATCTCCGCATCGAGGGCCAGGAGCTGGCCCCGGAGGTCCTGGACCCGGGCGTCCAGGGTGGCTGCATCAGTGGTGACGGTGGGTCCATAACCTGTATGCAGCCGCTGGAGGGCGAGGCGGGTCTGGGACAACCTGACTTCCATTGTCTCCTTCTCCTCCATCAGGGCCATGAGGTGCAGTTCGGTGGGCCGATAACTCTCCAGGGCCGAAACCTCGGCCTCCAGCTCCCGCAGCACCAGGGCCGTGCGCCAGCTGAGGGTGCGCTTGCTCACG
>CAIMBM010000259.1 GCA_903839205.1 uncultured Holophagaceae bacterium | reverse complement strand
TGCCCGTCTCCTTGGCGATGAGGCTCGGGTTGGTGGTCACACCGTCCAGCACGCCCAGGGCGTTGATTCGCTTGATTTCGTCGATGTTGGCGGTGTCGATAAAAAACTTCATGGGGGCTCCTGGCAGACCTTCCATTCTCCCAGGCGGCGCGGGAAGCTGGAAGCCCGGAGTATTCCATGACCCATCCCGAGATCAAAGTGCTGGACAGGGGCTTTGTGCGTCTGGTGGACCACATGGGCTCGGACCTCTCGGTGGTGAATGCGGCGCGGGTGTCCTTCGGGAAGACCAAGGACGCCTTCGAGGAGGGGGATGCCAAGCTGGTGGCCTACCTGGCCGAGCATGAGCACACCTCGCCCTTCCGCCACACGGCCCTGACCCTGCACGTGAAGGCGCCCATCTTCGTCTTCCGCCAGTGGATGAAGCACCGCATCGGGTCCGAGTTCAACGAGATCTCCGGACGCTACGTGGAATTCCCCGAGGACGAGTTCTTCGTGCCGGGAGGCTTCCGCCGCCAGGCCAAGGTGAACAAGCAGGGCAGCGAAGGGTCCATCGAGGCCAGCGACCAGGCCCGGGCCCTGGAAAGCTACCTGGAGAGCTGCCGCAGTTCCGTGGCCCACTACAAGGAACTGCTGTCCCTGGGCGTCTGCCGGGAGCAGGCCCGCTGCGTCCTGCCGCTCGCGCTCTACTCGGAGGTCTACTGGACCGTCAGCCTCCAGGCCGTGGCCCACTTCATCCGCCTGCGGGCCGACAGCCACGCCCAGTGGGAGATCCAGCAGTACGCCGCCGCGGTCCGCGCCCTGGTGGAACCCATCTATCCCGTGGGCCTGAAGGTGCTGCTGGCCGCCGGCAAGGGATGAGCACCCCGCCCCTCAACCCGGCGCTCTTCCACCTGGACCCGGACCACCTCTGGGTCATGCACTGCGCCGAAGGCCCCGTGCCCCGGGCCGGCATGAGGGTGGCCCGTGCCTTCATGCAGAAGGAGCTCCAGCCCTGGGAAGTGCGCTGGGAGGAGGACTTCCAAGGCATCCCGGTGGCCGTCCGGAGGGAAGCGGCTGATCTGGTGGGCGGTCGGGCCGAAGACATCAGCCTCACCCCGACCACCTCTTCGGGTCTCGTGACCCTCGCCCAGGGGATCCCCTGGCACCTCGGGGATGAAGTTCTCGCACCCCTGGGCGAGTTCCCCTCGAATGCCTGGCCCTGGCTGGCCCTCCGCCCCCGGGGGGTCAGGTTCCGCGAGGTGCCGCTCTGGGAGGGGCACCTCGCGGGGGCCGCGGCCTGGGCGAGCGAACCGCCCCGGGCCGAATCGGATCCCGAAGGGCGGCTCATCGAGGCCTTGGACCCGCGGACCCGGGTCCTGGCCCTGTCCTGGGTGCGCTTCCAGGATGGCCTGAGGCTGGACCTCCCGCGCCTGGGCGCCGCTTGCAGGGAGCGGGGTGTCCATCTCGTGGTGGATGGCATCCAGGGCGCGGGTACCGTCCCCATCAACCTCGAGAGCCTGTCCGCCTTCGCCACCGGTGGCCACAAGGGTCTGCTGGCCCCCCAGGGCATGGGCTTCCTGTGGACCGCTGAAGATTTTAGACAGTCACTGTCGCCTTCTGGCACCTGGCTGTCGGTGGAAGCCGCCACGGACTTCTCCAGGCCCTCGACGGACTTCGACCGGGGCTGGCTGGCGGACGGCCGCGCACTGGAGCCCGGAGGACCGAACCTCCTTCAGGCCTCGACCCTGCTGGAGTCCCTTCGGCTCATCAGCGGAGTCGGTGTACCGGCCATCGAGGCCCACGTGGCCCTTCTCCAGACTGCGCTGCTGGATGCCCTGGGGGGCTCGAAGTGGCGACCCGAGGCCGAACGGCTCCAGGCCCTGCTTCGGGGGGGCCGCCTGGGGTCCATCCTGGCCTTCCACCACGGTGGTCAGGGCCAGGATGGGCTGGAGCGCCTGTTGAAGGCGGGGTACCACCGGGGCGTCTTCGCCTCAGTGCGGGAGGGTTACCTCCGGGTGGCCTTCCACGGTTTCCACACGGAGGCTGATGTGGAACGCGTGGCGGCCTGGTTGCATGAGGCCTGACACGGTGCGGCGGAACCCCCGGTTGAGCCCGGGCAGGGTCGGTCCGGTCAGGCAGGATCCTCCGGAGACATTCAGGCACTTCATCAGATAATGAGGTTCAAGGAGTTGCCATGCGCATGCTGCTCGCCGCCCTGTTCACGATTCACCTCCTGGCGGGAGGTGGGGGCACCGTGGCCTTCAAGCAGACGTCCTTCCTGGCCGAGGTGGCGGCCACGGAGCCGGAGAAGGCCAAGGGCCTGATGTACCGCCAGAGCCTGGCGAAGGACCGCTGCATGTTCTTCGTCTACGGCGAGGACGGCTACCACAGCATCTGGATGAAGAACTGTCTCATCGCCCTGGATGTGGCCTGGATCGACCAGGAGGGGCGGGTCATGGAAACCGCGGAGCGGGTCCCGCCCTGCAGCCCCATGCGAGGCGATGACTGCCCGACCTACGGGGGCACGATTCCGGCCCGGCACTTCATCGAATTCCCGGCGGGGACCTTCAAGCGGCTGGGCCTGAAGAAGGGCGACCGGCTGGGCTGGGACCTCACGCTGGATGACGGTCGCGCCCTGCACGGGGGGGCGCCGATGGCGAGGGCGAAGCGGAAGTAGGGCCCACTATTCCTTGGACTTGCCCGGCTCCTTGCCCTTGCGGGCGGGGCGGGTGAGCGTCCGGAGAGATTCCGGCGTGGGAGGCAGGTCGGCCAGGCTCAGGGGGTTCAGTCGATCGGCCAGCAGGGTCCAGGCCCGGGCCTGGCGGGGCAGGCGCTCCGGCTGGATGACCTCGAAACCCTGGGCGTAGCTGACGAAAGGAGGCATCACCAGGGCGTAACCCGTGAAGAGGAAGGCCGGCAGCCTGAGCCAGTCGGGCGCTCCTGAGGGGTCCAGGTAGGGGACGGCGAAGAGGGGGTGCACGCCGCCGTTGATCCAGAAGCCGTGGGAGGGGTCGTGGCGGGGGTAGACGAAGATCCGCCGCCGGTGCATCAGCGTGAAGGGGCCGACACGAAGCTGTTCGATGGGCTGGATGCCCGTGCCCTCCAGGGCCGGGCCATCGCTCCGTTCGGGATGGCCCACGACCTGGTGGACGGTCCGCCCGCCGGCCTTCAGCTTGCGGAAGATGGTGCGCAGCTCCTCGGCCTCCTCGCCTTCCACGGTCCCCTGGCTGGGCTTGAGGTCGCCCAGCAGGACCACCTGCTCCGGTGCGTAATCATCAATGAGGCTGAAGACCCGCTCCCAGATCTCCAGGTGGGCCGTGGCGGGCATGGGGTCGGGCCGGCGCCGACGCGCCGCACCCAGCCCGATGAAGAGGTCCGACAGCACCAGGGTCTTCTGCCGGGGCAGCCACACGGCCCGCCGGCTGTCGAGTACCACCTCTTCGCTGAGTTGCGCCTGCACCTGGACCTCCAACCTTCCATTGGAACACACGCCAGAGCAGAATCCTCTGCAGTGGGAATGGGGGGACCGTGGCCATGGATGCAAGCCACCTGGTGGCGGGACTGGGCACGGGCCTCGGCGGAGGCTTCCTCGCGGGCCTGTTCGGGGTGGGGGGCGGCATCGTGATGGTGCCCCTCCTCGGGCTGATCCTGGACCTGGACCAGCACCGCGCCCAGGGCACCACCCTGGCGGCCATGCTCCTTCCCACGGGCCTTCCGGCGGTGCTCCAGTACCGGCGGCGGGGCATCGCCTCCAGCGTGCCCTTGGTGGGAGTGCTCATCCTGGCCTTCCTCTTCGGAATCTACGGCGGCGCCCTGGTGGCCAACCGGATCCCCTCGAACCCCATGCGCTGGAGCTATGCGGCGTTCCTGGTTTTCCTCTCGGCCAAGACCTTCCTGCGCCAGGAGCCTCCGATGAGGGATCGGGGAGCGGAGCCCCTCGATCTGGCTGGCCTCTGGACCTGGGGGCTTCCCATCGGGTTCCTGGCGGGCGTGGTGTCGGGCCTCACGGGCCTGGGGGGTGCCGTGGTGGTGGTCCCGCTGCTGGCCTCGAAATTCAAGATGACCCAGCACGAGGCCCAGCTGGCCAGCCTGATGATGATGCTGCCACCCATCGGTCTCCCCGGGGTCTATGTCTATGCCCAGGCCCAGGGTGGCCTGCCCTGGGGGGTGATCCTCGGCGTGGCCCTCGGGTTCGCCGTCGGCGCCCTGGGCGGGGCCCGGGTGGCGACGCGGACGCGAGGGGCGAAACTGAAGCAGATCTATGCCGGCATCGTGCTGCTGATGGCCCTGCTGGTGGCCCTACGGGGGCACTAGCCCCTCGGGATCCTCCCAGTGCGCTATCCTCGACGTGGAGGTTGCCGTGCCCCTGGATGTCCCGACCCCCCTCTACGTGGGGGAGCGATTGCGAGACCTGATCCTGTGCTATTCAGGGCCCTGGGCCTTCCTGCCCTACATGCGCAACCGCGAGGACGCGGAACTGCTGTGGCACGCGCGCCAAGGCGTCATCCTGGCCTTCGCTGAATGCGTGTTCACGCTGGCCATGGTGATCATCGGCCTCTTCCCCATCTTCGGGACCGTGGCCACCCGCTTCTTCCTGCCCCTCTGGCTGCTCTGGTGCCTGGGCATGTCCGTGACAAGCATCCTCCAGGCCACCAAGGGCAAGAAGCACCGCATCCCCGTGGTCCACCAGTTCGTCGAGTACCTGTAGCCCTCGGCGGGCAGGAATTCCCCCGGTTCGTCACCACACCCCTGACGGCTGTTCAGGGTGTCGCAGTCGTGGTGAGATCCTGGACGATCTGGCGCAGGACGGAGTCCCAATCACCTGGTGAAGGCTGCCTGTAAAGATGCATGGTCGGGTACCAGGGACTGTCATCCCTCCCCAGCATCCATCTCCAATCTGGGATAAAGGAAAGCAGAAGTAAGGTCGGGATGCCCAGCGCTGCCGCAAGGTGCGCTATAACCGTATCCACCGTGATTACAAGATCCATTCTGCTGAGGGCATAGGCGGTATTCGGGAATCCCCCCTTTGACAAAAGAGGGCCAAGGGCTAGAACGCCGGGGAGTGGTGCCTCTTCGTCGACCCCAACCTGGAAATTGTACCAAGCCACGCCTGGAATAGCCCCCAATGGGGCCAATGCAGCTGAAGGGATGGATCGCTTGGCATTTCTAGCATGCATGGGATTGCCAGCCCAGCATACGCCAACTCGTACTCGATCTGAACCTCTGTTCATGGCGGCATTGATCGCAGCCTGATCAGGCACCAATGCTGGGATGCCTAGATAAGGGATATCCGCAGGAATGGTCTCTAGATTGGTGCGAAAAAGAAAAGGAAGTGAAAGGAGGCTTGCATGGAAATCAAAGGGTGGCAACGCGTGCCCAGAAACGTACACCTCGTCTATCCCTGGGCAAGTGGCCGCCAACTCAGCGAGGGGCGGTTGGACTTCCAGCAGAACCCTTCCTCCCAGGGCTTTGGCCAGGGGAGCGAATCTCAGGAACATTAGGGTGTCGCCAAAGCCCTGCTCCCAGGTGAGCAACAGGGTCTTGTGAACGAAAGGTTCCCCTCGCCAGCGGGGCCGGGCGTAGGACCTGTCCGACCCGCGGCCGGGCATCTCCAAGCGCGACTCGTACCTCTGCCAGCCCCGGGGCATGTCCCCGAACATTAGGTCCAGCTGGCCCGCCACGTACTCGGCCTCGGCCCCGGAATAGAGGGCCACTTGGCGCGCCATATCTTTGCGCAAACCGGGCCAGTCGCGCTGCCGGGCCATAATGGTATTGAGCCGGTCCATGGCCGCGACCTTGCCTGGTTCCTGCTCCAGAACCTTCTCCAGCAGGTCCCGGGCCCGGTCCAACTCGCCCTTCCTCGCTAGGCAGTCGGAGTACAGCAGCCGCCCGGCGATGCGTCTGGGGTCCATGGCAACAGCCTCCAGGAACTGCCTCTCCGCGACGTCCAGAAATCCCCGGTGCATCTGCACGCAGGCGGCATGGACCCGGGCACCGTAGTGGCGCGGATCGAGCTTCAAGGCCCTGGCGCAGGCTTCCTCGGCCTCGTCGAGCCGGCCGAGGACCATCAGGAGACCGGCGTAATCGACCCATACGTCTGTGGCATCGGGAGCCTCTTCCAGGAAGCTACGGAAGGCGTCCAGGGCCTCCTCGTGCTTCCCGGCGCGGTCCAGGTAGCGGGCTGCCTGGAGCCGTTTAGATGCTTCGACATGCATGCGGATCTACTCGGGGAATGCGGACGATGTGGCCCCCATCATAACCGGGACCTGCCTGGAGGCCGCGTCCCCACAGGAAGAGAGGGTCCGGGCATTCAAGATCAGCATGGCGTCGCCATAGCTGAAAAAGCGGTAGCGCTCCCGCACCGCCTCGGCGTAGGCCGCCTGGGCCAGATCGGGGCCCAGCAGGGCGGACACCAGGACGAACAGCGTGCTTTCAGGCAGGTGGAAGTTGGTGAGGAGGTGGTCCGCGGTGCGCAGCCGGTAGCCGGGCGTGATGAACAGCCGGGTGGAGCCCTCGCGCACGAGGCGGCGGCCGTCCCAGGCGCCCTCCAGTGTGCGCAGGGAGGTCGTGCCGATACAGAGAACCGGGTGGGAGCGGTCCAGGAGGGCGGGCTCCAGGATGGCCGCGGTCTCGCCGGGAATCTCAAAGCGTTCCTCGTGCATGGCGTGGTCCTCGAGACGCTCGGCGGTCATGGGGCGGAAGGTGCCGAGGCCCACGTGGAGCCGCACCGGATGCCAGCCACAGCCATGGGCCCCCAGGGCCGCAATGAGCTCCGGCGTGAAGTGGAGTCCCGCGGTGGGGGCTGCCACCGCCTCCCCTTCCGGGGCCGCGAACACCGTCTGGTAGCGGGTCTCGTCCTCAGCCTCCGCCAGGTGCCCGATGTAGGGCGGCAGGGGCAGGCGGCCGATGCGGTCGATCTCGTCCCAGTCCAGGCCATGGTCCCCCAGGACCCGGACGGTCCGGAGGCCTTCGGGGAGCTTATCCCGAACCTCGAGCCGGGCCAGTCCGACCCCGGTCCGGGGATCGACGACGGCCGCCGATGCGCCGGGCTTGAGCCGGGCGCCGGGCCGCACCAGGGCCTCGAACAGGCCTCCGCCTAGGCTCCGAAGCAGAAGGGCCTCGCCGGCCCCGCCCCCGGCGCGGCGGAGGAAGAGGCGCGCATGCCGCACGCGGACGTCGTTCGGCACGCAGATGCTGCCGGCCGGGACGAGCTCAGGGAGGTCCCGGATGGCGCGGTGGGACCAGCTGCCGCTTCGGGCGTCCACCACCAGCAGGCGTGCGCCGTCCCGGTCCGGTGTGGGGTGCTGCGCGATGAGGTCCGGCGGCAGGTCGAAGTGGAAATCAGTGCGCCGCATCAGGCCTCGGCGAACTGCAGCCGGTGCAGGCGCGCGTACTCGCCCTCGCGGGAGACCAGCTCCTCGTGGGTGCCCTCCTCCACGATGCGGCCGTGCTTCATGGCGCAGATCCGCGTGGCCCGCTGGATGGTGCTGAGTCGGTGGGCGATCACCAGCGTGGTGCGGTTCTCCATGAGGGTCTCGAGGGCCGCCTGCACGGCCCGCTCGCTCTCGGTGTCCAGGGCGCTGGTGGCCTCGTCCAGGATGAGGATGGGCGGGTCCTGCAGGAGGGCCCGGGCGATGGCGAGGCGCTGGCGCTGGCCACCGCTGAGGCTGGAGCCCGTCTCCGCCAGGGGCGTGTCGTAGCCCTTGGGCAGGGCCGCGATGAAGTCGTGGGCGTGGGCCTTCTTGGCGGCCTCGATGACGGTCTCCCGGCTGGCCTGCAGGCCGTAGGCGATGTTGTCGTGCACCGTGTCCATGAACAGCAGGGTCTCCTGGGTGACGATGCCGATGAGTTTCCGCAGGTCCCGTGGGTCGAAGTCCCGCAGGTCGGTCCCATCCAGGGTGATGCGGCCCCCTGTGGGATCGAAGAAGCGCGGAACGAGGTTCACCAGCGTGGTCTTGCCCCCGCCGCTGCCGCCCACCAGGGCCACGGTCTCCCCGGAGCGCACCTCGAGGTCGATGTCGCGCAGCACCGGGTGCTTGGCGTCGTAGGCGAACTGCACGCCCTCGAACCTCAGGGATTTGGGGGCGGCGGGCACGGGTGTGGGGACGGCGGCGGTGGGGAGTTCGCTGGTCCGGCTGAGCATGCTGTAGACCCGGTCGAGGCTGGCCGTGGCCACCTGGACCTCGTTGTTGAGCTTGGTGAGCCGCCGGAGGGGGTCATAGAGCTGGTAGACCGCCAGGAGGTAGGTGAAGAAGTCCGCCCCGGTGAGGCGGCCGGAGCGGATCTCCGCCGAGGCGTAGGCCACCAGGCCCGCCAGCAGGCAGCCACCCACCAGTTCCATGATCGGGGTGGACAGGGCCGAGGCCCGGGCGCTCTTCATCCCCAGGCGGTAGAGCTCGAAGTTCTGCTTCTTGAACCGCTGGACCTCGAAGTCCTCGCGGGCGAACCCCAGCACCACCCGGATGTTGCTGAAGACTTCCTTGAGGCGCTGGAGCAGGTGGCTGGAGGCCTCCTGGTTCCGGTGGTTCACGGCCCGGATGCGGCGGCTCAGCTTCCGGACCGGGACCACCACGAGGGGCCCGGCGATGAAGAGCGTGAGGGAAAGCTTCCAGTCCATCCAGAGGAGG
>CAIMBM010000258.1 GCA_903839205.1 uncultured Holophagaceae bacterium | reverse complement strand
GTCTGCAACGGCTTCCAGATCCTCTGCGAGGCTCAGCTGCTTCCGGGCGCCCTGCTGCGGAACGAGTCCCTGCGCTTCATCCACACGGACGTCCACCTGCGGGTGGAGCGGGCGGACCTGCCCTTCACCAGGGCCATGAAGGCCGGCGAGGTGTTCCAGGTGCCCATCGCTCACGCCGAGGGCAACTACACCCTGGATCCCGCGGACCTGGTGGATCTGGAGGCCCGGGGCGGTGTGGCCTTCCGCTACTGCTCGCCCGGGGGGGAGACCGGCGAGGCCCACGTGCCCAACGGGGCCATGAACGGCATCGCTGGCATCGTGAATGTCCGCGGCAACGTGCTGGGCATGATGCCCCACCCGGAGCGGGCCGTGGACCCGAAGCTCGGCCCCACCGGCGGACTGGGCATGTTCAAGAGCCTCGCCGAGGCCTTCGCCGGGGCCTGACGGCCATCACAAAATCCTGGGTTGTGAAATTCTCATGACTTGAGGAATATTTTCCTGTCATTCTTGCCGGGCCGCCTCCGTGGGCGTCTCTTTTTTTCCTGGGCCATGAGCGATCCTGAAACCAAAAACCTCCTCACCTACACCAGCGGTCCGCTCCGCCTGGCCGTGCTCAAGCGTGACCCGGTGCCGACGAAGATCCTTCCGGCCCGGGATGCATGGGCCCTGCTTCAGCCCACCCATGCCGTGCGCGTCTGCACGGGCGAGGACCGCGAGGAGGGCATCATCCGCTCCGGCGACCTGGCCCTGCTGCTGCCGGGCTTCGGCCATACGCTGAAGCGCCATCATGCCAACGCCCCCTTCGGCTTCACGGCCCTGTTCATGGAGGGCCCCTTCCCGGAGCCGCTGCTCTCCGCCCTGCAGCACCCCCCCCGCAAGTGGCAGGAATCCAGTTTCGCGGTGCTGCGCAGCCTCAGCCTGAAGCAGCTGTTCAGCATCTTCACCCAGGAGCTGGCCAATCCCGACGGTGTGCAGCTCATGACCCGGGAACTGTTCCTCATCCTCCTGGGTGCGGAGTTGTCGCGCCTGACCGAGAAGGAGGACCGGGGCCGCTTCCCCTACCGGCTGAACCGCTCCACCCTGCAGCTGGTGCTGGACCACATGGAAGTGCACCTGGGCGCCAAGAACAGCGTGCCCGAACTGGCCACCATGGCCCGGTGCACGCCGGACCACTTCATCCGCCTCTTCCGGGAGGCCACCAGCACCACGCCTCACCAGTACCTGATCGAACGGCGCCTGCAGCGCGCCGTGACCCTCCTGGCCAATGGGGAGCGGCCCAGCGACGTGGCCAAGATCCTCGGCTTCTACGACGCCAGCGCCTTCACCCGCGCCTTCAAGCGCCGTTTCAGCGTGCCTCCCAGCGAATACGCCCAGGAAGCCTACGAGCGGCAGTTCCCGAAGAAATAGGGCGGTTCGTCAACGCCAGAAGGGCGCCAGGTGGCGCCCTTTTTTAACTGGAGCCGGAGACCTGTTTACTTGGCGGCCTTTTCGGTGACGGCCTTGGCCTTGGCGGCGCCCGTGTCGGTGCCCTTCTTGGTCTTGCCCTTCGCCTTGTCGGTGCCGGCCTTGGCTGCGCCTTCGCCCTTGGCGGTGGCTGCCTTCACCTTGTCCCCGGCCACGGGAACGCCGCCGGCCTTGGCATCCACCTTAGTCTTGGTGGCGGTGGCCTTCTGGTCGCCCTTGGCCTTGGCCTCCTCGGCCTTGGCATCAGCCTTGGCCTTGCCGGTGTCCACGGCGGCGTTGGCCTTGGCCTTCAGGTCCTCCTTGGTCGGGATCTGGGCGGAAAGGGACAGTGCGGTCCCCAGCAGGATGGGCAGCATTACCTTCATCGGAACCCCCGGACGAGAAAGGCCAAGGGTGCGGGATGCGGCGCCGCCTGTCAACCGGGCACCTCCGCGGTGCGGAGGAAGCGGGGCGTCCGGCGGGCCCGGCTGGCCTGCTCGAAGGCGTAGGCCAGGCTCAGCAGCGGGCCTTCCTGCCAGGGACCGCCGACAAAGGAAAGTCCCACCGGGAGGCCGCAGACGAGACCCGCCGGGACCGTGATGTGCGGGCATCCGGCCACGGCCGCGGGGCTGGAGAAGCTGGGACCCGAGCTGTCGCCGTTGACGTGGTCGATGAGCCAGGCGGGTCCACCCGTGGGCCCCACCAGGGCCTGCAGCTGCTGTCTCTCCAGCAGGCCCACGATGTCCCGCCGGGCCTGGGCGCAGGTCTCCAGGGCCTTCCCGTAGGCCGCTTCCGTGAGCGGTCCCTTGGCCTGGGCCTGCTGCAGCAGCTCCTGGCCGAAGAAGGGCATCTCCTCCCTGCGGCGGGCCTCGTCGAAGGCCATCAGCCCGGCCAGGTCCTTCACGACACCGCCCCTCCCGGCCAGGTAGGCATCCAGGTCCGCCTTGAACTCGTAGAGCAGCACCTCGAATTCCGCATCCTCGTAGGCGGAGGACTTCAATTCCACCTCCACCAGGGTGGCCCCCTGGGCCTTCAGCACCGCTAAGGCAGGCTGCATCAAAGCGTCCACCCCCGCATGAACGCCAAGCAGGTTCTTCACCAGGCCGAGGCGGACCCCCCTCAGTCCGTCCTTCGCCAGGAAGCGCGTGTAGTCCGCCTCCTTCCGCGCATCTGCCTCCCGGGTGGCTGGATCCTTCGGATCGCTGCCAGCCAGGACACCCAGCAGGATCGCCGCGTCGCGCACGGTGCGGGCCATCGGTCCGGCCGTGTCCTGGGTGTGGGAGATGGGGATGATGCCGCTGCGGCTGACCAGTCCCACCGTGGGTTTCAAGCCCACCAGGCCGTTCGCGTTGGCGGGGCTCACCACGGACCCGTCCGTCTCGGTGCCCACGGCCACGGTGCAGAGGCTGGCCGCGACCGCCGCGCCAGAACCGGAACTGGAGCCGCTGGGGCTGCGGTCCAGGGCATAGGGATTCCGGGTCTGTCCGCCCCGGCCGCTCCAGCCGCTGCTGCTGTGGGTGGAGCGCAGGTTCGCCCACTCACTGAGGTTCGTTTTCCCCAGGACCAAGGCGCCCGCCTCGCGCAGACGTTTCACGAGGAAGGCATCCTCCTTCGGGACCGGGGCCTCGGCCAAGGCCAGGGATCCGGCCGTGGTCTTCATGGCATCGGCGGTGTCGATGTTGTCCTTGATGAGGACCGGAATGCCGTGGAGGGGCCCCCGCAGCTTCCCGGCCTTCCGTTCGGCGTCCAGTACCCGGGCGAGGGCCGGGGCCTCCGGATTCAGTTCGATGACCGCGTTCAGCTTCGGGCCGCCCTGGTCCAGGGCCCGGATGCGCGCCCGGTAGCCCCGCACCAGTTCCGCCGTAGTCCATTGTCCGGCCGCCAGGCCTGCCAGGAGGCCATCCACGGTGGCCTCCTCCAGAACTGGCCCCTTGGCGGCTGCGGCGGTGTTGAGTTCGCCTCCCATGAGCACTGCGCCCGTGGCCAGACTCATGCCCAGAAAGGCGCGGCGATCGAGGGTCGGGAAGGTGTCTTCAGGAAGCATGGTCATTCCTCGGGGGGTGGAAGGATCATACCAACGACCACCCGCCGGTTTCTGAAGTCTGCCCGCCGATCGGGGCCCTCGTCTCCGCCTCCAGGGGCGGATCCTCGGTTCAGGGAGGCTCCCATGGCCGCGTTCCTGCTCTGGCTCATCTTGCTCGTGGCCTGCTGGCCGCTGGCCCTCCTGGCCCTGCTCCTCTATCCACTGATCTGGCTCCTGCTCCTGCCCTTCCGCCTCCTGGGCTTCGTGGCTGAGGGGGCCCTAGGGCTCGTGAAGGACCTGTTCCTGCTGCCGGGGCGGATCCTCAGGGGATGAGGTGGCGGGGGATTCCAGGTGGACCGATATTGGCTGCGGAGGCATCCCCACTTAGGTGGATGGGCGGGGATGCCCAGGGGGTCACCATGGATCTCTACCTGGATGCCAAGGAAACGGAACTGCTGACGGGAATCCTGGAGCGCTACCTCGAGGACATCCGGCGGGAGATCCATCACACGGACCGCGCCCAGTTCAAGGCGGCACTCAAGTCGGACGAGGCGCTGATGCGCACCCTCCTCGGACGGCTGAGGGCCCCGGTGGCCATGGGTATCTAGTCCGGCTCAGGCCAGAGCCGTCTCCAAGGCCCCGCTGTGCAATCCCTTCAGCTCGGCGGCCTCCGCCTCCAGGAGGGGCTGGCCGTCCACGGCGAGAGAGACGCGCGATCCGCCGGTGGTGCCGATCTTCGAGAAGGGCACCCGGTGGGTCGTGCAGAGGGTGGCCAGGCTGCTCTCGCCTTCGGAGCTGACCGACACCACGATGCGTCCCGCCGTCTCGCCGAAGAGCAGGCTGTCCAGGCGGAGGGCGCCGCGCTGCAGCATCAACTGGCAACCCAGGTCCCCACCGAACGCGCTCTCCAGCACCGCCACCAGGAGCCCCCCCTCGCTGGTGTCGTGGGCGCTGCGGATGAGGCCCAGGCGGACGCCTTCGCGCACACAGGCCTGGAGCCGCAATTCCTCGTCCAGGCGCAGTTCAGGACAGGCGCCCTGCACCCTGCCCGTGCGGAGCTTCAGGTACTCGCTGCCGCCCAGTTCATCCCGGGTCTCGCCCAGCAGGAAGATGGCGTCATGGGCCGCGCGGAAGCCTGAACCGCAGAGGTGGTTGCCCGCCTTCGACAGCGCCGTGGCAGCGGGCGCATCCAGGACCACCTGCCCCGCGCAATCCTCCACCAGGCCCACGGCGGCGATCATGGGCGTGGGGAAGATGCTCTGGCCTTCGGTGTCGTTGTAGAGGCTCACGTTGCCGCTGACGATGGGCACGTCCAGGGCCAGGCAGGCCTGGCGGATGCCCAGGCAGCCCTGTTCGAAGGTCCACATGTTCTCGGGCTTCTCCGGGTTGCCGTAGTTGAGGCAGTCCGTGAGGCCGATGGGCTCGGCGCCCACGCAGGCCAGGTTGCGGCAGGCTTCGGCCACGGCGTGTGCCGCACCCCAGAAGGGATCGAGAAAGCAGAACCGGCTGTTGCAGTCGCTGCTCATGGCCACGGCCTTGCCCGTGTCCTGGCCCGCCTCGTCCTTCACCCGGATGATGCCGGCGTCGCCGCGGCCCATGCCCAGCAGGGTGTTGCTGCGCACGGTGCCGTCGTACTGCTCGAATATCCAGCGCTTGCTGGCCACCGTAGGGGCCTGGAGGAGCCGGCGCAGGGTGCGCTCCACCCCGGCTGGCTTCAGATCCTCCGGCAGGGGCGCGGCGTTCACCGCATCCAGGTAGGCCGGTCGCTGGCGGGGCCGGTCGTACTTGGGCGCCGCATCCACCAGGGGCTGGATGGGCAGGTTGATGACGGGCTGGCCGTGCCAGCTGCCGATGAAGCGGCCGCTGTCGGTCACCTCGCCCACCACGCAGGCGTCCAGCCCCCACTTGTGCAGCACCGCGATGATCTTCTCCTCGCAGTCGGGCCTGGCGACGAGCAGCATGCGCTCCTGGCTCTCGCTGAGCAGGAGTTCGAAGGGCGTCATGCCCTCTTCCCGCATGGGCACCTGGTCCAGGCGGATCTCCAGGCCCGTGCCCGCCCGGCTGGCCATCTCGAAGCTACTGGACGTGAGGCCAGCGGCGCCCATGTCCTGGATGCCGATGACCCAGTCGGTCTGGAAGATCTCCAGGCAGGCCTCAAGCAGGAGCTTCTCGGTGAAGGGATCCCCCACCTGCACCGTGGGGCGCTTCTCCTCGCTGCCCTCGCCGAATTCCGCCGAAGCCATGCTGGCCCCGTGGATGCCGTCCCGGCCCGTCTTCGAGCCGATGTACATCATCTTGTTCCCGATGCCTGATGCGAAGCCCTTGAAGATCTTGTCGCTCCGCAGGACACCCAGGGTGAAGGCGTTCACGAGGATGTTGCCGTTGTAGCTGGCGTCGAAGGCCGCATCGCCACCCAGCATGGGGATGCCCATGCAGTTGCCGTAGCCCGCGATGCCCGCGGCCACGCCCTTCACGAGCCCCTTCATGCGCGGCGCGTCAAGCTCGCCGAAGCGGAGGCTGTTCAGGTTGGCCAGCGGCCTTGCGCCCATGGTGAAGACGTCGCGGAGGATGCCTCCCACCCCGGTGGCGGCGCCCTGGTAGGGCTCGATGAAGCTCGGGTGGTTGTGGCTCTCCATCTTGAAGGCCACGGCCCAGCCATCGCCGATGTCCACCACCCCCGCGTTCTCACCGGGGCCCTGGATGACCCGGGGGCCCTCCGTGGGCAGGTTCTTCAGGTGGATGCGGCTCGATTTGTAGGAGCAATGCTCGCTCCACATGGCGCTGAACACGCCCAACTCGGGATAGGTGGGCAGGCGGCCGTCCAGGAGACGCCCGATGACCCGCCATTCGTCCTTCGAGAGCCCCAGTTCCAGGGCCAGGGATTCGGTGACAGCCGGTTCTTGGGCAGCAGACATGGGGGCTCCGGAATCGTTGATTCTAGCGGGTTCCGAAGGCCTGAACGAGCCTTGACCTCAGGTGGCTTCTGATTCCGCGGGCGCCATGGGCGCCTCGCCCCCCTCGTAGATGCGCCGCAAAACGCCCTGCACGAGGCGCTGGAAGAAGATGCCCCGTTCGGGGTGGAATACAATGGCCACCACGGCCTTGAGCTCGCTGCCCAGTTCGAGCAGGGCCCCCCCTTCCACCGCCGTGCCCAGCAGCAGGAAGGGCACCCGACCCTGGAGGGCCTCCACCAGGGGCTTCAGCCGCCGGCGCTCATCCAGGTTGAGGCTGGGCAGGTGGTAGAGCACCAGGGCAGGTCTCTGGCTGAAGGCTTCCTTCAGGGCCGACATGGTCGGGGGCACCCGCCGCAGCGGCTGGAGGCCCCCGAGCAGGTCCAGGAGGGCTGCCTCCAGGGCCGTATCCCCGGACACCAGCACCAGTCCCCTGGGCTGGCTCGCCTGGGACAACGCGACATCCGGAGCCGCCGCGGTCTCCACACCCCGCCGCGTGATGCGCTCCAGGTCCTCCTCCCGCTTCTCGAATACCCAGCGGGCAAGCGGATGGAGCAGGTGCTCGTCCAGCTGGGGGCGATACTCCACGCCGCAGGTCCGGCCATGGACATGTCGGAGTTTCACCTTGGTGTTGATCCGGATGAGGTCCGTCAGCTGGATGGTGACGGCCATGTCCTCGCCCGGAAGCAGCTCCCCCTCTCCGAAGTCGCGGCTGCTGTAGATCCTCGCCCCGGTGGTGCTGATGTCCACGAGCGTCCCGGTGACCAGGTCGTACTTGGGGGTGCTGAAAGTCACCGGGACCCGACCCACCCGATCCACGCGATAGGCCCCGCGATGATCCTCCTCCAGCAGGACTTCGGGGATCGACAGGCGCAGGGTCCGGCGCCCATCGGCCATGCCGAAGCCCTTCAGCTCCGTGGATGCCTCGAGGAAGCTGATGCCATTGGGGAACCGCATCCTCAGGCCTGCGCTCCGCAGTCCATAGGTGGCATCCTCCCGGCTCATGGTGGCGGCCACCTGGACCTCTGTCTTGTCGTTCCTGAGGAAGGAGGTCTCGAACCGGAGGTAGGGGGTCACCAGGATCATCATCTCGTGCCGTTCGCAGGCTCGGCCGATGATCTCCGAGATGGCCTCCGAGTTGCGGATCAGATTGCCGGTCAAAGCCCCTCCAAAGCTTGCTTCCGTCTCCATCATGCAAGGGGTCCCTGGGGGCGTCTAACAAAACTCCACGGGACCTCGCCGGCGCCCCTAGACTGGGGAACCCTGGACTCCCGCCCATGACCCCACCCCGGACCCTTCTCGCCTACAGCGCCCCCCGGAGCGGCTTCGGGGACGAGTGGATGACCTTCCTCCCCATGGGGCTCGGTTACCTGCAGGCCATGCTCAAGTCCCGGGCCCATCCCTGCCGGGTGGCCAACCTGAGCGGCCGGGGACGGAAGGAGGTCCTGGCCTACTTCCGGGCCCAGAATCCAGCGGTGCTGGGCATCTCCATGTTCACCTTCAACCGCAAGCGCTCCGCGGAGCTGCTGGCCTGGGCCCGGGAAGCCTGCCCGACCGCGATCCTCCTGGCCGGTGGCCCCCACCCCACCCACCTGGCGGAGGAGGTCTTCGAGGACTGCTCCGCCCTGGACGCCATCGTGCGGGGCGAGGGCGAGACGGCACTCCTGGGGATCGTCGAACGCCTTACAGCCGCCCCGGGAACGGATTCGTGGAAGCTTACGCCTGGCCTGATCCTCCGGGAAGGGTCCACCCCGTCCCAGGCACCCCTGGAGGACCTGGATGCGGTGGGACTTCCCGCGGAACATCTGGAGGCCGACTTCCTCGACGACGTGGGCCAGCTGGCCTACCTGAGCACCAGTCGTGGCTGTCCCGCCACCTGCAACTTCTGCAACACGCCCGAGTTCTGGGGCACCTCGATCCGCTTCCGCAGTGCCGGTTCCGTGCTGCGCGAGTTGCGGCTGCTGCGGGAGCGGCATGGCCTCACCTACTTCAGCTTCCGGGACGACACCTTCACCGCCAACCGCGGTCGGGTCCTGGAACTGATGACCGGGATCCAGGAGAGCGGCCTGCACCCCCTGTGGAACTGCCAGAGCCGGGTGAACCTGGTGGACGAGGATCGCCTGGTGGCCATGAAGCGGGCGGGCTGCGAGTTCATGCAGTTCGGCGTGGAACACGGCAGCGAGCGGGTCCTGGCCCTACTGGACAAGGGCACGAACCTCCGCCATGCCCGGCGGGCCCTGGGCCTGGTCCGCAAGGTCGGCATGAACCTGGGCATCTACCTCATCACCGGCATCCCCGGCGAGACCTGGGCCGATGTGGAGGAATCGGCCGCCTTCATCCGGGACACGCGCCCCAGCGACTGCCAGATCAGTCCCCTGGCCCTCTATCCCGGCACCCGGATGTTCGACCAGTACCGCGCCGAGGGAAGGATCCAGCGGGACTTCTACCGGGCCAGCGGCGACGCCGAGATCTTCGCCCGGGTGGACAGCCACACGGAGAAGGCCCTCCGCCACCTGGACCAGGAGGCGCAGCGGGCCAGGGCGAAGTCCCGCTTTTCCCCGGCCGAGTTCGCCGAGCAGAAGCGCTGGCTGGGCTTCTGCGCCGTCACCAACCTGCTCTGCGGCGAGGCCGCCGAGGAGGAGGGCCGCTGGACCGAGGCCGAAGCGGAATATGCCGAAATCATCGCCCGCGAGCCCGGAAACCCCTGGGGCTTCATGAAGCGGGCCCTGCTCAGGGAGAAGCAGGGGCGGCGCGATCCGGCCCGCGCGGACCTGGCCGAGGTGCTGGCCCTGGCCCCCCGCAATCCCGAGGCCTCTGCCCTGACCGGTCCCTGGGGCCTCCACCGGGGCCGCCCCGGTCCGAAGAACAAGGCCCACGGGCCCACGGCCGAAATGAAGGGCGCCGAGGCTTACCTCAGCCGGCCGAAGGCCTGACCCGTTGCGCTCACTCGTCCTGCTTCAGGTTGGGGCTGCGCTCGAGGATGGTGAGGATCAGGCGCTCCAGCTCATCCACCAGCAGGATGCGGAGGTTCGGGTCCTTGCGGATGGCTCCGGGCTCGCCGCCCCCCCTCAGCAGGAAGAAGGGGCCTGACCGCTCGAGGCGCGAGATCTGCTTCCAGAGCAGCCTCCCCGCCCCGAATTTCCGCGCCAGGGGGGCCGGCAGGGCATTGTGCTCCACGGCCAGTCCCAGTTCATCCACCAGCACCTGGGACCCTTCGACCATCAACACCCCGAGCAGGGTCCCCAGCAGAAGCAGGCTGCCGGCCACCACGGCGCCCACGGCGGCCGTCACGGCGATCCAGAAGGACCAGGTGGGCTCCCCAGCGGATTCGGCCACCTTGAGGGAAGTCCGCAGGATCGGGAGCCGTTCCAGGATCTGGGCCAGGGCGCGGACTCCCACCATCCAGGAGCCAGCGAACAGAAGCATGGCCATGGCCCGCTGGGCGAAGGACGGCCGGAAGATGAGGGGGCTGCCGACTGACATCAGACGAGCTGCATCTCGGCCACGATGGCTTCGGCCGCGGCGGCGGGGTCGGCGGCATGGGTGATGGGGCGCCCCACCACCAGCCAGGTCGATCCTTGTTTCAGGGCCTGGGCCGGAGTCATGACGCGGGCCTGGTCCTGGGTGGCAGCACCGGCCGGGCGGATGCCCGGGGTCAGGCGATGGAACCCCTCCCCGCAGGCCTCCCGGATGGCCGAGGCCTCCCAGGCGGAACAGACCACGCCTCCGCAGCCGGCACGGTGGGCCAGCTTCGCGTAGGCGAGGGCCAGTTCCTCCGGCGGGCCCGCATGCCCGAGGGCGGCCAGGGCCTCCCGGTCTAGGCTGGTGAGGACCGTCACCGCCAGAAGCTCGGTCTGGCCACCGGCCCTCCGGTGGGCTTGGACGGCCTCCACCGCTGCCTCCAGCATCGCCGGACCGCCCTGGGCGTGGACATTGATCAGGCGCGGATCCAGGGTCAACAGGGCCTCCAGGGCCCGCCGGACCGTGGTGGGGATGTCGTGCAGCTTCAGGTCCAGGAAGACGGGCACCCGGGCCTGGAGGGCCTTCACGAAGGCGGGTCCCTCGGCGCAGAAAAGTTCCAGGCCCACCTTGAGCATTCCCACCCGGCCGGCCAGCCGATCGGCCAGGGCCAGGGCCTCCTTGGCCGTGGGCACGTCCAGCGCCACGACCAGGCGTTGGCGGGCGGTGAGGTTCAATCCGAGTGCAGACAAGGAGACTCCCGTATGATGCGGAGGATCATTCTGCCATTAAGGGACCCCAGATGCCCCTCCCAGCCATGCAAACACCGCCTGCCATCCAGAGCCCCGCCCCCCCTGAACCGGATGCGGAGGGGTTTCTGCTGGAGGCCTTCGACTGGGGACGGCCCCTTCCGGCGGAAACGAGCCTGAAGGGCGCCAGGGCCCTGGAATACCGGTGGCTGCGGGCCGCCGCCACCTATGAACCGCTCCAAGGCCTGCCGGCCGATCCCTTTGCCGCCGGGCCGCGGCGCCAGGAGGCCGAGGCCCTGCGGCACCTGCTCAAGGCCCCGACGGACCGGGTCGGCCCTGCCCTGAAGTCCCTGCCCCTGCGGCAGCAGGGGACGGCCCTGGCCCTGTGGCGGTGGGGTCGGTTCCAGGTGAGGTCCGGTCGATTCGATCCGGTCCTGCGCCGGGCCTGGGAGGACCGCCTCCTGGTGAACGGTCCGGCCCTCACCCGGGGCTACGCCCTCCGGCACGCCCTCTGCTGGGCCCTGGCGGAGGGGGACGAGGCCAGGCTCTCCGCCCTCCGCACCGCCGCGGATTCCAAGGCGGAGGAGACCTTGAAGGGCTTCCAGCGGCTCTTCGGGCTCCTGGGCGGCCCCTCGCCGGTGCTGCGGCTGTGGGGCCTGCCCGGCCTGGACTACCGCGACCTCCGGCTGGACCAGTTGGGCGGCCTCCGCATCTGGATCTGTCCCCTGGAAGAAGGCCCCCTCCCGGATCTCCCGAAGGGCACGGGCTGGATCATCCCCAGTATCTCCGGGGACCTGGGCGAGCGGGATGCCAACCTGCTGCCGTCCCTGCTGGAGGAAGGGCAGAAACTGGCGGACCGACTCCACCCGGCCGGGCGCTCCGCCTTCTTTGCTCCCAGCCGGTCCGCCTTCGAGAACCTGGGCCTGGACTGGTTCCCCATCCTCATCGAGCTGGATCAGAAAGGGGACGTCCGGACCATCCGCATGGGGGACGCGGCACCGGAAAAGCCCTAGAACCTCAGCCGATTCCGCAGCCCTGCATCCAGCCCGCCACGGCGCCCCAGACCATCTGGGCCCAGTAGTGGAAGCCGCGTCGCACGGGTTTCGGCGTGTAGCTCGCGTGCAGGTGGTCCTTCAGCATGGGATAGTTGCCGTCCGGATCGAGCACCGCCGCCGCCACGGGGGAATCGAACTCGTAGGTCATCCATCGGTCTTGGCCATCCCAGACGAGGCGTTGCTCCTCCCGGTTCTCCAGCCTCACCCAGAGGGTGATGGGCGCCCGGATGCCACCCCTGCGCTCCAGGGTGATGGAGCCCACGCGGCCAGGCGCGGCGGGCTGGGGCGCCGCGAAAACCGGCGCCTTCTCGGAGAAAAGCCACCCGCCTTCGGTGGTGTCCTGGGTCCTCACCTCGCGGATGGCGTAGTCCAGGACCTCGGTGCCCTCCACGAAGTCCCGCCAGAAGGAGGTCAGATCCCGGCCGGACACGCGCTCGGCGATGCGCTTGAAATCCTGCCGATCCGGATGACGGAAGGCCAGTTCCTGCGCGTAGGCGCGCATGACCTGCTCCATCACGGGACGGCCCAGCATGGCCTCCAGCTCATTGAGCACAAACGTGGGCTTGGCATAGGCCCCCACGTTGTAGCTCAGGAGGTTGAGGGTCTTGAAGCCGAAGCGGGTGAGGGGGTCTGCACTCGGCAGCCCCCAGTAGGTGACCCATTCCTCGAAATCCGTTCCCACCTGGAACCGCCTCCCGCCCAGGAGCGAGTGGTAGCTGCGCTCCATGGCCTTGTAGGTGAACCAGCTGGTGAACCCCTCGTCGAGCCAGGGTTCCTCGAACTCGTTGCTGGCGAGCATGCCGTAGAAGAACTGGTGCCCCACCTCGTGAATGGCCACCTGTTCCGGCTCGAACCGGAGCTGCAGGGGATCGAAGGCCACGGAACTGGCCGTGACAAGCGTCGGATACTCCATGCCATCGGCCGGGCGGGCCTCCTTCGGCGTATCGATGACGGTGAGGGTCGGATAGGGATACTTGAAATACCACTCCTCGCTCCAGCGCAGCGCATTCTCCACAGCCCGGCGCTGCCGCTGGAAATTGCCCCGGTTCGGTCCGTTGATGTAGTAGAAGACCTGGACGCCGCGGTACTCGAACATGGCGGGCCTCCGCCAGCTTTCCCGCGGCATCACCGCCCAGGCAAAGTCGTGGACATCCTCCGCGTGCAGGCGCCAGATGAAGTTCAGGGGGCGCTTCGGATCCGGGGCGGCATCCCGCTCGATCCCATCCGGGTCCACCTGGGCCATGCAGGTCCCCGTGTGGGCCAGGCCCAGCGCGTTCGGCAGCGATAGGGTCACCTCATAGACGCCGAAATCCGCGAAGAATTCCGTGCTCGCGTGGTAGGCGTGGCAGTTCCACCTGTCCCCCTGGTAGACGCCCACCTTGGGGAACCACTGGCTGGACATGAGGAAATTCCCTGCCCAACCGCTGCGGGCGATGACCTTCGGGTACCGGTTCTCCCAGGTAATGTCGACATGGATGGTCTCACCGGGCTGCACGGGCCGGGGCAGCTTGAGCCAGCGCACCGTCTCATCCTCGCCATCATGGCCCTCCAGCTCGCGCCCCTCCATCCGCACGCTGAGCAGGCGGCAGTAGCCCCAGGAGGTCCCTTCCTCCGGATGGTCCATGCGGCCTGCCTGGATCCGGCCTCCGCTCTCCTTCATGAACAGGCTTTGGGGTCCCTTGAACGCATTGAGGTAGAGATGCAGCGGCATTTCCACGGCCGGCGCCGTGCCCGAATTCCGCCAGGTGAGCGTCTCCCGCCCCTCCAGCGTCTTGTGCTCGAAATCCAGGGTGGCCTCGATGTTGTAGTTCGCGATCCGGGGCGACCTGGGCTTGTCGAACCACTTTTCCGTCGTCCAGGTCCGGGGACCGGCGGCCAGCCCGATGGCAGCCACCATCCCCAGCAGAGCCACCAAACGGCGTGCCATCGAACCTCCCGAGCGTCCGTCGAGCATATCAAACCCCGTTCGAGCTACGACCTTGCCGATTCCACATTCCCTGCTACACTCGAGTCCCTACCGCGGGGTGGAGCAGTCCGGTAGCTCGTTGGGCTCATAACCCAAAGGTCGTAGGTTCAAATCCTACCCCCGCTACCAAAAAGAAGGCCCATGGATCCAGTCGATTCATGGGCCTTTTCGATCTTTGTACTTTTTTAATATTCAAATTTTGCGAAAATTCCATAAATTTGCAGCGAATCGTTTAATTACAATAATTAAACTTATCATTTAAAAAAAATAAATAGTAACAGTACGGGGTAACCAAGGTGATCATTTCGACCTAGATCAGCCTCCTGAGTATTGTGGCCCTGAAATAGACATTGAGTGTCTAGATCAATTGCGGATGTTCCACATTGACGTAGATATAACCTGAATCTCCGCTAATGACATGGATCCTTTACGGGCATCAATCCCTCTAAGTTCAGAGAGGCTGAATCGGCCTGAAGCGATCAACCATAGACCATTGGCGTAATCGCCCAACGGTCTGAGATGAACCCCGATCTCTGTACCTGCTTCGTCCTCTTCATCTCCTGAATGGCCTGCGTCATTCCGGCCCCGCCCCTCCGCTTCTGAAGCAGGCATGGATGAGTCAGGCTGCCTTGACAAGGCACCCGAACGATTAAAGACCGGAAAGGCTGGATCTTGAGCATCACGCCTAGGTTGGCCAAGTTGAAAACAGTCCTTCGGTGTAATTCACCTCTGGGCAGAGTGTGACCTTCTAGAAGTACCGCCGATTTAGGTAATCCGACCTATTTCGACATCAAGATTGCTGGTCGATAATTGTCTGAGCGGCCTTCCCGGTTGACCCGCCACATCCCTTGGTTTTAAGGAGATTTTGTGAATAAGTCCGGAACAACACGCGCAATGGTGCTTCCACGCGCGATAGTAAACGCTCACCAGATCCGACACAGCGAACGATTATCCGATACGTCATCTATGCTCATTTTTTTTCAGTCATGACCATAGCCATCTGGAGTAGCCAGTTTGAGACAGGAATCGATCTTATCGATTCCCAACACAAGGCTCTTTTCGAGGCTGTGAACAGCTTGGAGGCCTCCTTTAGTATAGGTAATATAAACAACGCGGCGAAGAAGAGCCTGGATTTTCTTGAAAAATACACTATTGAACATTTCCAAACCGAAGAGCGGTTCATGCGTGACGCGGCCTACCCCGGTCTGGATGAACACACAGCTGAACATAGTTTACTGATGAGCAAGGTACATGATCTGCAGGCTCGGCTTGCCGAAGGCACACCAATAACCATGGATGTCATGACTTTCTTCGCTGGTTGGCTGGGGCGCCACATTTATGGAACTGATTTAGTTATGGTTCGGTTCCTTAATGAAATACCCCATTAAAAGAGATAATCATTGACGCGGTCAATGTGACCCTCTCCCGGTAAGTTAGTCCGATCATTTGACCCAAAACCTAAAAATGAGACCAGGGACCCTGTGGATTCCGGGCCATGCCAGGCAGGCTCTGCGCTGCCTTCCCTACCTCTACCCATGGCTGAGGGTGGGGCCCCGCCTCGGTCCGGGACCTCACACCCCCTGGCTGGTCCGCACCTTGTCAAAAGATTGAATCCACTGGCTGGCTTCAACCCCAGGGAGGAGGGCGGCCTCTTGGTAGCATGGTGGACGCAACCCGTCCGGAAACCCCATGCGGCAGCGATTCCTGAGTGCATTGATCATCCTGCTGGCCGCTGGCCTGGATGCAAAGCCGCAGAAGGGCCCCGTGGCCATGAATCCCGTGGGGGTTCAGTCCTCCGGGCAGGCAGCCCGGCCAGAACCCCCGGTCAGGACCGGGGCCCCAGAATCGACGACACCGGGGCCTGGACTCCAGGTGAGACCCGCCCTGCCTGACCCCGGACCGCCCCCGCTGCCGAAGGCGGTGAAGAATCCCCAGGGATTCTGGGAGGTCGACCAGGACCTCGGCCCCTGCCGGATGCGCATGGTAGCCATCCCCGCGGGCACCTTCCTCATGGGAGAGGCCCCCGATCCGTGCGTGGTGGTCACCCTCACCCATGGGTTCTGGATGGGGAAGTACCCGGTCACCCAGGCCCAATGGCAGGCGGTCATGGAATCCGATCCTTCGCGGTTCAAGGGCCCGGACCTCCCGGTGGAAATGGTGAGTTGGGAGGACTGCCAGCGCTTCATCAAGCGGCTGCAGTCCCCGGAGTCCGGCACCTTCCGGCTGCCGACCGAAGCGGAATGGGAGTTTGCGTGCCGAGCCGGGAGTACGGGGGAACGTTACGGGGACCTAAATGAGATTGCCTGGTACGAGGAGACCAGCCAGGAGACCACCCACCCGGTGGGCCGACTGAGGCCGAACGCCTTCGGACTCTATGACATGCTCGGCAACGTGCGCCAGTGGTGCCAGGACTGGGGTGAGATCTACGCGGCTGGGGAGGCAACCGACCCCCAGGGGCCTGCGACTGGCACCGAACGGGTCTACCGCGGGGGCAGCTGGGCCACCATCGGGAAGAAGGTGCGCTCGGCATTCAGGGAGGGGGCCCCCCCCGACCGACGCAGCCAGTTCGTGGGTTTCCGCCTGCTGAGGACCATGCCCTGAACCTGGGCGAGGCCCCCCCGAGGCGGATTCCCCCTCTCACGGCAGGCTGCTTCTCCGGGGGACCTACGGTGACCGTGGACCTGGCCGGGAGGTGGGCCGATTGCCCGCCACCGACGGGGAGCCCCCCGCAAGGCCAACCCACCATCCTCCTCAAGCCAGAGATCCAGTCATCGGGATAGAATCTGGGCACACCCGCATCATGCCCACTGGAGAAGGACCATGCCGATTTTGGATTGGGACGAGTGGTATGAGACGGGGATTCTCAGCATCGATCATCAGCATCACTGCATGTTCGATGCCCTGAACAGGATGTACGATGCCGTCGCCTCGGGCGAGCGGGAGGCGAAGGTGCGATGGGCCCTCGACTTCCTGGTGGACTACACCGCCACGCATTTCAGGGACGAGGAGGCCCGGCTGGCGGCCATCGACTACCCGGCCCTGTCGGAGCACCAGTCTGAACATGCCAAGCTCCTGGAACAGGTCCAGGAGTTCCGGGCGGCCTACCATGCGGAGCCCACGGCGGCCCACGCGAACCAGCTGGCCAACTTCCTGGTCGAATGGATCGTGCGCCACATCAATGAGACGGACCGGCAGTACGTCGCGGCGATGAAGGCAGGGCGCGCCACATAGGCGCCCGCGGAAGCCCGACCGTCAAGGCAAGGGAAACCGACCGCAATCCACCTGGGCACGGGAGGCCCTTCGGGCCCATGATGGGTGGGCCCTCCGCCCATCCGCCCACCCATGTTCATTGCCCTCGGCCGCCTGCCGGACCACCCCACTGCCATCCCCCGCGTCGCCCAGCTCGCGGGCCTGGCGCCGTCCGATGCCGCGCGTCTGCTTGCGGGAACCTTCCCCCGCGTCCTCCTGCGCACGGCGGCCGACCCGGACGCGCTGCTCGTCACCCTCGCGGCTGAAGGCTTCCTGGCCTGGGCTTCGGATCCGGCGCAGGTGCCCTCCGATGACCGAAGGGTCATCGTCCGGGGCCTCACCTGGACAACGGACGGGTTCCAGGCAGAGGATGCCCAGGGCAAGCGCCACGCCTGCCCGTTCGCGGCGGTGCGCCTGCTCCAGCGTGGCGCCAGGATCCACTCGTCCACGGAAGTGCAGAAGACGACGACTCGAAAGCTGGACCTGGGCATGGCCGTCCTCAGCGGCGGCCTGATCGTGTCGAAGAAAGTGACCCAGACCACGGAGCGCACCACCCAGGCCAAGGAGCCCTTCCTGCTGGTGCAGCGCGGGGATGGCGCCGAGGACCTGATGATCTACGAGCACCGCATGAGCTACCAGTGCCTGGGCGCCGAGATGGCCCCGGCCACCCTGGCGAACCTGGGCCTGTTGACCGCGAAATTCAGGTCGCTGTGTCCGCAGGCGGCCCTGGACGACCGGGTGGGGCGCCCTGGCTTCGTGGCGGGCCTGCCGCTGATGCCCCTGGACCCCGTGGACCTGGGCATCCACCTGGTATCCGAGGCGCAGCGCCGGGGCTGCTGATGAAAGCTCGATTTGAGCTCAGCCAGCTAGCGGAAAAGGGCCTTGGCCTTGAAGGCCGTCTGGGAAACCCCCCAGGCGAGGGGGATTCCCGCCCAGAGCCAAGCTAGGATCATTCCTGAAAAGTTTTTTGTCCGCTGGGTCATGGGATCCTCCGGGTTCAGGCGGTTGCCAGATCATGGAAGCGATGCTCCACTTCTGTTACGAGGTGATTGCTGAGGAAACCGAGTACCAGCAGCCCGGCCATCAGATACATCGTGGACGAATAGGACTGCGCCGGCGCCACACCATGGGTGACCTGGTACTCGCGGATGTAGTTCACCAGCACCGGACCCGCCACGCCCGCCGCGGACCAGGCCAGGAGCAGCCGCCCATGGATGGCGCTGACCTGGGCCGTGCCGAAGATGTCCCGCAGGTAGGCGGGTATCGTGGCGAATCCGCCCCCGTACATCGACATGATCACGGCATAGGTGGCCACGAAGAGTCCCACGCTGCCCAGGTGCCCGGTGGTGGGGGTGAAGGCGTAGAGCACCGCCCCCAGCGCAAAATAGATGGAATAGGTGAGCTTCCGGCCCAGGTAATCGGAGGCGGAAGACCACAGGAACCGGCCCCCCATGTTGAAGAGGCTCAGCAGGCCCACGAACCCCGCCGCCGCGGCCGGCGTGATGCGCCCCTTGAACATCTCCTGGATCATCGCCGAGGCCTGGCCCAGCACGCCGATGCCAGCGGTGACATTCAGGAAGAGGACCATCCAGAGGCAGTAGAACTGGCGGGTTCGGATGGCGTTGTCGGCGCTCACCTGTCCGGAGGTGACCAGTTTCTGCGGCTTGGCGGACGGCACGAAACCCCCGGGGACCCACCCGGCCTGGGGGACGCGGACCGTGACCATGCCCCACAGCATGAAGGCGAAATAGATCAGCCCCATGGCGAGGAAGGTCTCCCAGACCCCCATGGAGGTTGCTGATTTGTAATGGTCCATGAGGGCCACGGACATCGGCGACCCGATCATGGCGCCGCCACCAAAGCCCATGATGGCCATGCCGGTGGCCATGCCCGGACGGTCTGGAAACCAGGTGATGAGGGTCTTCACCGGGGAGACATAGCCCAGTCCCAGGCCGACTCCGCCCAGTACGCCATAGCCGAGATAGACCAGGAGAATGCTGTGCAGTTTCACACCCAGGGCGGCCACCAGGAATCCGCCGGAGAAACAGCAGGCGGAGGCCAGCATGGCCTTGCGCGGACCCGCCTTCTCGACCCACTTCCCCCCGAAGGCCGCGGATAGGCCCAGGGTGACGATGGCGAGGCTGAAAATCCACCCCAGGGTGGTGAGTTTCCAGTCGTCCGGGGCCGCGTGGCTGATGCCGATCAGCTTGGTCATCGGCAGGTTGAAGACGCTGAACGCGTACACCTGGCCGATGGCGAGGTGGATGGAGAGGGCGGCGGGCGGAACCAGCCACCGGTTGTATCCGGGCTTCGCCACGGTCTGTTCGCGGTCCAGGAACTTGAACATCCGCACTCTCCTGTTAGAAAAATACGATCAAACAAAGAATTGACCACGGAATGGTCTAAGAAAAACAATCTGTCTTGACAAATATATGCGCTCTGAGTCCTGCGCAACGCATAATGTGGCCTGTTCAGAGGTAGTGCATGGACGAAGGCCGGGAATGAACCCACCCATCGCACCCGTCCCCATCCAGCGTTTCCGGGGGAATGGCCGCATCGAATCCACGGATGATCTGGCCATCGAAGAACCGCTGGAAATTCGCTTGGACTATTTCGGCCGCGAGGGGCCCGAGCACCTGAGCCTCTCCATCACCATGCGCACCCCCGGCCAGGATGATGAACTGGCCGTGGGGTTCCTGGTGACGGAGGGGATCCTGCGGGAGCCTGGGGACCTTCGCGAGGCGCGCCCGTACCTTCCCGGCACGTCCCGCCCCGGCCGCGCCAACGTGGTGCGGGTGTCCCTCCAGGAGCATGTGGCGGTGGACCTGCAGCGCCTGGAGCGGAATTTCTACACCTCTTCCAGTTGCGGCGTCTGCGGCAAGGCGTCCATCGAGGCGCTCAGGACCCAGAACCCCCTCCCGCCTTTTCCCGAAGGCAGTCCCCCCTTCTTCCCGGCAAGCCTGATGCACCACCTGCCGGAGAGACTGCGGGTGGCCCAGGAGGTTTTCGACGCCACCGGGGGGCTGCACGCTTCTGCGCTCTTCGATGGCTCTGGACAGCTCGTTCTGCTGCGGGAGGACGTGGGCCGCCACAACGCCCTGGACAAGGTCATCGGCAGGGCCTTTCTGGATGGCCTGCTCCCGCTGAGGAACCACCTGCTCCTCGTCAGCGGCAGGGTCAGCTTCGAGCTCGTGCAGAAGGCCTCGATGGCCGGCCTGCCCTTCCTGGCGGCCATCGGGGCACCTTCCAGCCTCGCCGTGGAGCTGGCCCGGGAGGCGGGGCTCACCCTCGTTGGCTTCCTTCGCGAAGGGCGCTTCAACGTGTATTCCGGTGCCTGGCGCATCACTTGACCCTTCGGAGCTCCCATGCCGAGCCGACCCGAACTTCCTCCGATCGAAGCCGAGATTCCGGTAGTCTCGGCCCCCCCCTCCCTGTCCGGCGGCCTGCCAGCCATCTTCTCGGCAACCAGGCATGCCCTGATCGAGATGGGCCCTGTCCGCGCCACGCGGGAACTGCTGAAGGCGAACCAGCGCGGTGGCTTCGACTGCCCGGGCTGCGCCTGGCCGGACCCCGACGACCGGCGCGAGCTGGTGGAATTCTGCGAGAACGGCGCCAAGGCCATCGCCGAGGAGGCGACCACCAGGCGCGTGACCCCAGACTTCTTCGCCCGCCACTCCATCGCCGAGTTGGCCCGCTGGTCGGACCACGAGATCGGGAAGGCCGGCCGCCTGACCCATCCCATGTTCTTGAGAGAAGGCGCCACCCACTACGAACCCGTGAGCTGGGAGGAGGCCTTCGGCATCCTGGCCGAGGAACTCCATGCGCTGCCCACGCCGGGCGGGGCCATTTTTTACACCTCGGGCCGCGCCAGCAACGAGGCCGCCTTCGCCTACCAGCTCTTTGTCCGGATGTTCGGCACCAACAACTTGCCCGACTGTTCGAACATGTGCCACGAATCCAGCGGCCTGGCGCTGAGGGAGGTCCTCGGAGCCGGCAAGGGCTCGGTGACCCTGGAGGACTTCGGGCACGCGGACTGCATCCTCCTCATCGGCCAGAATCCGGGAACCAACCATCCGCGCATGCTCACCACGCTCCAGGCCGCGGCTCGGCGCGGGGCCCAGATCATCAGCCTCAACCCCCTCCTCGAGACCGGCATCAAGGCCTTCATCCATCCCCAGAAATTCTGGACCTGGATGGGTCATGGCACCCCCATCGCCACCCTCCACCTGCCGGTGAGGGTGAACGGCGACATCGCCGCCCTGAAGGGGCTCATGAAGGCCATGCTCGAAGCCGAGGACCTCGCCCCGGGGTCCGTCTTCGACCACGCGTTCATCGAGGCGCACACCCGGGGCTTCGAGTCCTTCATCGAGGACCTCCGGCGCACGCCCTGGGAGGAGGTCCTGGCGGCCTCCGGACTGGAGCGGGAACGGCTCGAGGCCGCCGCCGCACTCCTGGCAGGCTCGAAGGCCACCATCGCCTGCTGGGCCATGGGGATCACCCAACAGACCTCCGCGGTGGGCTGCATCCAGGAGGTGGTGGACCTGCTGCTGCTGCGCGGGAACCTGGGCCGCCCCGGCGCCGGGGTCTGCCCGGTCCGCGGTCACAGCAACGTGCAGGGAGACCGGACCATGGGCATCTTCGAACGGCCCGCCAAGGCCTTCCTGGACGCCCTCCAGCAGAGGTTCGGGTTTGACCCCCCGCGGCTGCCCGGCTACGACACCGTGCAGGCGATCCACGCCATGCACGAGGGCCGGGTGGGCGTGTTCTTCGCCCTGGGGGGCAACTTCCTGTCCGCCACGCCGGACACGGCCTATACGGCCGAAGCCCTGCGGCGCACCCGGCTGACGGCCCATGTCTCCACCAAGCTCAACCGCTCCCACCTCGTCACGGGGCGGCGGGCCCTCATCCTCCCCTGCCTGGGCCGGACGGAAAGGGACCGCCAGGAGAGCGGGGACCAGATCGTCAGCGTGGAGAACTCCATGGGGGTCGTTCATGCCTCCAGGGGCAACCTGGACCCGGGCTCCGAGCACCTCCGGAGCGAGGTGGCCATCGTGGCGGGACTGGCCGAGGCCACGTTCTCGGGAAAGCCCGAGCTCAGGTCCAAGGTGGACTGGAAGGCCTGGGTCGCCAACTACGACCGCATCCGCGACCAGGTGGAGGCGGTGGTTCCCGGTTTCGAAGGCTACAACCGCCGCCTGCGCGAGGGCGGGTTCTATCTGCCCCATGCGGTGCGGGACCAGCTCCGCTTCGACACCCCCAGCGGCCGGGCCGAATTCACCGTCCATCCGATCCCGCAGGTGGCCCTGCCCGAGGGGGGCCTGATCCTCATGACCCTGCGCAGCCATGACCAGTTCAACACCACGATCTACGGCCTGGACGACCGGTACCGGGGGGTCACCAAGGGCCGGCGGGTCATCTTCCTGAACGAGGCCGACCTGGAGCGCCGGGGCCTCCTGCCGGGCCAGCGGGTGGACATCACCAGCCATTTCGGGGTTGAGACCCGAAGGGCCGAAGGCTTCCTCACCGTGCCCTACGACATCCCGGAGGGGTGCGCCGCGGCCTACTTCCCCGAGGCCAACGTGCTCGTGCCCATCGGCAGCGTGGCCGCCAAGAGCAACACCCCCGCCTACAAGAGCATCCTCGTCACCCTCGCGGCAAGCTAGGGCCCTCGGTCCTGCTGGGCCTCTTTGCTGCGCTTCGGCGCCCTTGCCCGTCGAAACGCACCTTGGCAGGCGGACCGGGGGGCCTTACAGTTCGGCCCATGTCCCAATCCCGCGTGGTACTCATCAAGATCGCAGGCATGTTCCTCCTCATCCTGGCCGGCTGGCTGGCGCGCCGCCGCGGCTTCCTCAAGGACGAGGCCAGCGGCATCCTGAGCCGGATCGTCGTGGACGCAGCCTTTCCCGCCCTGGTGTTCACCCAGATGCTGAGGACCGTGGATGCCCATTCGCTGAGGCAGGACTGGCTCCTGCCCCTGCTGCCCGTCCCGCTCGTGGCCATCGCCTACCTCGTCGCACGGGGAATCGCGCCCCTGTTCGGCGGGAAGGCAGAGCGCAACACAGTCCTCTTCCTCATTACCAGTCCAAACTGGGTCTTCCTGCCGCTCCCCATCGCCGAGGCCCTGTACGGGAACGCCGGGGTGCGGGTGATCCTTCTCTGCAACGTGGGTGCCCAGGTGGCGCTCTGGTCCATCGGAGTCTGGATCCTGCACGGCAGGATCTCCCAGGCCCTGCGCAACCTCGCCACGAACATCGGCCTGTGGGCCACCGGCGGGGGCATCGCCCTAGCCTTGGTCTTCCCGTCCCTCTGCCAGCTGGGAGACCTCCACGCGACATCCTCCTCCCTGAGCGGCATCACCGGCGCCGCCATGATCGACGCCCTCACCATGCTGGGCAGCATCACGATTCCCCTCTCCCTCCTGGCGATCGGGGCCCAGCTTGGCGCCATTCCCATCTCGGTCCACAGGCTCCCGGCCTCGCTGTGGGGAGTGGTGATCGTCCGCCTCATCGCCGCTCCCCTGGTGACGGTCGCCCTCGCCGCGGCGCTCTCCGGGGCAGGTTTCCGCCTGCCGGAGGTTCCCCGCAGGGTGATGCTTCTCGTCGCGGCCATGCCGGTGGCCATTGTCTGCAGCGTGATGGCCGAGCGCTACGGAGGTGACACCTCGCTGGCGGCGCAGGCGATCTTTCTGACGACCCTGTTCAGCCTGGTGACCGTGCCGGCCCTGTTCTACCTGGTTTCCTGAACCGCCGAGGCCAGCCTCAGCGGACCCCTGCAGGACCGTTCCGTCCAGCCTAGGAGCGGCCCTGGGTCATGGCATCGTTGAAACCCTGGAACAGCGCCTCGTACTTCCCGGTTTCGGCGGCGAAGCGCAGGCGCTTCACGTTCTCCACGCAGATCTCTGTGGCCTCGGGATGAATTTCGATGAGATTCATCACCTCAGCGATGAAGGCCCCGAGGGGCATGGCCCGGGGATCCTCGGCGCCGTGCATGAGGTCCGTGGCTACGTAGGGCGGGATCAACTCGATGACCTGCGTGGTGCTGCCCTGGAGCTGGTACCGGAGGGACTGGGTGTAGGAATGCAGGCCCGCCTTGGTGGCGCAGTAGGTCGGCGTCATCGCCAGGGGGACGAAGGCCAGGCCGGAGGAGACGTTCATGACCACGGACTTCGGCTGGCGCCGCAGCAGGGGCAGCAGGGCGGCGGTCAGGCGGATGGGGCCCAGCAGGTTCGTGGCGACGATGGCCTCCATGTCGGCCAGATCGTCCTGCTGGCCCAGGAGGTTCTCGGCCCTCATGATCCCCGCGTTGTTGATGAGGACGTCCAGGGTCGGGAAGGCCTGGGAGATCCGGGCCGCGAAATCGAGGGTCTCCTTCGGATTCTGGAGGTCCACCACGCAGGAGGCCATACCAGGGTTGGCCTGGACGATTTGATCCAGGACCTGCTTGCGCCGGCCGGCGATGATGACCTGGTTGCCCAGGGCATGGAAGGCCTCGGCGAGACCACGCCCGATGCCCGATCCGCCGCCGGTGATGAGGATGTGGTTGTCGCGAACCTTCATGATGACCTCGCAGGCATGCCCGACTGACCGTACCGATGACGCGCCGAATCCGCGAGGGCCCGTCGGGGCCCGCGGGGCGTGTGATGGTACCCCGATTCTGCAACAGGGGGCGGCAATCGGGAACCGCGACTGGCCCCAGGGGGGTGGAAGGCAGGAATTCCCCCGGACCCGGCCCGCCGGGGGACAATGGCCCCGTGCGCTACGACGAACCCCTGTTCCGCCCCCCAAGCGAGGCCGACTCTTTCATCCTCCAGGCCACCCTCGGCTGTTCCTGGAACGCCTGTACCTATTGCGCGATGTACCGTGGCAAACGGTACCAGGTACGGCCGCTCGAGGCCGTGCTGGCCGAAATTTCAGAAGCAGGCGCTAGGGCTGCGGAAGAGGTCCGCCATGTCTTCGTGGCCGATGGCGACCCGCTGGGCATGGACCTCGATCACTGGGAGCCCATCCTGAAGGCCCTGGCCGCCGCCTTCCCGCGCCTCCGGCGGGTCGGCACCTACGCCACGGCGCGGAACCTGCTGGAGAAGGCGCCGGAGGCGTTGAAGCGGCTCCGGGATCTGGGACTCTCCCTGCTCTACATCGGGCCCGAATCCGGAGATGACCTGGCCCTGCACCGCCTCGCCAAGGGCGCTGGCGCCGCCGCCCATGTGGAGGCCGCCCGCAGGGCCCGGGAGGCCGGAATGGACCTGTCCCTGATCTTCCTGCTCGGGGCCGGCGGCCGGGAGCGCAGCGAAGCCCACGCGCGGGCCTCCGGCCGCCTGGCCACGGCCATGGATCCGAAATTCCTCTCCACGCTCACCCTCACGGTGATCCCGGACACCCCCCTCTCCAGGCTCGAGGACCAGGGGCGCTTCCAGCTGCCGGATGTGCGGGGTCTGCTGACCGAACTGCGCTGGTTCCTGGAGGAGACCCACCTCAGCGCGGGCATCTTCCGCTCCAACCACGCCTCCAACTACCTGCCCATCGGCGGCCGCCTGCCCCGGGACCGCGAGGCCATCCTGGCCGCCATCGACGAGGCCCTGGCCGGTCGAGTCCGACTGCGACCGGAATGGGCCCGTGGGTTGTGAGACAGCCCTGCGCCAGGAGCCGGTCGGGGGAGACACACTCCGTTCTGGGATCCCGGCCCGTCAGCGCTGGATGAACCAGACGCAGACGATCTTCCCGTGCCAGGTTTCATAGATCGCGGTGACCGTGAAAGGTTCGGGCCCCATGCCTTCAGCCTCTTCCTGATCGATGACGAAGAGCCCCTGGCAGATTCGTTTCAGGACACTCACCCTCACCTTGGGATAGCGCTTGAAGATGCCTTCGTAGGCCTTTCGCAGGGGCGTCAGTCCCTGTTCGGGGCCCACCTTCCCATCCATGGTCCGGAACTGGATGACGTCCCCGTAGCAGGCCACAAAGGCATCGAGGTCGTGGGCGTTGTAGGCATCGACCTGCTTCTGGACCACCGCCTCCGGGCTGGGCTCAGGCGGGGGCACCGCACAGACGGCGAGGAGCGAGGTCAGGGCAAGGGACACAAGCATGGGGAACCCTTTCAACCCGGCCTGACCAGGACATCACCTTCCCACATCCTGGCGCCTGGGGGTGCTCCGATTGTCACAGGGTCACCGTCGAGGCTTCGCCATCTTCATGAAGGAGCCGGTCGAGGTCCTTCCAGGAAAATGCGAAGCGTCCCTGGAGCCCCCAGTCGGTCCCCCAGGAGTTGATGGCCCACACCAGCTTCTTTTCCGCATCCACACCCAGCAGTTCGAAGGCATGGCCTCCCCGCACGGCTCCGGCGATCTTCACCAGCCCCCCCTTGTCCGGCTTGTCGAAGCCTTCGTACCAACTCACCCCCACCTCCACCGGCCCCAGGGTGGCGAGGGTCTTCAGCACGTCATCCAGGCCAAAGCACCAGTGGTAGCCCTTGGCCAGCTTGAGGTCCCTGAGGGCCTTCATGGCCCCCAGCACCGTGGAGCCCGTGTCTTTGGGCGGCCAGACGCCCACGATGCTGTCGTCCTTGGTGGCCTGGCTGTAGACCCGGCGCGCCAGGGCCTCTGAGTACCGGACACCGGGCTGCCGGTAGGGCTCCGTGCAGACCACACCGACGGCGCCGTTGCCGGTGCAGGAGCCGAGGTCCCCCTGGTCGAAGGCTTTCATCGTTCGGACCCAGGTCCGGGTCTGGATGGCGGCGCCCCTGGGCAGGGGCACTCGGAAGTTCCGGCTGCGCTCGTCGAAATGCAGGTGGCGCCCGAGGCGGCCACCGTGACGGGACGGCTGCTCCGGAATCAGGCCAATGAGGTGGGTGGGCTGCGCCACGATGGACCTCCTTCGAGCGGGATGGAAGCCAGGTTTGGACAACCGCTACGCTAACCGGATTATAAAAAAATAGTCATACAAACCGGCCCGAAATGGCGGAAACCAACGGACCTCGAGATCATAAAAAATCTACATTAAATGTTTTAAATCAATCAATGCTACCGTACCGGGATCACGGTGCGCACCAAGTCAGAGGGACCCATGAAAATCGCCGTTCCCAGGGAGATCAGGGTGGGGGAGACCCGCGTCGCACTGGACCCCGAATCCTGCAAGAAGCTGGCCCTGCTCGGGATCGAGGTGGCTGCGGAAGCCGGAGCGGGGGCACGGGCAACCTTCACCGATGAAGCCTATCGGCGGGCTGGCGCCACGGTGACCGAGGACACGGCCGCACTGCTGGGCGCGGCGGACTT
>CAIMBM010000257.1 GCA_903839205.1 uncultured Holophagaceae bacterium | reverse complement strand
GCTCGCAGGCCCGGCGGCTGTCGATGCCCGCGGCGGCGAGGATCTTCTGGAGGCGATCCTGCCCCGGTCCCCCCGGGCCGCGGCCCTGTCTTTTTGGGAGTGGCTGGCGTGGTGGGCTTGGATCTCGGAGTCCCCGTGGCCGGGGGACGGAGGGTGCTCCTGTGGGTGGGGCGCTCGGTGGGGCGGCGGCCCGGCCGGTCCCCGGAATCCGCAGGTCGGCGGGTGGGCCGCGCTTCCGAATCGGTGCCGCTGCGTCGGGTGGGCCGTTCGCCAAGAACCGCAGCCGCGCGACGGATGGGCCTGTCCTCGGAATTGGCAGCCGGGCGGCGGGTGGGCCGGACTTCCGAAGAGGCAGCGGGGCGGCGTCCAGGCCCGCCCTCGGGCACAACCATTCGAGGGGTCGGGCGAGAGGCGGATTTCCTTGTGGCGGGTGCGGTTCCAGACCCCTTCGGGGTGAACTTCCTCATGGCAGCTCCTTCGGCGTCTCCCGACGCGGAAGGTTCAGTCTATCAGGCCTTCGGGGCCGGTGTCCGGGTGGCCCGCAGGAAGTAGTGGATGCCCGAGACCAGGGCCAGGCCTGCCACGACCCAGTACATCTGCGGCAGGAACGCATGCATCCAGGGCCGGTAGCCAAGGGCGTTGAACAGCAGGCCCAGGGTGACCGCGATCAGCTGCATGGCCGTGCTGACCTTCCCCAGGAGACTGGGATGGAACTTGCTGTCGCTGAGCCGGTCCACGGAGGCAAAGGCGTAGAAGGAGATCAGCCCATCCCGGGAGATGGCCAGGATTGCCACCCATACGGGGATGGGCGCGGTCATGCCCTGGGTGCGCCAGGCCATGAGGACGAAGGCGGTCGTCATGAGCAGCTTGTCGGCGGCGGGATCCAGCACCGCCCCCAGGTCTGAACTCTGGTCGAAGGTTCTGGCGATGAACCCGTCCAGCAGGTCCGTGAAACCCGCGGCGGCAAAAAGGATGAAGGCCTGCCAGTGGTGGCCGTACCAGACCGCGATGGCAAAAAAGGGAATCGCCAGGATCCGGAGCAGGGTCAGCGCATTGGGCAGGGTCAGAGGGCTAGTAGGATTCATTACGATCCAGTCTAGACGGAGATCACATCCTCGCGTTCGCGCCTTGTCCGACCATGGGGGTGAGATACACTGGTTGATGGAGTTGAGAATATGACTCAAAATCTACCGATCCCCCTGAGTCAACTCCAGCCGGGGGACCAGGGGGAGGTGGTCCAGGTGCAGGCTCATGGCCAGGTCCGCCAGCGACTGCTGGAGATGGGGTTCATCCGCGGGGCCCGGCTCCGGGTCGAGAAGCTGGCGCCCCTGGGCGATCCCATGGAACTCGTGATCAAGGGCTACCACCTCTCCCTGAGGCGGGAAGAAAGCGCCTGCATCCTCGTGCTGCCGGTGGCCGGATGACCCTCACCATCGCCCTCGCGGGCAATCCCAACTGCGGGAAGACCACCTTGTTCAACGCCCTCACCGGGGCCCGGCACCATGTGGGCAACTGGCCGGGCGTCACCGTGGAGCGCCGCAGCGGCACCTTCGAACATGGCGGGACCACCCTGGAGGTGGTCGACCTTCCCGGCACCTACTCGCTGTCCGCCCGCAGCGAAGACGAGCGGGTGGCCTCCCAGTTCCTGGCCTCGCCCGAGGTGGACCTGGTCCTGAACGTGCTCGACGCCTCGAACCTGGAGCGCAACCTCTACCTCAGCACCCAGCTCCTGGAGCTGGGCAAGCCCGTGGCCTTCGTGCTGAACATGGTGGACGATGCCGAAAACCGTGGCGTCCGCATCGACGTGCCGGCCCTGGAATTGCTCCTCGGCGGCCCGGTGATCCCCACCGTGGGAAACCGGGAGCAGGGCATCACAGAACTCAAGGATCTCCTGGGCAGCATGGCCCGGGGCGAATCCAACCGCTGCCGCCGGATCACGGTGGACTACGGCCACGACATCGAGGGCGAGCTCGCCAAGCTGCAGACTGAGATCTGCCGCGACGAGCTGCTCGAGGCCGCCATGCCGCCCCGGTGGCTGGCCCTCCAGCTGCTGGAGAACAATGCCGAGGCCAAGCGGGTGGTGGCCGAAAGTCACGCCAGCGAAGCCATCCGCCAGCAGCTGTCCCGGAGCTTCGCCTTCCTCGAACCCCATCTCGGCGCCGACGGGGCCACCCTGGTGGCCGAGCGCCGCTACGGGTTCGCCCACGGCCTGGTGAAGGAAGTGGCCACGGCCGCCGACGATAAAAAATCACCCACAGCGCGGCTGGATGCGGTGCTCACGCACCGGCTCCTGGGGGTCCCCATCTTCATCGGGGTGCTGGCCCTCATGTATTCGCTCTCCTTCGTCCTGGGCAAGATCCCCCAGGACTGGATCGCGGACGGGTTCAAGGCCCTGTCGACCTTCGCCGGCTCCCGGCTGCCCGCAGGGGAGCTGACCAGCCTCCTGGTGGACGGCGTCATCCCCGGGGTGAGTGCCGTGATCGTCTTCGTGCCCGTGATCATGATCCTCATGGGCTGCATCGCCTTCCTGGAGGACACGGGCTACATGGCCCGGGCGGCCTTCATCATGGACCGGCTCATGCACGTCATGGGGCTGCACGGGAAGAGCTTCATCCCACTCATCATGGGCAGCGGCTGCAACGTGCCGGCCATCCAGGCGGCGCGCACCATCGAGAGCCCCCAGGACCGCCTCATCACCATGCTGGTGACGCCCCTGGTGAGCTGCTCGGCCCGATTGCAGGTCTTCATCGTCATCGCCGGCACCTTCTTCACTCCCTTCAAGGCGGCCCTCGCCATCATCGGCATGCATTTCCTGGGGTTGGGCCTCGCGGTCCTCATGGGCCGGCTGCTGCGGAGCGTCTTGTTCAGCGGCCCCAGTTCGCCCTTCGTGATGGAGCTGCCGCCCTACCGCCTGCCGATGCTGAAGGCGACGCTCATCCACATGTGGGAGAAGGGCTCCATCTTCCTCACCCGGGCCGGCACCACCATCTTCGCCGGTGCCACGCTGGTCTGGTTCCTGTCGCGCTACCCGGGCATCGCCAACCGGGAGTGGACTCTGGAGTACCAGCAGCAGCGCCAGGGGGTAGCGACCCTGAACCTGCCGGTGGCCGAGTCCGAGGAGCGCCTGAAGCTGCTCCAGCTCGCCCACGAGAGCCGGATCGTGAACACGAGCCTGGCGGCGCGGCTGGGCCAGAAGGTGGAGCCCATCTTGAGGCCCATCCTCGATCCGGACCACAAGCGGGCCGAGGCCTGGAAGGACGTCATCGCCCTCACCGCCGGCTTCGTGGCCAAGGAAATCGTGGTCTCCACCATGGCTGTCATCCACCAGGCCAGCGAGGAGCCGAAGGCGGGCGAGCTCCTCAGCCCGCTCCAGGTGGCCCTCCGGGACGGGTCGGGCCTGACACCCCTCACAGCCCTGGCCTTCATGGTCTTCACGCTCATCTACACCCCCTGCCTGGGCACCATCGCCATGATCCGCCGCGAGGCCGGCAGCTGGGGCTGGGCGGCTTTCACGGTGGGCTACGGCCTGGTGCTGGGCTGGGGGCTCGCCTGGGCGACCGTGGCCGTGGGCCGGGCCATCGGTTTTGTATGAGGTTGCCATGACCTTCCAGACCCTTCTCGCCACCTCCGCTGCCGGCCTGTCAGCCCTCTACTTCCTCCTGGGGGCCATCCAGGATCTGGGTGTGGGAAGACCCCAGTCGTCGGGGGGTACCTGTGGTAAGTGCAGTTCCGGCTGCCCTGCCGCGCGCAAGGGCTGACCCGGCCCACGCAGGGGTGTCATCCTGAAGCGGCCAGCGGGGGACCGATGCGATTCATCTTCGAGCAGATCCGGGTGGGCGGGGATCGCAACTTCGGCTACCTCCTCGGCGACCGGGAGGCGGCAGTGGGCGTGCTGATCGATCCCTCCTACACGCCCGAGGCCCTGGTGGAGCGGGCCCGGGCCCAGGGGCTGAAGATCACCCACGTGCTCAATACCCATGGTCACGAGGACCACACCAACGGCAACAAGGCCGCCAGGAGGCTGACTGGTGCCCTGGTTGCGGGCGGGCCGGGCCACCCGGGTCCCGTGGATGTCACGCTCCGGGACGGCGACCGGGTTCGCTTCGGGGCCTTCGCGATCCGCGTCTGGCACGTCCCCGGCCACTACCAGGACCACCTGGCCTTCCTGGTGGAGGGCCAGGACGCCGCCTTCACGGGGGACCTGCTCTTCGTGGGCAAGGTGGGCGGCACCCAGACCGAAGCCGACGGCCGCACCGAATGGCAGAGCCTCCAGCGACTGCTGCGGGAGTGGCCGCCCCACACGACGATCTGGCCGGGCCACGACTATGGCGCGAGGCCCAGTTCCACCATGGCCTGGGAGCGGCAGGGCAACCCCTTCCTGCTCTGTCCGGATGTCGAGACCTTCCTGAAGGCCAAGCAGGACTGGGCTGGCTTCAAGGCCGGGCACGGCCTGCGCTGAACTGCGGCGCGGGTGATCCGCTATAGTTCCGGGATGCCTGCCGTCCTCCTTTCGCTGGTCACCATCCTGATCTGGAGCACCCTGGCGGTGCTTGGGTCGAGCCTGGGCCACCTGCCCCCCTTTCTTTCCGTGGGCATCGCCCTGGTCGTGGGTGGCCTGGTGGGCCTTCGGCGCTTGCGGGATTGGAGGGTGCCGCTGGGCACGCTCGCCATCGGCATCGGTGGGATCTTCGGCTATCACGCCCTCCTCTTCACGGCCTTCCGGTTCGCGCCCGCCGTGGAAGTGAACCTCCTGCAGTACCTCTGGCCGCTGCTGATCGTGGTCCTCTCGCCCCTCTACCTGCGCGGCTGCCGACTGACTTTCCATCACGTGGGGGGCGCCCTCCTGGGCCTGGCCGGGGCCGCGCTCGTGATCACGGGCGGTAAGCTCAGCCCGGACGCCGCGAACCTGCCCGGCTACCTGCTGGCCCTGGCGGCGGCCCTCACCTGGTCCAGCTACTCGCTGCTCACCAAGCGGGTCCGCCCCTTTCCCACGGGCGCCGTCGGGGGCTTCTGCCTGGCCTCGGGCCTGCTCTCCCTCCTGCTCTATGCCCTGGAGGTCTCGGCCTTCGGCGCCCCTGTTCCATCCATCTCCGCCAAGGACGGGGGCTTCCTCCTGCTGCTTGGCCTCGGCCCCATGGGCGCGGCCTTCTATACCTGGGACGCGGCCCTGAAGCGGGGGGATTCCCGGATCATCGGGGCCCTCGCCTACCTCACGCCCCTTCTGTCGACCCTCAACCTCGTCCTCTGGGGCGGGAAGCGCCTCTCGGCCACCTCCATCGGTGCCATGGGGCTGATCGTGCTGGGGGCCGTGGTCGGGTCCCTCGACCTGTTCCGCAGGAAGCCTGTGGAGCCTCCCGCCCTGGCAAGCTGATCCGAGCCCGGAGCCAGCTGGGCTGTCTTGAAAGGACTGATCCCGTGAACCTGTATGACAAGCCCACGGAGGCGCAGAGGGCCGCGGTCGACGACGCCATCACCAGCCGCCATTCCATGCGGGCCTTCCTGCCGACCCCGGTGCCCCGCGAGACGGTGGAGGACATCCTGCGCCTCGCCGCGCGGGCGCCCTCTGGCACCAACACCCAGCCTTGGCAGGTGCATGTACTCATTGGCGCTGCCCGGCAGCGGCTCTCGGACCGCATCTGCGCGATCCACGAGGACCCCGCCGAGCTGGCGCGGCACGAGCGGGAATACGACTACTACCCCAAGGAATGGACCTCGCCCTACCTCGACCGCCGCCGCAAGGTTGGCTGGGATCTCTATGCGCTCGTCGGCATCGCCAAGACGGACAGGGAGGCCATGCACCGCCAGCATGGACGAAACTACCGCTTCTTCGACGCGCCCGTGGGCCTGATTTTCAGCATCGACCGCGCGATGGGGCAGGGGAGCTGGCTGGACTACGGCATGTTCCTCCAGAACCTCATGGTGGCCGCCCGGGCCCGGGGCCTGCACACCTGCCCCCAGGCGGCCTTCACCCAGTTCCACCGGGTCATCGCCGAAGAGTTGTCCTTCAAGCCTGAGCAGATGCTGGTCTGCGGCATGGCGCTGGGCTACGCCGACCCGGCCGCCGTGGAGAACGGCCTGGTCACCGAGCGTGCCGACCTGAGCGAGTTCGTCCGGTTCCTGGAGGACTAGATTCTGTTTGATTGATTTATCGCCCAACCTGATTCATGTTTGGGCGGACAGCTTGCCTCCGCTCCAAGCCCGGCCCGCGTCCACCCTGGGCCCCTGCCTGGATTGTCCCCAATCCCCGCCTTGAAGGTGCCCCCATGGCCGATGACACGTTGACCATCCTCCTGGCGGGCGGCAGCGGGTCCCGCCTGCAGCCCTTGACCGCCGACCGCGCCAAGCCGGCCGTGCCCTTCGGCGGCAAGTACCGGGTCATCGACTTCACCCTCTCCAACTGCCTGCACTCCGGCCTCCGCCGGGTCCTGGTGCTGACCCAGTACAAATCGCACTCACTACACAAGCACCTGCGGGACGGCTGGTCCATCTTCAGTCCCGAGTGCGGCGAGTACATCACGGTCGTCCCACCGCAGATGCGGACCGGCGCCTCCTGGTACGCGGGCACGGCCGACGCCATCTGCCAGAACCTGTTCCTGCTGGAACGGAGCAGCGCCGAGAAGGTGCTCATTCTCGCCGCCGATCACATCTACCGGATGGACTACGCCGCCCTCATCAAGACCCACGACGAGAAGGCTGCGGACCTGACCGTCGCCTGCATGAAAGTGCCCCTTGAGGAGGCCAGTGCCTTCGGCGTCATGGTCATCGACGAAGAGAGTCGCATCGTCAGCTTCCAGGAGAAGCCCGAGCGGCCCCAGCCCATCCCCGGCGAACCCGGCACCGCCCTGGTGTCCATGGGCATCTATGTGTTCCCGAAGGAGCTCCTGATGGAGGAGCTGCGGGGCGACGCGACTCGCGAAGGGTCCAGCCATGACTTCGGGAAGGACCTGATCCCGCGCCTCATCGGGACGCACAAGGTCTACGCCTACGAGTTCGGCGGCCCCCGGGGCCGGGTCACCCAGGACCGCTACTGGCGCGATGTGGGCAGCATTGACGCCTACTACGAAGCGAACATGGACCTGCTCAAGCCCATCCCGCCCCTCGATCTGTACCAGCGGGACTGGGCCATCCGCACCTACCATGGCCAGAACCCACCGGCGCGGATGGTGCCCGGTGAGGGCGGCAAGGACGGACTGATGGCCAACTCCATTATGGGAGCCGGCACGGTGATCGTCGGCGGCGTCGTGCGCCACTCCATCCTGGCCTCCCGGGTCTACATCCATGAGGAGGCGGTGGTGGAGGACGCCATCCTATTCGACCAGGTCGTGGTGGGCCGGGGCGCGAAGCTGCGCCGCTGCATCGTCGACAAGGACGTGCGCATACCCCCCGGAGAGTCCATCGGCTTCGACCCGGTCAAGGACAGCCGACGCTTCACCTGTTCGGAGAAGGGCATCATCGTGGTGCCCAAGGAATACCGGTTCGAGTGAATCGCTCTGTCAGGCCACGGCCAGACGCTTCGCCAGCTGCCGTGCTCGGTGCCAGTCTGCCCAGGCCGCCTGCAGATCCCGCCGCAATTGGACGCGCTGTGTCTTCCAATCCCCACGGAGGGCGGACCAGCTTTCGGCGTGGGTGGGGCCCTGGGCCCTCCATTGGGCCTTCTTCACCTGCCAGGCCTCGAGTCGGATCTGGAAGGCGCTGAGGGCCCCATCCACGCGGACCCGGGCCGCCTCCAGGATGGTCTTGGCCTGGAGGGCGTCCGTGGCGAGGGCGGCGGCGAGGCGCCGGGCTTCCATGCCGACTCGGGCCCGCTGGATCTCTGTATCCGGGACCCGGCGCAGGCCCCGTGTGAGGCCCACCCAGGCGCCGGCGGCGATGAGCCACTTGGCGGGATCCCACTGGTACCAGCGCGGGCCATTGCGGTAGTCCCACTGCCACATGTGGTGGTAGTTGTGGTAGCCCTCTCCGAAGGTGAAGGGCGCCAGGAGGGCGTTGTCCCGGGCGCTGTTGCTGTCCGTGTAGGGCTGGCTGCCGAACCAGTGGGCGGCGGAATTGATGAGGAAGGTGCTGTGGTGGGTCGCCACGATCCGCAGCAGGAGCCCCAGGATGAGTTGGCCGAGGAGGTTGTGGGTCAGCAGGCCCACGGCGAGCACGGGCAGGGCGGCGACGGAGGCCCCGATCCAGAAGTGGTGGCGGTGCTGCCACCGGATGAGGGGATCCTGCTCCAGGTCGCCCACGGAGTCCATGGGGCGGTCCGTGGCTTCCATCACCCAGATCCAGTGTGCGTACCAGAAGCCCCGGCGGACCGGGTAGGGGTCGCGTTCGGGGTCATCCACGAAGCGGTGGTGGTGCCGGTGGTCACTGGACCAGGCCAGCGCGGAATTCTCGAAGGCCGCGGCGCCGAAGAGCAGGGCCAGGAACCTCACGGGCCAGGCGGCCCGGAAGGCCCGGTGGCTGAAAAGGCGGTGGTAGCCCACGGTGATGGCGAGGCCGATCAGCGAGTACATCACCAGGAAGACCACCACCTCGCCCAGGCGCAGGCCCTGGGTCGCCAGCTTCCAGGGCACCAGCACCAGTGCCAGGCCCAGCGTCCCCACCAGGAAGAGGGTATTGAGCCATGATCGGGGCGTCAGCTTGAACATGGAGCCTCCGGGGCGCAGAACCACCCCATCCCAAAGATAGGCCGGCGAACTTCTCCTGCGGGGAAGCCTCAGGGGACCGACCTGCGGATCCGCCGCCGGGGGGCCTGGAGCGGTGATTTTGTGCCCCGAGGCGGCCCGGGCCAGAATGAGGAGGCAGGTTCCCCTTTCCGTTAGAAAGTCGAGGCTTCCCATGATCCCGTTCCGTTCCGCCTGCTTCCTTTGTGTGGCCCTCCTACTGGGGGCCCAGGAGGTTGTCCCCCTGAACCTGCCCGCGCCTCCGGCGGGGAGCGCCACCCTGCAGACCGCCCTCCGGGCCCGGGCCACGGTCCGGGCCCTGGCCGGGCCTGCACCCAGCCTCGCCGAGGCCAGCCAGCTCCTGTGGGCAGCCCAGGGCGAGAACCGCCCCGGCAGGCGGGTCGCCCCTTCGGCCCATGCCAAGCATCCGCTGGAACTCTACCTGGTGACCTCCGGCTCCCCTGATCTCGCCGCCGGCCTCTACCACTACCTTCCCTCGGGCCACCGGCTGACCCGGGTGGCGGACGGCACGCCCCGGACGCTCCTGGGCGCCGTCAAGGGCATGCAGGCCTGGATCCAGGAGGCGCCCTCGGTGTTCGTGATGGCCGGTGACCCCAGCCGCATCGGAGAGGGGAGCGCTGCCCTCAACCTGACCTACTACGAAGGCGGCGCCGCGGCCCAGGGCCTGCTTCTGCAGGCCGCGGCCCTGGGCCTCGGGGCCGGTACCGCTGCCGGGGTGGACCTGGAAGCCGTGGCCCGCACCCTGGGGTTGCCCAAGGGGACCCAGGTCCTGACCCTGCTTCCGGTGGGACGGGTTAGACCCTAGGCAATTCGCTGCGCCCTCAGGTACAGCAACAGGCCCGCGAGGGTGAGGGCGAGACCGGCCCAGCCCAGGGGCGAGGGCAGGGCCCCGCCCAGCAGCCAGACCTCTCCGGCCAGGGTGAACACCACCTCCAGGGCCTGCGTACAGTCCGCCGCCGCCAGCTGCGCGGGCGAAACGGCGAGGTGGCGCGCGTAGAGGAACAGGCTGGTGGCGATGACACCGGAGAGCAGGGCGACCAGGGCAGTGTTCAGGACCTGGCCCCCGGTGGGCGGCGGCGGGTGGACGAGGGCTGCCAGGACCAGCCACAGGGGCAGGGAGCCCAGCGACAGCAGCAGCACCCGCGCGAAGGGATCCCCCAGGGCCGGATCGGTGATGCGGGGCACGCGGCGATGGGTTCCCGCCCGCGCCTCCCACAGCAGCTGGTTGCCGAGGGGGTAGGCGAAGGCGGCGACGAGGACCGGCAGGGCCGCCAGCAGGACCGCGGCCGGCGACCCTAGGCGGACCTGCTCCAGGTTGACCATCACCACGCCGCCGAAGATCACCACCGTGAGGACCAGGGCGCGCGTGGGCACCCGGTGGCCGAACAGGCGCAGCACCAGGGGCGTGCACAGGATGGTGGTCTGCCAGGTCGTGGCGACCATCCAGCCGGGCGCGAAGGCGCTGGCGAAGCTCAGCAGCGCGTAGAACACGCCGAAGCCGATGCTGCCCGTGAGGCTCCAGAAGCGCCAGTGGCGGGCGAACAGGCGGAAGATGTCAGCCAGCGCGCGCCCGCGCCCGAGCAGAAGGTAGCCGCCGCAAAGCAGGACGATCATCCAGCCGTAGCGCAGGGCCGCCGTCCAGAACCAGGGGCCGCCCCCCAGGCTCATGGCGCGGTTGAGGACGAAGGTGCTGCTGAAGAACAGCGCGGCCAGCGCGCCGACGAGCATGGGCTTCAAGGAGGCTTCCTGGGCTGGGGTGCAGGCCCCATATGCGCAGGTTGGGTGTCCGGGTGCAACCGCGTCGGGGGCTCAGTGCCCGCCTTCTCCTGCCAGTTTCCGCGCCAGCTCCCCCACCACGCTCTTGGCGTCGCCGAAGAGCATGAAGGTCTTGTCCAGGAAGTAGAGCTCGTTGTCGATGCCGGCGAATCCCGGCGCCTTGGAGCGCTTGATGGCGTAGACGGTCCTGGCCCGGTCGGCATCGATGATGGGCATGCCGTAGATGGGGCTGGTCTTGTCCGAGCGCGCCGCGGGGTTCACCACGTCATTGGCCCCGATCACCAGCACCACGTCCGCGTGGGGCAGGTCGCCGTTGATCTCGTCCATCTCCACCAGGTCGTCGTAGGGGATCTCGGCCTCGGCCAGCAGCACGTTCATGTGGCCAGGCATGCGGCCCGCCACCGGATGGATGGCGAACTTCACCGTGACGCCGCGCTTCTTCAGCAGGTCATAGACTTCGCGCACCTTGTGCTGGGCCTGGGCCACGGCCATGCCGTAGCCGGGGACGATGACCACCAGATCCGCCTGCGCCATGACTTGGGCGGCGCTCTCGACGGTGTCCGACTTGTAGGCCTTCGCTTCTCCCCCCGCCGTGGCCGTCACGGTCTGGCCAAAGGCGCCGAACAGCACGTTGAAGAAGGAGCGGTTCATGGCCTTGCACATGATGATGGAGAGGATCAGGCCCGAGCTGCCATCCAGGGCGCCGGCGGTGATGAGCAGCTTGTTGTTGAGCACGAAGCCCATGGCCACCGCCGAGAGCCCGGCATAGGCGTTGAGGATGGAGATCACCGTGGGCATGTCGGCGCCGCCGATGGGGATGATCAGCAGCACGCCGAAGACGAGCGAGAGCAGGATGATGGCGCCGAAGGCCCAAGGGGCCCAGGGCGCCAGGGGGTGCAGCACCAGGGCCGCGCCCAGGGCGAGCGCCAGCGCGAAGAGCCCGAGGTTGCTGGCGTTCTGCAGGGGATAGGTGACGGGCCGCTGGGGGATCCAGGTCACCTCCTGCAGCTTGCCTGCCGCCAGCAGAGAGCCCGTGAAGGTGAGGAAGCCAAGCATGATCTCCGCCACCAGGGCCACCACGATGAAGGGGGCCAGGGCCGCCTCGTTGTGCTGGCCGAAGTACAGGAAGAACTTGGCCGTGCCCACCAGGCCCGCCGCCAGGCCGCCGAAGGCGTGGGACAGGGCGGTCCGCTGGGGCACCGCCGTGAGGGGCACCTGGGCCAGGGGGTACCCGACCGCCGCGCCCAGGGCGAAGGCGCCCAGGATCCACCAGTAGTGGGTGCCCCCGGTGGCAGTGACGCCCGCCAGGGTACCGGCCACCGCCAGGAGCATGGCCGCCACGCCTGAGAAGACACCCTTGCGGGCGGTCTCCGGATCGCTCATCCAGCGCAGGGAGAGGATGAACAGCGCCGTGGAGACGAGATAGAGCAGCTGGACGAGGGTCTCTGGGCTCATCATGCGGCCCCTCCTGTGCCGCACCCTACGGGCTTGGTTCGGGCTTCGCCCTCAGGCCTCCGGCCCCGCAATCGGCTTTGCCGATTCGGCCCTATCCCGCCTACGCGCTGCTTCGGCGGCATGGTCGCCTTCGGCAAAGTGGCGCTCCGCTCCTGCTGCGCGCTCATTTCGCCACCTTTTCCTGCTTCTTGAACATCTTCAGCATGCGGTCCGTGATGAGGAAGCCGCTCACGATGTTCGTGGTGGAGCAGAAGATGGCGATCAGCCCCAGGGCGGTGATGTAGCCCGGGGAGTCCTTCCCCGCGGAGACGATGAGGGCGCCCACCACGGCGATGGCCGAGATGGCGTTGGTCAGGCTCATGAGGGGCGTGTGCAGCAGCCGCGACACGCGCTGGATGACCATGAAGCCGATGAAGGTGGCCAGCATGAAGACGAAGAGGGCGCCCATGAAGTCGAGCTGCCCGTGCCCCCCGGCCCCGTGGACCGCGGCCTCGGTGGGTGCCGCCAGCATGATCATGTCTTTCCCCCCTGGATCTGGTTCAGCGCCTGCTGGGTGGGTCCGTGGACCACCTTTCCCTCGTGGGTCACGGCGCAGCCCCTGAGGATGTCGTCGTCCCAGTCCAGGTCAAACCGCTTGGCTTCCCTGTCCCAGAAGGCCGTCATGAAGTTCAGCAGGTTGCGCGAGAAGAGCATGCTGGCGTGCGTGGGCATCGTGGCGGGCAGGTTGAGGGGTGCCACGATCTTCACGCCGTGGGCCTCCACGGTCTCCCCCGGCTTGGATAGGGTGCAGTTGCCGCCGCCATCGGCGCCGAGGTCCACGATCACCGAACCCGGCTTCATGCTCCGCACGATGTCCTCGTCCAGCAGTTTCGGCGCGAAGACGCCGCCGATGAGGGCCGTGGTGATGACCACGTCCACGGTGGCGCAGTGGTCCGCCAGCAGCTTCGCCTGGCGGGCCTTGTCCTCGGCGGAGAGCTCCGTGGCGTAGCCGCCGCCCGCCGAGGCGCCTTGGCTGAGTTCGATGCCCACGTACTTGCCGCCCACGGACTCGATCTGCTCCTTCACCTCCGGGCGCACATCCGTGGCGGTGACGCTGGCGCCCAGCCGCTTGGCCGTGGCGATGGCCTGAAGGCCCGCCACGCCCGCGCCGATGACGAAGACCTTGGCAGGCAGGGTGGTGCCGGCGGCGGTCATGAACATGGGGTAGTACTTCGGCAGCTCCATGGCGCCGATGAGTACGCCCTTGTAGCCCACGAGGTT
>CAIMBM010000256.1 GCA_903839205.1 uncultured Holophagaceae bacterium | reverse complement strand
GTCTTCTTCAAGGACGTGAACGGGGTCTACCTCCGCTGCAACCCGCCCCTGCTGGAGCTCATGGGACGCAGACGGGAAGAGGTGATCGGGTACACGGACTACGACATCATGGGCCGTGAGAACGCCGACATCTGCCGCGAGCAGGACTGGCTGATGCTCAACGGAGGAGAGCCCCGGCACAACGACGAATGGCTGGCCTATCCCGATGGGCGCCGCGCCCTGCTCGACATCCTGAAGACGCCCTTCTACGGCCCCTCCGGCGGCCTGGTGGGCATTCTCGGGATCGGCCGGGACATCACGGCCCGCAAGGTCATGGAAGACGGCCTGATGGAGAAGGACCTCCTCCTCGATGCCGTGAGCCGTGCCCTGGTCGGCCTGCTGGATGCACCGGACTGGCAGCTGACCCTCATCGACTTCCTCGAGCGGTTGGGCGAGGGCGCGAAGGCCAGCCGGACCTACATCTTCCAGCGCCACCCGGGAACAACGGACGTGAGCCTCCCGCACCTAAGCCAGGTCCAGTGCTGGCAGGCGGAGGGCATCGCGCCGCGGCCCAGCGGCATCCCCATGGCGAAGGCCATTCCCAGCCGCTGGATGAAGATCCTCGCAGAGAACGACATGGTGGCCGGATCCACCCCGGACTTCCCCCCGCTGGAGAGCGCCTACCTTCAATCCCAGGGCGTCCAGATGCTCCTGCTGATGCCCGTCTTAGTGAAGGGTCTGCTCTGGGGCATGATCGGCTTCGAGGAGTGTCCGGGACTGCGGACCTGGACGAAGGCCGAGCAGGAGATCCTCCGCCTATCCGCCCGCGCCCTCGGCCTCGTCATCGAGCGGCAGCAGGACCTCTGGGACCTGGAGATGGCCAGGGTGGACCTAGAGAAGCGGGTGGTCAATCGGACTCGCGACCTGCAGCACGCCAACCTGGGACTCCTCTCGGAAATGGCGACCCGGCATCGGTCGGAAAGCCGCCTGACGGCCCTCACCCAGGGATTCCTGCAGCTCGGGCCCGACACCCAGGCCAACCTGACCACCCTCATGCGGCTGCTGCACGAGCTCACCGGCATCGAGGAAATCCTGTACGTCTCCTCCGACCCGACGGGGTTCAAGGTCCAGCGCACCTTCCCGGAAGCGGAATGCACCCTTCCGGAAGCCCTCCAGCACCTGGACATCGAGCACTTCTCCCGCCGGGAATCCACGGAGATGTGCGGCCTCCTGACCCGGACCGGTGCTCCCGCCGTGGCCCTGGCCCATGCGGTCTGGGCCGAGGACAAGATGGTGGGACTTCTCCTGGGCATCTGCCCCGAGGACCACGACTGGAACCTGGAAGAGCGCACCCTGCTCGGCATCATGGCCGCGGCCACCGGCATCGAGGAGCGCCGTCGTTTCACCGAGGAGGACAACCACCGGACCCAACTCCGGCTCCTCCAGGCCCAGAAGCTCGAATCTGTCGGTCTCCTGGCAGCGGGAATCGCCCATGAGATCAACACGCCCATCCAATTTCTCAGCATGAACCTCAGGTTCCTCGAGAAGACCTATGATCAGCTCCTGGGGGCCCTCTCGGAGGAGTCCCAATCAGAAGGGCAGGACTCCCGGCGACCCACCGACCTGGCCTGGATCCAGGATGAGACGCCCAAGGTCCTGCGGGACTCCATGGAGGGCATCGATCGCGTGGCCAAGATCGTCCGGGCGATGAAGGAGTTCAGCCACCCCGGAAGCCCGGATCCCGTGGCCGTCGACCTCAACAAGAGCCTGGAATCTGCGGCCACCGTGTCCCGGAACGAGTGGAAGTATGTGGCCAACCTCGAGCAGGATTTCCAGTCGGACCTCCCGCTGATCCAGGGCTTCCCGGCGGAACTGAACCAGGTCTTCCTGAATCTGATCGTCAACGCGGCCCAGGCCATCGGCGCGAAAGCCCACGAGGCTGGGGACCTGGGACGGATCCTGCTGTCCACCTCCCGCACGACGAATGGGGTGGAGATCCGCATCCAGGACACGGGCACGGGCATCCTGGAGGAGCACCACTCCAAGGTCTTTGATCTTTTCTTCACCACGAAGGATGTGGGCGCGGGGACCGGACAGGGGTTGTCGGTATGCTACCAGACCGTGGTCGGCATGCACGGCGGCGAGATCCGCTTCGAGAGCCAGCCAGGCCAGGGCACCACGTTCATCGTCCAATTGCCCTTGCGGGCCGCGCCCGCCAAGCAGTGGAGTCGCAAGGAAGGTGCGGCATGAGACTCCTTCTGGTTGACGATGAAATCAGGCTCCTCGAGGGGCTGCGGCGCTCCCTGCGCCTGGAACGACCGGAGTGGCATGTCGCCACCGCGGCCTCGGGCACCGAGGCATTCCAGAAGATCCAGTCGGAGGAACCCTTCGACATGCTCATCACGGACATGCTGATGCCGGGTATGGACGGCAGTGCCCTGCTCCGGGAATCACAGCGGGTGGCCCCAGGGATGGTGCGCATCATCCTGTCCGGTCACGCCGGCATCGAATTGATCCAGTCCTGCGAGGCCTCCTTCCATCAGTTCCTGGCCAAGCCGGTCGACCCGGACCGCTTCATCGCCCTCGTGGATTCCTTTGCCGCAAAGGAGGATACGCCTTCGATGAGCAGGGCCAGGCAGCTGGTGGCCGGGCTGGACCGAGTCCCGAGCCTGCCCTCCCTCCACCGGGGACTCTCCTGCCTGCTCAGGGAGGGGCATCCCTCCATCGAGGAGGTACTCGCCATCGTCCGCCTCGACATGGGCATGGCGACGAAGATCCTGAAACTCGTGAACTCCTCCTACCTGACGCTTGCGGCCAAGGTCACCGATCTCACCCAGGCCCTCGAACTCATCGGCCTGGATCTGCTCAAACAGGCCGTGCTTGAGCGGGGGGCCATGACGGCGGCCCAGTCCCTACATCCCTCGGGCCTGGACCTCGCCGAGCTGTGGGAGCACTCCGCCCAGGTGGCGCAGATGGCCAGCCTACTGGCGGCCGCCGAGCAGGTGGGCCAGGAGGAGGCCTCGCACTGCTACACGGCCGGCCTGCTGCACGACGTGGGGCGGGTCGTCATGGCCCTGGATCCCAGCCTGGACTACCACCGCGTCCTGTCCGAGAGCCGGCGTCTGGATGCCCCCTTGCCCCTGCTGGAGCTGGAAGCCTACGGCACCACCCACGCCGAAGTGGGCGCGGAGCTGCTGCACCTGTGGGGACTCGACCCGCGCCTCTGCGACCTTGTGGCGGGCCACCACGGCCGGATCCACTGCACCTGCGGGTCGATCCCGAACTGCATCCTCAAATGCGCCGATCTCTGGTCCTCAAGCCAGGCCAGCGAGAACCCCTTCTCCGATGGCTACACGCCCCCCGGGGACGAACCACAGCCCTGTCTGGCCCGATGGATGCCCGTCCTGGGCGGGCACGCGCAGGGGCTTTCCGCCGACCACTGACGCACGACCACGCCCCCAACCAGCCCTGCCCGCAGGAGGTCCCATGCTGCCCCGCGTCCTCTTCGTCGATGACGACACCATGCTGCTCGCTGCCTTCAAACGGGCCTTCCGCAACCAGTTCGACCTGGTGGCCAAGGATTCAGCCCAGGAGGCCCTGGCCTTTGCCCGGAGCGCCCCGCCCTTTGCCGTGGTGGTCGCGGACATGCAGATGCCCAAGATGAACGGCATCGAGTTCCTCCAGGAGTTCGCGAGGATCAGCCCGGAGACCAGTCGGATCATGCTCACGGCCCAGGCGGAGCTGGGCACGGCCATCGAGGCCGTGAACCTCGGCCACGTCTTCCGCTTCCTCAACAAACCCTGCACGGATGATTCGCTCGCCACCGTCATCGAGGCCGGCATCGAGCAGTACCGGCTGGTGACCGCAGAGCGCCTGCTGCTTGAAGACACGCTGGCCGGAAGCATCCAGACCATGGTCGAGCTGCTGGCCGAGTTCGACGCCCGGTCCTTCGGCGAGACCAAGCGGGTCCGGGACTGCGCTATGAAGATTGCCGGACAGATGGGGATGCAGCCGCCCTGGGACCTCGGCATCGCGGCCCTCCTATCCAAGATCGGTCGCCTGGCCGTGCCCATGGAGATCCAGGTGAAGTCGGCCCACCGGGAGCGGTTGACGGTCCAGGAACAGGACCTCTTCCGGAAGGTCCCCGAGATGGGCAGCCGGATGATCGCCAAGATCCCGCGACTCCAGTCGGTGGCAAAATTCATCCTCTACTCGGGGCAGACCTTCAATGGCACGGGCTACCCCCATGATGGCCTGGCCGGCGAGGCGCTCCCTCTTGAATCCAGGATCCTCAAGGTCGCGGACGACTTCATCGCCATGTTGAACATCCGGCAATCCCGACCCGTGGTGGTCGCTCAGATGAAGCTCGAGCGGGGCAAGTACGATCCGGCGGTCCTGGCGGCCCTGGAACGGGTGGTCGAGGAGCTTCCAGGGGACGGGGTCCAGCAGGGCCGCTCCCTGGTGAGCATCGAGGAGCTCAGTGGCGGGATGGTCCTGGCCTCGGACATCCTCAGCCAGAAAGGGCTCATCATGCTCGCAGCCGGTACGCGCCTCTCGGGCATCCACATCGAGAAGCTGCGGACCGCCGTAGAGCTGGGAAACGTCGAAGATGGCGTGCTCGTCCTCAGCCATGACGTGGTGGCCTGAACCGTGCGCCGATGGGCCTAGGGCTGCTCTGACCCACGCCGCAGAGCCCACCCCAGACCCATCGGCCCTGCCACGGTGGTGAGCAGCAGCGCGCCGATGATGCCCGCCTGGATGTCTGAACCGAGCAGCGGCATGCCGTTCAGGTGCAGCT